>NZ_VJZE01000100.1 GCF_009377205.1 Streptomyces phyllanthi
GTCGGGTTCCCGGCCGAGCTGCTGCGCCCCGGGCTGTGGATCGCCGAGGTGGTCTACCGGCCGCTGGAGACGGAGCTGCTGCGCACCGCCCGAAGCCTGGGCTGCGCCACCCTCGACGGCGGCGGGATGGCCGTCTTCCAGGCCGTGGACGCGTTCCGCCTGTTCACCGGCCGGGAACCCGACAGCGCACGGATGCTCGCCGACTTCGCCGAGCTGGCCGGGGCCGTCGGGGCACCCAAGTAAGCCGCCGGGGCACCCGAGTAAGCCGTCGGGGCACCCACGCGAAGAGCAAGGAGAGAGGTACCCAGGTGCGTACGTCCATCGCCACCGTCTCGCTCAGCGGCTCCCTCACCGAGAAGCTCACGGCCGCCTCCCGGGCCGGCTTCCACGGGGTCGAGATCTTCGAGAACGACCTGCTCGCCAGCCCCCTCACCCCCGAGGACATCCGCGCCCGCTGTGCCGACCTGGGCCTGAGCATCGACCTCTACCAGCCGATGCGCGACATCGAGGCCGTGCCGCCGCAGGAGTTCGCCCGCAACCTGCGCCGCGCCCGCCACAAGTTCGAGCTGACGCGCCGCCTCGGCGCCGACACCGTCCTCGTCTGCTCCAGCGTCTCCCCGCTCGCCGAGGACGACGACGCGCTCGCCGCCGCCCAGCTGAGCCGACTGGCCGACCTCGCCCAGGACTTCGGCGTCAAGATCGCGTACGAGGCGCTGGCGTGGGGACGGCATGTGAACACGTACGACCACGCCTGGCGCATCGTCGAGGCGGCCGATCACCCCGCGCTCGGCACCTGCCTGGACAGCTTCCACATCCTCGCCCGCGGCTCCGACCCGAAGGACCTCGAGGGCATCGCGGACATCCCCGGCGAGAAGATCTTCTTCCTCCAGCTCGCGGACGCCCCGCTCATGGCGATGGACGTCCTCCAGTGGAGCCGCCACTACCGCTGCTTCCCCGGACAGGGCGGCCTCGACGTCACCGGACTGCTCCGGCACGTCATCGCGGCCGGGTACCGGGGGCCGCTGTCCCTGGAGATCTTCAACGACGTGTTCCGGCAGGCCGAGGCGGGCCCCACGGCCCTCGACGCGCACCGCTCCCTCCTCGCCCTCCAGGAGGCGGCCGGCCTGGCCGCGCTGCCCGCACCCGTCGTCCCCACCGGCACCGCCTTCGTCGAACTCGTCACCACCGACGCCGAACCCGCCTCCACGCTCCTCGGCGCCCTCGGCTTCGCCCGTACGGCCCGGCACCGCAGCAAGCCCGTGGACCTGTGGCAGCAGGGCGAGGCCCGCGTCCTCGTCAACACCGGACCCGCCGCCCTCCCCAGAGCTCTCGGCTTCGCCCGAGCAGGGGGGACTCCCATGGACGGCACCTGTCTCGCGGCCATCGGCCTGGAGTCCCCCGACCCCGCCGGAGCCGCCCGCCGCGCCGAGTCCCTCCTCGCGCCCGTCCTGCCACGCCGCCGCGCCCCCGAGGACGCGCCCCTGGAGGCGGTGGCCGCCCCCGACGGCACGGAACTCTTCTTCGTCGCCACGGACGCCACGGGAGCCACGGATGCCACGGACGCCACGGACAACGCAGATCCCGCGGACGCCGCAGACCGCCCCCGACTCCCCAGCTGGACCGCCGACTTCCGGCCCGTGGAGCACACCGAGGCCGCGGGGCACTCGTACCGCGTCGACCACCTCGCCCTCACCCAGCCCTGGCACCAGTTCGACGAGGCCGCCCTCTTCCACCGCAGCGTGCTGGGCCTCGACGGCCGGGAGAGCGTCGACCTCGCCGACCCGTACGGCCTGTTCCGCAGCCGCGCGGTGAGCAACACCGACGGCAGCGTCCGTATCGCCCTCGGCGTCGGCCCCGCCCCCACCGACGACGTCTCCCGCACCCAGCACATCGCGCTCGCCACCGACGACGTGGTGGCCGCGGCCCGCGCGTTCCGCGCCGCCGGGGGCCGCCTGCTGCCGATCCCCGCCAACTACTACGACGACCTCGCCGCACGGTACGAGTTCACCGACGGCGAGCTGGAGACATACCGCGAACTCGGCATCCTCTACGACCGGGACGCCCACGGCGAGTTCCGCCACTGCTACACGGAGACCCTCGGACGGGTCTTCTTCGAACTCGTCCAGCGCGACGGCGGCTACCAGGGCTACGGAGCGCAGAACGCCCCGGTGCGGCTCGCCGCCCAGCACACCGTGCGGTGAGAGCCTGTGTCATATCCCCGGCCGGGCGCGCGACGCCTGGCACGCACGCTCGCCGCGTTGCCGAAACGCCCACGTGACTCCGCCACGAGGGCGCTCCGGCGCCTTGCGATCGCACGCACCAGACGCCGCGCGCTGATCCGACCGGGGATATGACACAGGCTCTGACTCACTGGCGGCTGACCGTCCTGGTCACGCCGGCCGCGACCGTCGTGGCCAGGATCCAGCCCGTGATGATCAGGACGTAGGACAGCGTCTGGTACCAGCCCCGCGGGGCGAACGCGCTCTCCTGACCGAAGGAGATCACCGGCAGCAGCAGGTCGAGCGTGTAGAACACCGGGTCGAACGGCGGGGCCTCGGACGGCTTGAGCGGCGGAGGCTCGTGCAGCCCGTACGCGACCGAGCCGACGGCGAGCAGCGACAGCAGCCAGACGCAGGCGCGCAGCGGGCGGAAGCCGTAGCCGACGGTGGCGTCCTGGAGCCAGCCCCACGGCCGGCCGTACCAGGGGAGCGTGGAGCGGTGGCGGCGCTGTTTGGCGAGTTGCACGAGGCGGGCCGCGCGGTCGTCGCCGATACGGCGGTAGGCGGCGGTCAGCTGCTCGTAGGCGTGCGGGACATAACCCTCGCGGTCCCGCTCCAGCATCGGCAGGCGACGCTCGGCGGGCTCGTGGGGGATGAGCGTGGTGTAGACGAGGCTGTTGAGGAGGACCTCGTCCGGCACCGCTTCCGGTTTAAGGAAAAGGACGTCGATCTGGGCGCGGCGCAGATTGAGTCCGCCCTCCAGGGTCGCGGTCCCCCGCAGCCAGAGTTCCCCGACGGTGCAGCCGCTCGCCCGCAGCGCCGCGTCGCCGGGGTTCGACAGGCGGGTGTGCGAGAGGTCGAGGCGGCCCGCGACACGGGCGCCGCCCAGGCCCATCCAGCCGACGGCGTCCACGCGCCGCATGAGGACGTCTCCCTCCACGACGAGGGTCTGTGCGTCGAGGACGGCGTTGCCGGGGTGGTGGAGCCGCGCGCCGTCGAGGTTGACCGATCCGGCGATGGTGGCGCTGTCGAGCCGTATCTCGCCGTGCGTCCGCAGCCCGGTCGCACATATCTCGTCCTCGATGGTCACGTGCTTGAGCTGCAGCACGGGCTGCGGTCCGTCCGGTGCGGTGAGTTCCGCCCCTTCGAGGAACAGCGCCCCCGAGACGTGTGCCCCGCCGAGGCGCACCGGTCCGTGGAACCGGCAACCGGTCAGCCGCAGGCTGCCGTCCACCCGGGCACGCGCCGAGGCCAGACCGGGAAGCGCGGAGTCGGCCAGGTTGACGTAGCCCAGGTGGGCGCCGGAAAGGTCGGGAACGTCGTCGAAGCGGCAGGAACTCAGGCGTACGACGCTGTCGACCGTCGCGTACCGCAGGTCCAGGACCCCGGTGATCCGTGCCCCCGCGACCTTGAGCGCGGCGACCTCTCCCTCCTCCCGCGGAGCCCTCAGCAGCAGTGCCCTCAGCACGCTCGCCCGTACGGTCCGCTCCGGCCCCCACACGCCGCCGAGCGAGGCGTCCTCGTCCTCGGCCGTACGGAAGTCCACGGCCTCGCCCCGGGGAAACGCCTGCCACACCCGCGCCTCGGCCGGCGTCAGATCGTTGATCTCGCTCACGACCGGACTCTGACGCGACCCCTCCGAGCTGTCAACTCGCCGTGGGGGACCGGAACTCCGGCTGACACTCCGCCCGCTCGCCGGCCCGCTACGACCGGTCCCACACCTCCGCGTGCCCGCGGTGCGCGTCGGTGAGCCCGTTCACGAAGTGCCGCTCGTAGTACTCGGTCTCGACATGATGGGCCTGGAGCCAGACGCCCGGCACATGGATCGCGTCCGTGTGCGCGGGGAAGCGACGGTGTGTGCGCAGGACGTACTCGCAGACGTCCCGCGCGCAGTCGATCACCCGCTCCTCGTACTCGCTCGCCTCGGCGAGATACCGCTGCCCGTAGTCCTCCTTGTAGATCCGGGCGAAGAGATCCTTGTCGGCGTACGTGCCGCCCTGCCCGAACTTCGCGCGGACGACCGCGTCGACGGCCTCCGACATCGACCCGTACGCGGGCGGGCACGCGGCCTCGATCAGCGGTTCGCCGTCGGGGGAGCGCAGGCCCACCGGATGGGAGCGGACGCGCGCGTACTTCGGCAGCGGGATGTGCCAGCGCCACAGGTCGGCGAGCCGCCAGCGCGGGGTGACGAACGTGAAGCCGAGCATCCTGCCGTATCTGCGGGAGAACTTGGGGTCGCCCAGTGCGATCTGCGGGTTGATGGTGGCGTGGATCCAGGCGCCCAGGCCCATCGCCTCCGCCGTCAGCATCAGGTTCTGCAGCAGCAGATCGGCCTCGATCTGGGTGCGCATGGGGCCCAGCGCGCCGAGCGGCAGCTTCAGGTCCTTGTTGAGGAAGCCGTTGTCGACCCACTTCTTCACCCCGGCCGGGCGGTAGAGGTTGCGGTCGTCCACGAAGGTCGGCCGCGCCCCGTCCGGCTGGGTGAGCAGGTACATCAGCGCGTTGATGTACTGGTGCGACAGATCGACGACCGGGAAGAACAGCGTCGTACCGGGAAGGTTGGACAGGAACCGGTTGGAGTCGAGGTACGCCGGGAAGTCGCGCTGTCCCTCGGCGACGTCGAGACGGTGGTCCAGGACCTTGACCTTCGACTCCCGGGCCCGCGCGATCAGCGTGTCGGCGTCGAAGGACTCCCCGGGCGCGGGCGGCAGCTTGCGCAGGTAGTACGTCCCCGTGTCGTTGATCATGAAGAAGTGAGTGCCCTGCGCGTTGTCCGGGCTGCCCGCGGTCCGGCCCGCCATGGTCAGATTGGGCTTGGCCATGATCGGCTTGCCGTCGCGCGGGTCGTCGAAGGGCCGGTCGGGCATCGTCAGCCCGGAGCACCCGGTGATTGCGATGAGCACCGCCTCCTCCAGCTCCGACAGGGGGAGCGGGGAGTGCGCGGAGGTGTGGCTCATGGAGCCGGCGGGCACCGACGCGCCCCGGCTGACCCGGTGGGTGCGCCGCCGCCACACCGTCTCCAGCAGGGGCCGGCGGAGCAGGTCCTCCAGCCCGGGGTGCTCCCGGGGCGCGCCGACATCGCCTGACTGATCGTCAACTATTGACATGTTGTTCCCCCGTTGGTTCCTGTGTCTCGCTGGTTCCGTGTCCGTCAGCTCTTGTCGCTCAGACCCCCGTTGCCCGTCGGCCGGACCGTGCGCCACGGCGCGAACGCGCTCGCCCCGCGCGGCAGCAGAGCCGCGAGCTCCGGGCAGTGGCGCAGGATCACGGAGTTCATGCCGCCCTTCTCGACCCAGTCGATACCGAGCGGGGTGTAGACCTCGGGCCGGTAGTCGACCGTCAGGAACCGGTCGCTCTGCAACCGGCGGCTGGCCATCAGGATGAAGACGCGGAACGCGGTGTCGCTGAACCCGAAGCCCGTGGGCGGGTTCTCCGCGAACAGGCCCACGACGGTGTCGACCTCGTCGACCGAGCGGTAGACGTCCTTCAACCGGGCCACGGTCTCCGGGTTCTTTGACAGCTCCTCGAAGGAGCGCAGCCGCTTCTTGTGCAGGCCGGCCCGGAAGTCGTTGTAGCGGGGCACACCGCGCCGCCGTGTCCGGACGAGGTCCACGACCGACAGGTCGATGATCTCGCCGTCCCGCTCGAACCGCTGGAGCGAGCGCGGGAAGTTGTGCAGGGTGATCGCGCCGGGATGGGCGATGCCGAACGAGTACAGCGCGTTGGCGAGCCCCGTCTTGCGGATCCGTGTCTCGGCCACCGCGCCCTGGATGTCCTGGAAGCCCACGGTCTCCAGACGCTGCCCGAAGCTGTGCTCGCGCAGCTCGAAGTCGTCCGGGATCAGCGGGTGGAGACGGTAGACGGTGACGAAGTCCTCGGTCAGCGAGTAGGGCGCCGTGTGGTGGTCCGGCAGCGTCTTCGGGATACCGGTCAGCGAGTGCGCCTCGAACAGCCACAGACCCAGCTCGCTCAGCCAGCTCTTCGGCGGTCCCTGCCAGTTGGTCCGCAGCGCGATGTCGATGGTCTCGGTGCCAAGGATCGCCGGAGTCCACTCCACGGTGTGGATCTTCGCGATCAGCGCGGACACCACCAGTCGTGCCGTGTGGTGGATCCGCTCCTCCGTCATCGACGGGTACTCGGCGCGCAGCGCGGCGCACACCGCGTTGTGCTCGCGTGCGAACAGTGTGTGCAGCGTGCTGAGCCCCATCCACCAGCTGTCGTTGAAGCCGGTGAGCGGAGTGCCGTTCGGCCCGCCCGGTAGATGGCCGTTCTCCAGACGGAGCCCCGCCCCGCCGCCGGGCTCGCGCAGGAACCGCGCGGTCTGCTCGTCCGCGCCGTACACCTCGGAGCCGTCCCACCAGTGCGAGGCGCTGTTGCCGAAGAGGATCGGCGGGCGGCCCCCGGGCTGGTCGAGACCCTCGTTCTCCGCGAACCGCATGACGTTCTCGGCGGGACCGCCGGGCGTGTTGAACCAGGGGCCCGAGCCGGGCGGTAGCGGCACCTCGACACCGCGGTCACCGGTCTTGTGGCGGCGGTGGTTGACCCAGTCGTGCACCTGGAACTGGATCCAGGCCGCGGCGATCACGTTCAGCGAGGTCGCCGGGACGAAGCTCTCCCGGTACAGGAGCTCCCGGCTGACCGTGACCGGGTTCGGGACGTCGAACAGGTCCGGCCGGTAGTCGGGCTTCAGATTGCGCCCGAAGGCGGACCCCACCGCGCCCATCCCCGGCTCGGACAGATCGTTGTACGTCCCGTCGTACGACCGCTCCGTGCGCAGCCGCTCGGGGATGGGCCCGGGAACGGGCTGGGCCCGGGGCGGGGCCTCGCGCACCTCGGTGTCGATGAGGTTCAGCCGCCGCAGCACCTTCCGCAGGAACACCAGGTTCAGCAGGCTCAGCGACACCGGCAGCCGGTGCCACGGAACGTACCGGTTCAGCAGCGCCAGGGCGGCTCCCACCGGGCGGGCGAGCAGCCGGTTCCGCAGCGGCTCCTCCGTGACGAAGCGCAGCCCGAGCCGATGGGCGCTGCCCGCCTGGTACGCGGCCTTCCTGGCCCGGTTGATGTTCCCGAGCGGCCGGAACTCGTCGGTGGTGTACCAGGGGTTGAAGGCGAGGTCCTCGATCCGCCGGGCTGCCGCACGGGCAGCGGCACTCCCCAGTTCCTGACGGGGGAGGGTGAGCGTGCCGACCGGCAGCGCGGGGGTGACGGCCTCCCTCCACTCCACGGAGGCGTCCTCGACGGGAGTGTGCCGCTCGTCCACGTACCGCTGGACGCACACTTCGAACACGACGTCGGTCCTGGCCAGCCGCTGTGTGAACTCCCGGCGCAGGAACTCCGGGTCGCCGCGGTCGGGCGCCGCCGCCGGCGGGCTGCCCGGTGCCGGGCGCAGCAGATAGCGCACGGGCCCGGCCCCGCCCCACAGGATCGCGCCCCTGCTCCAGTACGTCTCGTTCGCCAGCGAGTCGACGGTGTGCCGGGTCGCGGCCCGTATGTTCCTCACCATCCGGACGGCGGGTCCCGGTCCCACGGCCAGCGGCAGTTTCACGAACAGCCCGAACGCCTTCCGCAACGGGCTTCGTGCCCCCGCGATGGCCTTGGCGAAGGCCACGAACTCGCGCGCGTCGCGGGCATGCGAGACCGGATGGCTGGTCGCCAGCAGGTCGTGGCTCTCGCCCTCGGACACCCTCACCCGTACGGCCGCCCCGCGCAGGTCGGGCGAACCGTCGCCCTGGCGGATCCCGCTCGCGTTGGACAGCCGGACCGTCGCCGGGTACTCGGCGCCGGGCTGCGCGAAACCGACGCACAGCGCGGGCGGAAGGTCGTCGCGGAAGCGCAGCCGGGCGTTCTCCACGGCCACCGGCGCCTTGGCGTGGAAGGCGCGGGCGAGCCCACCGCCTCCGGCACGCCGGTTCCTGACCTGGACCCGCGTCAACTCCCGTGCCAGCCGCTCGAACACGAGCCGCTCCGCCTCGGGACTGCCCCCGTCGTACCGCTCGTACCGCCGGTGGTGACGCGTGTGCTGCTCGTCCTGTCCGGGCTCGGCCATCGGCGTTTTCCTTCGTGCTCACACATGCGAACGGGACGGGCGGCCAGCACGCTACAACCGGCGACCGGCGCCCGACAGCGATAGTTCGCGCCATGTGTACATGTCCGAACAACCGTGCAAAAATTGGAAATTGGGCATGTCAAAGCCGCAACGCGAACGTGTGGAGTGTCGTCTTGGGTGCCGCTTCGCCCCAACAGGCCCACGCCGCCCACGCGTTACTGGCCGGGAAACGACTCAGGGCCCTCGCCCGGGCGGACATTCTGCCGGGCGAGGGTTCACTTGGTACGAGGGCCGAGCCCTGTGCGGGGCTACGCCATGACGGTGAGGGCGTAGTACAGCGCGTACAGCACGGCGGGCAGGGCTCCGACGAGGCCCGCGATGGACGCGATGACCACCGGAAGCCGTTGAGCCGCCCTCAACGCTCTGGCGAGATAGCCGACCAGAACGAAATAGGCCAGAGTGACGACCACTCCGGCCAATAGCCACATCGATTGACTACTTGCTTGCATGACAGCGCTCTTCTCCCTTGTGACAGTGCCCAGTCCGGATATGCGCGGCACGTGCGGCGAGGGGAACCGTTGTCGGCCCTTGGCATGGGGGGCCCGGGACCACTCGCGTACACCGTGGCGCTGGGCATGACGGTAGCCCAAACGCGCTTCGGTGAGCCAGAGTTGAGAGAAGAGCACAGCAGAGCGGGGCCCCCGGGATGCCAGTCCCGGAGATCCCGGCTCATGTCAGCTCCGGACTGGGCAAGTCACGGAAGGCTGCTCAGGGCATGGTTCCAGCAGGGCATAAACGATCGATGTACGTGCGCTAAACGCGCTGGTAGCGTTGGGTCCATGGATGGAGTGCCACGCGTTCCCGATCGGAGAGAACCGCTCCGCGGCGAAGCGCTGCGCTTTTCCGTCCTCGGTCCTGTCCGAGTGTGGCACGACGGTGAGCCGCTGAGTACCGGCTCGCCCCAGCAAAGAGCACTGCTGGCCGCGCTGTTGCTCCGCGAGGGGCGCACGGCGACGGCGGGTGAACTGATCGACGCGCTGTGGGGCGACGAACCGCCGTCGCAGGCCCTTGCCGCAGTCCGCACCTACGCCTCGCGCCTGCGCAAGGCGCTGTCCCCCGGGGTGCTGGTCAGCGAGTCCGGCGGGTACGCGATCCGGCTGTCCGAAGCCCACTCGGTTCTGGATCTCTCGACGGCACGGGAGTTGGCGGCGGAAGCGGAGAAGGCGAAGGCGACCGGAGATCTGCGCCACGCGCGAGCACTGCTGAACAGGGCGCTGAGCCTGTGGGACGGGGAACCGCTGACCGGCGTGCCGGGCCCGTACGCGGAGAAGCAGCGCATCCGCTTGGAGGAGTGGCGCCTCCAACTGCTGGAATCTCGCCTGGACATGGATTTGGAGCAGGGGAACCACTCCGAGGCCGTGTCGGAACTGACGGCCCTGACGGCGGCCCACCCCCTGCGTGAACGGCTCCGGGAACTGCTGATGCTCGCGCTGTACCGGTGCGGGCGGCAGGCGGAGGCGCTGGCCGTGTACGCGGACATACGGCGCCTGCTCGCCGACGAGCTGGGGGTGGATCCGCGCCCTGGCCTCAGCGCGCTGCAGCAGCGGATCCTGGAGGCCGACCCGGGGCTGGTGGAACCGTCGGCACCCGTGGCCGAACCGGCGGCCGTGCCGGTCCTCCCGCGTCAACTCCCCGCGACCGTCCCCGACTTCACCGGGCGCGCGTCCTTCGTGAAGGATCTGACCGACGTACTGTCGTCCGCCTCGGGTGCCGAGGGCAGTGTGATGGCAGTGTCCGCGATCGGAGGGATCGCGGGTGTGGGCAAGACGGCGCTCGCGGTGCATGTGGCGCAGCTGGCGCAGGGCGCCTACCCGGACGGGCAGTTGTACGTGAACCTGCAGAGAGTGGGGGCACGGCCGGCCGACCCGGAGACTGTGCTGGGCGCCTTCCTGCGGGCCCTGGGGACCGTCGGCGCCGCGATCCCGGACTCGCTGGAGGAACGAGCGGCCCTGTACCGGTCGCTGCTGCACGGCCGCCGTGTGCTGGTCCTCCTGGACAACGCGCGCGACGCCGCCCAGGTACGTCCCCTGCTGCCCGGGACGGCGGGGTGCGCGGCGCTGGTGACGTCACGTGCCCGGATGGTGGATCTCGCCGGGGCGCATCTTGTCGACCTGGACGTGATGTCCCCCGCGGAAGCCCTGGAACTCTTCACGAAGATCGCCGGCGAGGAGCGGGTGGCCGCGGAGCGGGAGGCGGCGCTGGACGTCGTGGCGGCCTGCGGTTTCCTCCCACTGGCGATCCGGATCGTGGCGTCCCGGCTGGTGGCCCGGCGGACATGGACGGTGTCGGTGCTCGCCGCGAAGCTCGATGACGAACGGCGGCGACTTGACGAGCTGCGGGCCGGGGACATGGTCGTCAAAGCCGCCTTGGATGTGACGTACGGGCAGCTCAAGCCGGCGCAGGCCCGTGCCTTCCGGCTGCTGGGCCTGGCGCCAGGTCCGGACATCTCGCTGGAAGCCGCCTCCGCCGTCATCGACTCGCCCGTGGACGAGGCCGAGGACCTGCTGGAGAGTCTGGTCGACATGTCGCTCCTGGAAGAAGCGGAGCCCGGCCGGTACCGCTTCCACGAGCTCGTCAGGCTCTACGCGCGTGCCTGTGCGGAACGGGACGCGCCGGCGTCCGAACGCGAGTCCGCACTCGTCCGCCTGCTGGACTTCTACCTGTCCACGGCCGCGCGCGTGTACACGATGGAGCGTCCCGGCAACCACCTGGTCGACCACCTGGAGTCGTCGTCCCGCGAGGGGCTGTCCTTCGACACCCGCCGACAGGCCCAGGACTGGCTGTTCGTCGAGGGGCGGTCCCTGCTGGCCACCGCCCGGCAGGCGGCCACGGCGGGGCTGCGGCGCAAGGCCGTCGACCTGCTGCTGACGGTGCAGGACCTCGCCGAGTCCGGCAGTGACTTCGCGCGCTACCAGAGCGCCGCCACAGCGGTGCGGGACGCCGCAGAGGCGGCGGGCGACGCGCGCGCCGAGGTGCGCGCGCGGGCGATCATCGCGCGTGTGCACTGCCTGGCCGGGCGCTTCCGGCAGGCCGACGCGGAGGCGTGTGAGGCGTTGCGGCTCAGCCCGTCCGTCCACGACCCGTGGGCGATCGGCTACGTGCTCCACACCCGAGGCGTCATCGCCCTCCACGACGGCCGCCACACGGACGGTGAGGCCCATCTCCGCCAGGCCATCGCGAACTTCCACGCGAACGAGGACGAGTCGGCCGTCGCCGGCGCCCTGTGCGTGCTGTCCCGCGTCCACCTCGCGACGGGCAGGACGCAGAACGCCGTGGAACTCGCTCAGCAGGGCATGGAGATCTACGACCGGCTCGGACACACGCTGGCCGGCGCCCACGCGCGCTACGCACTCGGGCTCGCCCTGGCCGGGTCCGGATCGCCGTATGACGCCATGCCCCTGCTGGAAGAGGCGCTCGAGACGTTCCGGGGCGGCCGGCAGCGGCTGTGGGAGGGCATGACCCTCCTCCGGATCGCGGAGATCCACCTGGCCCGCAGCGCCCCGGCCGAAGCAGCCCACAAGGCTGAGCTCTCCCTGTCGGTAATGGGCGGGATCGGCGGCGACAAGCGTCGCGCCGACACGCTGACCCTGCTCGGCCGTGCGCTCAGCGCACTCGACCTGTCCGACCGGGCCACCGCCTGCTGGCGTGACGCGCTGTCCCTCTACGAGGACCTCGGATCCCCCGAGGCGGAGACCGTTCGTACGCTGCTCAGCCGCAGGTACGCGGCCTGAGCGGCGTCTCCGGGAGTGACAAGAACCCCCGGAGACGCGCCCCGGGCGCCCTCAGTCGGCCGACTCGACCGCATGCCCCCCGAACTGCTTCCGCAGGGCCGCGATCATCTTCATCTGGGTGGAGTCCTCCTGCCGGGAGGCGAACCGGGCGAACAGGGACGCCGTGATCGCGGGCAGCGGTACCGCGTGGTCGATCGCGGCCTCCACCGTCCAGCGCCCCTCGCCCGAGTCCTCCGCGTACCCGCGCAGCTTCTCCAGGTGCTCGTCCTCGTCGAGCGCGTCGACCGCGAGGTCCAGCAGCCAGGAGCGGATGACCGTCCCCTCCTGCCAGGAGCGGAAGACCTCCCGCACGGACGTCACGGAGTCCACCGACTCCAACAGCTCCCAACCCTCCGCGTACGCCTGCATCATCGCGTACTCGATGCCGTTGTGGACCATCTTCGCGAAGTGCCCGGCACCCACCTTGCCCGCGTGGACGTACCCGTAGGGCCCCTCCGGCTTGAGCGCCTCGAAGATCGGGTGGAGGCGCTCGACGTGCTCCCTGTCGCCGCCGACCATCAGGGCGTAACCGTTCTGCAGGCCCCAGACGCCGCCGGACACGCCCGCGTCCACGAAGCCGACGCCGCCCGCGGCCAGCTGTTCCGCGTGCTTCTCGTCGTCCGTCCAGCGCGAGTTGCCGCCGTCCACGACGGTGTCACCGGGGGACAGGAGCCGGGCCAGCTCGTCGACGACCGACTGGGTGGGGCCGCCCGCGGGCACCATCACCCACACCACCCGCGGGCTCTCCAGCCGGTCCACGAGCTCCTGGAGGCTGCCCACGTCGGAGAGTTCCGGATCGCGGTCGTAGCCGATGACCGTGTGGCCCGCGCGGCGGATCCGCTGGGCCATGTTGCCGCCCATCCTGCCGAGACCGATGAGGCCCATTTCCATCGCTGTCACGTCCCTTCACTTCCTCAGCGTGCGGTAGGCGGCCACGAGAGCTGTGGTGGACGGGTCGAGGCCGGGTACGTCACCCGCCGCGGCAGCGGCTGATGTCGACGTTCTTGTCAGCGCCGGCTCCACCCGCTTCGCGAGGACCTTGCCCAGCTCGACACCCCACTGGTCGAAGGAGTCGATGTTCCAGACGGCGCCCTGTACGAACACCTTGTGCTCGTACAGCGCGATGAGCTGCCCGAGCACCGACGGGGTCAGCCCGGTGGCCAGAATCGTGGTCGTCGGGCGGTTGCCGGGGAACGTGCGGTGCGGCACCTGCTCCTCGGACACGCCCTCCGCCCGTACCTCCTCGGCCGTCCTGCCGAAGGCGAGGGCCTGTCCCTGCGCGAACATGTTGGCCATCAACAGGTCGTGCTGTGCGGCGAGTTGCCCGTCCAGCTCGTCGACCGGGCGCGCGAAGCCGATCAGGTCGGCCGGGACCAGCTTCCTCCCCTGGTGCAGCAGCTGGTAGTACGCGTGCTGGCCGTTCGTGCCCGGCGTACCCCAGACCACCGGCCCGGTCTGCCACTCCACCGGACGCCCCGCCCGGTCCACCGACTTGCCGTTGGACTCCATGTCCAGCTGCTGCAGGTACGCCGTGAACTTCGACAGGTAGTGGCTGTACGGCAGCACGGCGTGCGTCTGCGCGTCGAAGAAGTTGCCGTACCAGACGCCCAACAGGCCCAGCAACAGAGGTGCGTTGGCTTCCGCCGGTGCCGTCCGGAAGTGCTCGTCCACCAGCCGGAAGCCGTCCAGCATCTCCCGGAACCGCTCCGGCCCGATCGCGATCATCAAGGACAGGCCGATCGCCGAGTCGTACGAGTAGCGGCCGCCGACCCAGTCCCAGAACTCGAACATGTTGGCCGTGTCGATACCGAAGTCCGACACCTTCTCGCCGTTGGTCGACAGCGCCACGAAGTGACTGGCCACCGCCTTCTTGTCGCCGCCGAGCCCCGCAAGGAGCCAGTCGCGGGCCGATGTCGCGTTCGTGATCGTCTCGATCGTCGTGAACGTCTTCGAGGCGATGATGAACAGTGTCTCCGCCGGGTCCAGGTCCCGTACGGCCTCGTGCAGGTCCGCGCCGTCCACGTTCGACACGAAGCGGAACGTCAACTCCCGTGCCGTGTACGCCCGCAGCGCCTCGTACGCCATCGCCGGGCCCAGGTCCGAGCCGCCGATGCCGATGTTGACGACGTTGCGGATGCGCCTGCCGGTGTGGCCGGTCCACTTGCCGGAGCGGACCCGCCCGGCGAAGTCGCTCATCCTGTCCAGCACGGCGTGCACCCGCGGCACCACGTTCTCGCCGTCGACCTCGATCACCGCGTCCTGCGGGGCGCGCAGGGCCGTGTGCAGGACGGCCCGGTGCTCGGTGACGTTGATCCTCTCGCCGCGGAACATGGCGTCCCGGAGGCCGAACACATCGGTGGCGGTGGCCAGTTCCTGGAGCAGGGCGAGGGTCTCGTCGGTGACCAGGTGCTTGGAGTAGTCGATGAGCAGATCACCGACGCGCACGACGTACCGCTCCGCGCGGCCCGGGTCCGACGCGAACAGCTCGCGCAGGCTCGGGTCGAGCAGGGCGCTCGCGCGGTGGTCCTCCAGCGCGGTCCACTCCGGGCGCCGGGTGAGCTTGACGGAGTCAGACATGGGCGTGGGCCTCCTTGGCGCCCTCGCCGCGCAGGGCGACGGCGTACATCTCGTCCGCGTCCAGCCGGCGCAGCTCCTCGGCGATCAGCTCGGAGGTGGGGCGCACCTTCAGGGCGAGGGTGCGCGCGGGCTGGCCCGGCAGGGTGAGCGTGGCCAGCGGGCCCTCGGGGCGGTCGATGACGATCTCGCCCTTCTCGGTGCCGAGCCGCACACCCGTGACGACCGGTCCGGCGGTGACGACCCGCTCGACCGGCACCCCCAGCCGCGCGCCCAGCCAGCGGGCCAGCAGCTCGGCGCTCGGGTTCTCGGACTCGCTCTCCACGGCGGCCGACGTGATCTCCGTTCGGGCCTGGTCCAGGGCGGCGGCCAGCATCGAGCGCCAGGGCGTCAGTCGGGTCCAGGCGAGGTCGGTGTCGCCGGGCGCGTACGAGGAGACCCGCTGCTCCAGCGCGGCGAGCGGGCTCTCCACGGCGTACATGTCGGTGATCCGGCGCTGGGCGAGAGCGCCGAGCGGGTCCTTCACGGGCACGTCGGGCGCGTTCACCGGCCACCACACGACCACGGGCGCGTCGGGCAGCAGCAGCGGCAGCACCACGGAGCCGGCGTGGTCGGACACCTCGCCGTACATCCGCAGGATGACCGTCTCGCCGGTGCCCGCGTCGGCGCCCACGCGGACCTCCGCGTCCAGGTGCGACTTGGTGCGGTCGCGCGGGGTGCGGGCGTGCCGCTTGATCACGACGAGGGTGCGCGAGGGGTGCTCGTGCGAGGCCTCTTCGGCGGCCTTGATCGAGTCGTACGCGTTCTCCTCGTCGGTCACGATGACCATCGTCAGGACCATGCCCACGGCGGGCGTGCCGATGGCCCGGCGCCCCTGCACGAGCGCCTTGTTGATCTTGCTTGCCGTGGTGTCGGTCAGGTCGATCTTCATGGCCTGCGCCAGCTCCGTCCGTCTCGTGCGAGCATCTCGTCGGCTTCCCCGGGACCCCAGGTGCCCGAGGCGTACTGCGCGGGCCGCCCGTTCCTGTCCCAGTACTCCTCGATCGGGTCGAGGATCCTCCAGGACTCCTCCACCTCCAGATGGCGGGGGAAGAGGTTGGCGTCGCCGAGCAGTACGTCCAGGATCAGCCGTTCGTACGCCTCCGGGCTGGACTCGGTGAACGACTCGCCGTACGCGAAGTCCATCGACACGTCCCGGATCTCCATCGAGGTACCCGGCACCTTCGAACCGAAGCGTACGGTCATGCCCTCGTCCGGCTGCACGCGGATCACGATCGCGTTCTCGCCGAGCTCCTCGGTGGCCGTGGAGTCGAAGGGGGAGTGCGGCGCCCGCTGGAAGACCACCGCTATCTCGGTGACCCGGCGGCCCAGCCGCTTGCCGGTCCGCAGATAGAAGGGGACGCCCGCCCAGCGGCGGTTGTCGACCTCCAGCCTGAGCGCCGCGTAGGTGTCGGTCCGCGACGTCGGCGCGATGCCCTCCTCCTGGAGGTACCCGGGGACCTTCGCACCGCCCTGCCAGCCGGGCGCGTACTGCCCGCGCACGGTGTGCGCGCCGAGGTCCTCCGGCAGCTTCACGGCCCTGAGGACCTTCAGCTTCTCGGCCAGCAGCGACGCGGCGTCGAAGGCGGCCGGCTCCTCCATGGCGGTGAGGGCCATCAGCTGCAGCAGATGGTTCTGGATGACGTCCCGGGCCGAGCCGATGCCGTCGTAGTAGCCGGCCCGGCCGCCGATGCCGATGTCCTCGGCCATCGTGATCTGGACGTGGTCGACGTACGACCGGTTCCAGAGCGGCTCGTACATCTGGTTGGCGAAGCGCAGCGCCAGGATGTTCTGGACGGTCTCCTTGCCGAGGTAGTGGTCGATACGGAACACCTGCTCCGGGTCGAACACCTCGTGCACGATCGCGTTCAGCTCGCGCGCGCTCGCGAGATCGTGGCCGAACGGCTTCTCGATGACCGCACGCCGCCAGGCCCCCTCCGGCGCGTCCGTCAGCCCGTGCTTCTTCAGCTGCTGCACGACCTTCGGGAAGAACTTCGGCGGTACGGAGAGATAGAACGCGAAGTTCCCGCCGGTGCCCCGTGCGGAGTCCAGCTCCTGGACGGCGTCGCGCAGCTGCCGGAACGCCGTGTCGTCGTCGAAGTCGCCGGGGACGAACCGCATGCCCTGGGCGAGCTGCTGCCACACCTCCTCGCGGAACGGGGTGCGGGCGTGGTCCCGTACCGCGTCACGGACGACCTGCGCGAAGTCCTCGTCCTCCCAGTCCCGCCGGGCGAAGCCGACGAGCGAGAAGCCCGGCGGCAGCAGCCCGCGGTTGGCCAGGTCGTAGACGGCCGGCATCAGCTTCTTGCGGGACAGGTCACCGGTGACACCGAAGATGACCAGGCCGGACGGGCCCGCGATACGGGGGAGACGGCGGTCGCGCGCGTCGCGCAGGGGATTGGCCGGGTCGGGTGCGAGGGCCGAGTCGACGAGGGCCGCGGCGGCCCCGGCCCCGGCCCCGGTCCCTGTCTCGGCTTTGGTCCCGGCCCCGGCCGTGGCCTTGGTCCCGGTTTCGGTCCCGGCCTCGGCCATGGCCCCGATCCCTGTCTCGGTCCCGGCGAGGATGTCGGTGCTCATACGTCGTCGGCTCCCTTCCTCCTCAGGGACGTCGAGACCGCGTCCAGGAGCTTCTCCCAGGCGGCCTCGAACTTCGCCACTCCCTCGTCCTCCAGCTGCTTCACGACCTCGTCGTACGGGATCCCGAGCGCCTCCACGGCCGCCAGATCGGCCCGCGCCTGGGCGTAGCCGCCGGTCACCGTGTCCCCCTCGACGGCGCCGTGCTCGGCGGTGGCGTTCAGCGTCGCCTCCGGCATGGTGTTGACCGTGCCCGGCGCCACCAGCTCGTCGACGTACAGCGTGTCCCTGTACGCCGGGTCCTTCACACCCGTGGAAGCCCACAGCGGGCGCTGCCGGTGGGCGCCCGTCGGGACGAGCGCGGTCCAGCGGGCGGAGCCGAAGACCTTTCCGTACTCCTCGTACGCGAGGCGGGCGTTGGCGAGGGCCGCCCTGCCCCGGAGCGCGAGGGCCCCGGCCGTGCCGAGCTTCGCCAGCCGCCTGTCGACCTCGGTGTCGACGCGCGAGACGAAGAACGAGGCGACGGAGTGGATGGCGGACAGGTCGAGTCCGGCCCTCTGCGCCTTCTCCAGGCCGGCGAGATAGGCGTCCATGACCTCGCGGTAGCGTTCCAGCGAGAAGACCAGCGTCACGTTCACACTGATGCCGAGGCCGATGACCTCGGTGATCGCCGGGAGCCCCGCCCTGGTCGCCGGAATCTTGATCAGGACGTTCGGGCGCTCCACCAGCCAGGCCAGCTGTTTGGCCTCGGCGATCGTCGCCGCCGTGTCGTGGGCCAGGCGCGGGTCCACCTCGATGGAGACCCGGCCGTCGCGACCGCCGGTCGCCTCGTACACCGGACGCAGGATGTCGGCGGCGGCGCGGACATCGGCGGTCGTCATCATCCGTACGGCCTCGTCGACCGTCACACCGCGCACGGCGAGTTCGGCGAGCTGCTCCTCGTAGCCCTCGCCGGAGCCGATCGCGGCCTGGAAGATGGACGGGTTGGTGGTCACGCCCACCACGTGCTTCTTCTCGACGAGTTCGGCCAGGTTGCCGGAGGTGATGCGCTCACGGGAGAGGTCGTCGAGCCAGATGGAGACGCCCTCGTCCGAGAGGCGCTTCAGGGGTCCCGCGACGGTGGCCGCCGCGGTCGCTTCAGTGGTCACAGAGATCATCTTCCTTCAGGCGCCCGCGTCAGGCGCGCAGGGCGGTCAGGGATTCCCGGGCGGCTTCGGCGATGTTCTCGGGCGTGAAGCCGTACTCGGCGAACAGGGTCCCGGCGTCCGCGGAGGCGCCGAAGTGCTCCAGCGACACGATCCGCCCGGCGTCACCGACGTACCGGTACCAGGTCAGCCCGACACCCGCCTCGACGGCCACACGGGCCTTCACGTCCGGCGGCAGCACGCTCTCGCGGTACTCGGGCGGCTGCTCCTCGAACCACTCCACGGACGGCATCGACACCACCCGCGTACCGACCCCCTCGGCCTCCAGCCGCTCACGCGCGGCGACGGCGAGATGAACCTCGGAACCGGTGGCGACGAGGATCACCTCCGGGGTCCCCGTGGACGCCTCCCGGAGGACGTAACCACCCTTCGCCGTACCTTCGTCGGGCTCGTACGTCGGCACGCCCTGACGGGTCAGCGCGAGACCGTGCGGGGCCGGGTGCGTGGCGTGCCGCCGCAGGATCTCGCGCCAGGCGATGGCGGTCTCGTTGGCGTCGGCCGGGCGGACGATGTTCAGGCCCGGGATGGCGCGCAGCGAGGCGAGGTGCTCGATGGGCTGGTGGGTGGGGCCGTCCTCACCGAGGCCGATGGAGTCGTGGGTCCACACGTACGTCACCGGGAGCTGCATCAGGGCCGAGAGGCGTACGGCGTTGCGCATGTAGTCGGAGAAGACCAGGAACGTGCCGCCGTAGACACGGGTGTTGCCGTGCAGGGCGATGCCGTTCATCTCCGCGGCCATGGAGTGCTCGCGGATACCGAAGTGGATGGTGCGGCCGTAGGGGTCGGCCTCCGGCAGCGGGTTGTCCGCCGGCAGGAACGAACTGGTCTTGTCGATGGTGGTGTTGTTCGATCCGGCGAGGTCGGCGGAGCCGCCCCACAGCTCGGGGATCACCGCGCCCAGTGCCTGCAGGACCTTGCCGGACGCGGCACGCGTGGCGACGGACCTGCCCTCCTCGAAGACCGGCAGCTCCTGCTCCCAGCCCTCGGGCAGCCGGCCCGCGACCACCCGGTCGAACAGCCGCGCGCGCTCGGGGTGGGCGCCGCGCCACTCCTCGACCTCCTTGTCCCAGGCGGAGTGTGCCTCGGCACCCCGGTCGAGGGCCCGGCGGGTGTGGGCCAGCACGTCGTCCGCGACCTGGAACGTCTCGTCCGGGTGGAAGCCGAGGACCCGCTTGGTGGCCGCGACCTCGTCGTCACCGAGCGCGGCTCCGTGCGCCGCCCCGGTGTTCTGCGCGTTCGGGGCGGGCCAGGCGATGATCGTGCGCATCGCGATGATCGAGGGGCGCGCGGTCTCGGCCCGCGCCGCCGTGAGCGCCTCGTAGAGCTCGTCGACGTCGATGTCACCGTTGAACGCGGGCTCGATCCGCCGCACATGCCAGCCGTACGCCTCGTAGCGCTTCAGTACGTCCTCGGAGAACGCGGTGGCGGTGTCGCCCTCGATGGAGATGTGGTTGTCGTCGTAGAGGAAGACGAGGTTGCCGAGCTTCTGATGGCCCGCCAGCGAGGACGCCTCGGCGGAGATGCCTTCCTCCAGGTCGCCGTCGGAGACGATCGCCCAGACGGTGTGGTCGAACGGGGACTCGCCCTCGGGGGCGTCCGGGTCGAACAGGCCGCGCTCGTAACGGGCGGCCATCGCCATGCCGACGGCGTTGGCGACGCCCTGGCCGAGCGGCCCGGTGGTGGTTTCGACCCCGGCCGTGTGCCCGTACTCGGGATGCCCGGGCGTCTTGGAACCGTGTGTGCGGAATGCCTTCAGATCGTCGAGCCCCAGCTCGTAGCCGGCGAGGAAGAGCTGGGTGTACAGGGTCAGCGAGGTGTGGCCGGGGGAGAGGACGAAGCGGTCACGGCCCGTCCACTCGGGATCGGCGGGGTCGTGTCGCATCACCTTCTGAAACAGGGTGTACGCGGCCGGAGCGAGACTCATCGCGGTGCCCGGATGCCCGTTGCCGGCCTTCTGCACGGCGTCGGCCGCGAGCAGGCGGGCCGTGTCGACGGCGCGCCGGTCGAGGTCGGTCCACTCGAAGCGGTCGGGTGTCTGCGTGCTCATCTTCAAGAAGTCCTTACAAAGAAGGGGTTGGCTGCCGGTACGCCTTCAAATCTGCAATTTCGAGTTCTTCCGGGGAAGGTGCGCCTGTGTCAGCCTTCGGTGAAAGTGGGACAACGACCACGGGGCCGAGCCACCGCGAGAGGGAGATGGCAGACAGAACCCCGCGAGACGGTGATGGGACGAGTCGGCGAGACGGTGATGGGATCAAGACGTTCCCCTTTCCTGTCGACCTGAGCCTCTCCGGTGTCGGTGTGCAGGTCGGCTCCATGGACCCGTACCGCACCTGGCACGCGGACGTACCGCTGGAGCGGGTGCACCGCATCGACTTCCACGTGGTGATGCTGTTCGACGGCGGCCCCGTGACCCACATGATCGACTTCGCCGAGTACGAGGTCTCCGACGGCGACCTGCTGTGGATCCGCCCCGGCCAGGTCCACCGCTTCTCCCGCTCGTCCGGGTACCGCGGGACCGTCCTCGCCATGCAGCCCGGCTTCCTGCCGCGCGCCACCGTCGAGGCGACCGGCCTCTACCGCTACGACCTGCCCCCGCTCCTGCGCCCGGACGCGGCCCAACTGGTGGGCCTCCGCCACTCCCTCGACCAGCTGGAACGCGAGTACACCGACACCGAGACCCTGCCGCTCGCCCTGCACACCGCGGTGCTGCGGCACTCCCTGACCGCCTTCCTCATCCGGCTCGCCCATCTCGCGGACGGCACGCCGGAATCGGAACGCCGCCCCACGGACACGACGTTCACGCGCTTCCGCGAGGCCGTCGAGGAGCACTTCGCCACCAACCACAGCGTCAGCGCGTACGCCGACTCCCTCGGCTACTCCCGCCGCACCCTGGTCCGCGCCGTCCGCGCCGCCACGGGCGAGACGCCCAAGGGCTTCATCGACAAGCGCGTCGTCCTGGAGGCCAAGCGCCTCCTCGCGCACTCGGACATGCCCATCGGCCGTATCGGCGCCGCCGTCGGCTTCCCCGACGCGGCCAACTTCTCCAAGTTCTTCCAGCTGCACACCGGGACGACGCCGGTGGCGTTCCGGGCGGAGCTGCGCTGAGCGGGCGGGGTACGGCGTCCCGCGTACACGACAGGGCGGGCGCCACGCGCATGCGCGGCGCCCGCCCCGGTTCGGGTGCGGTCAGGCCCGGACCCTCAACAGGCTGCTCAGCGGCCGAAGTTGAACCAGTTGACGTTCACGAACTCCTGGGACTGGCCGCTGGTGAAGGTCAGATAGACGTCGTGGGTGCCCGTGACGCCGCTGATGTTCGCCGGGATGGTCCGCCAGGACTGCCAGCCGCCCGTGTTGCCGACGGCGAAGCTGCCGACGGGTGTGGCTGTACGGCTGTCGAGGCGGACCTCGACCAGCCCGCTGACGCCCGAGGACGCGCCGCTGGCCACGCGGGCGACGAACTGGGTGGCCGCCGTGGAGCCGAAGTTGACGTTCTGGTAGAGGGCCCAGTCGCCGTTGGCGAGGGAGCCGATGTTCTGGCCGCCTCCCGTGTCGGAGGTGCTCTCGGTGTTCACCCCGCTCTGGCTGTTGTACGACTCGGCCTGGATGGCGCTGTACGCGTCACGGGTGCCCGTCGGCGGGGGTGTGGTACCGCTCCCACTGGCCGACAGCACCTGGACGTAGTCGACGACCATGGGGTGGCCGGGCTGGGTGGCGCTGTCCAGGCCGCCGCCGAACGCGTCCGGGAAGGCGCCGCCCATGGCCACGTTCAGGATGATGAAGAACCCGTGGTTGGTGGCGTTGGCCCAGGTCGTCGCGTCGACCTGGTTCGCCGTCACCGTGTGGAAGTTGGTGCCGTCGACGGAGAAGCGGATCGCCTCGGGGCTGACCGAACGGTCCCACTCCATCGTGTAGGTGTGGAAGCCGGACTGGCACGTGGTGTTGGGACACGCCGTGTAGTTGCCGATGCCGGTCGTCTCGTTGCACGGGCCGCCCGGGTTGGTGCCGCAGTGCATCGTGGCCCACACGCGGTTGAGGCCCTGGACGTTCTCCATGATGTCCAGCTCACCGACGCTCGGCCAGTTCTGGTAGTTGCCGCGGTATGGAGCGCCCAGCATCCAGAACGCGGGCCAGTAGCCCTCGGCGGCCGTACCGGTCACGTTCGGCATCTGGATCCGGGCCTCGACACGGAGCTTCCCGCCCGACGGGGGCTGGAAGTCGGTGCGGTTGGTCTCGATACGACCCGAGGTCCAGTTGCCGGCGGAGTCGCGCAGCGGGGTGATGCGGAGGTTGCCGTTGCCGTCGAGCGAGACGTTGTTCGTACTGGAGGTCATCGTCTCCACCTCGCCGGTGCCCCAGTTGGCGGGGCCTCCCGGGTAGGAGGTTCCCGTGGCGTACTGCCAGTTGGAGGTGTTGACGCCGGTGCCGGCCGAGCCGTTGAAGTCGTCGACGAAGACCTGGGTCCAGCCGGTCGGCGGCGCCGGCGCCGATGCCTCCGCCGCCGAGGCCCCGGCCGCGGCCAGGCTCAGCGCGCTGACGAGGGCGAGGAGAGTGCGCCGAAGGGGGCCGCGTTGGGCGGCTGGGCCGCGTCTGACGGCTGTGGGGGTTGTGGGGGTTGTCCTCATGAGTACCTCTTCGTGTACGGGGTGAGGTGCGCGGGTGGAGAGGTGAGCGCTTGGGGGCGACCGTTCGACCGTCTTCTGAGAGCGCTCTCAAACGAGAGGTGCGGGGACAATGTGCTCCCGGTCACTTCGACCGTCAAGAGGTGAAGCAGTGAAAGTTCCCTGGGGGATGGGCGAGTTCACGCCGTGAAGGGGGCGCGATTACGGAGAGCGCTCCCGGTCGGCCGGTTCCGCTGGTTTGGCCAGTGTCGACGCGGATCGCGCCGGGCGCTGGATCGGGGGTGTTGTCAGCGCCCTTGTCGTCGGCGAGTGCGTGTTCGGCAGGCAGTCGGCCCCGGGTTCGGGCTCAATCGATGATTTCTTGAGAGCTGCCGGGTCAGTACGGGCATGACTGATGTGAACAAGCCGCCGGTCGTCTCCCGCCGGGAGTGGCTGGCCGCCATCGACACCCTGCGCGCCCGGGAGAAGGCGCACACCAGAGAAGGCGACGCGATCGCCGCCGCCCGGCGACGGCTGCCCATGACCGAGGTGGACCCGTCGGCCCCGCTCATCGGCGGCACGGGGCACGTCCCCCTGATCGACGTCTTCGAGGGCCGCACCCAGCTGTTCGTGTCGTATCACATGTGGCACGACGGCCACACCGCCGCCGAACAGTGCGAGGGCTGCACCTTCTTCACCGGGCAGGTCCGCGAACTGTCCTATCTGCACCAGCGTGACGTCACCTTCGCCGTCTTCTGCCAGGGCCCCTACGAGGAGTCCGACCGCTACCGCCGCTTCATGGGCTGGGACATGCCCTGGTACTCCGTACCCGCCGAGTCCCACGAACGGCTCGTCGCCGACCGCCACTTCGGGATGAAGGCGTGCTACCTCCGCGACGGGGACCACGTCTACGAGACGTACTGGACCACCGGCCGCGGCGTCGAACCCATGGCGCCGTCCTACGGCATCCTCGACATGACCGTCCACGGACGGCAGGAGACCTGGGAGAACTCCCCGTCCGGCTGGCCGCAGCCGTACGAGGCCCTCGGCCAGCAATTCCGCAAGGACGGACGGCCGACCGCCCAATGGGCACGAATCGCCGCAGGCCACGACGACGACCTCCACAGCGGACAACCTCGCACAGGCCGCTCAGGCTGCTGCTCCTGACCCCGGGCCGACGGCCGCCGCGGCGGAGCGGCGGCCGTCGCGCCGGCATGGTCGAGGCCCTGCGCATCGGCCGACCTCGGTCACGCGCCCGACTTCCGCCGCAGTCGCGCTCAACCGGCCTGTTGGTCACTTGGCCGTGGTCTTGCCGATGGCGTCGTGCAGATCGAGGTGTCACTCGGCCCGGGGAACCAGAAGCCGGGATTCCCCCTCTTCTCGGTCGGGTGCCGCCCGAAGCTCCCCCCGAGGCGGCGGGCGGCACCCCGTGACCTGCAACAAGGTGTTCATGCCCTGTGCATGGTTCCGCACGCGGTGCCCCGCACATCATCGGGTCACGACCAGCCGCGCCCACCGAACGGGAGTCCCGCATGCCCAGCCGCCGCCGCTTTCTCGTCGGGTCCGCCGCCCTCGGCGCGACCGGAGCGGTGGCCTCGTGCGCCCCGGGCAAGGACATCGGCGGCCCAGACGCGGCACCGCCCGCCCCCCGGCCC
>NZ_VJZE01000101.1 GCF_009377205.1 Streptomyces phyllanthi
GGGATCCGTCCACGGCGGGATGTGCGTGAGGACGAGGCGGCGGGCCCCGGCGCGGGCGGCCGTCTCGCCGGCTTCGCGGCCGTTGAGGTGGAGGTCCGGGATGTCCTCCTTGCCGCGGGTGTACGCGGCTCGCGCGCGCTCGGTGGGACTCCTACGGTCCGCGCACAGGCTCTGCGGCTCGACCCACTCGTACGGCGAAGGCGCCCTGCGACTCAGCCGGCGCATACACACCGGCGCCCGCGCCCTCACACAGGCGTCTTCACCGTGGTCAGCGAGTGCAGAAAGCGCAGCAGCGTCAGCAGGACGTCCCGGCTGGAGGCCCGGCGCCGCGCGTCGCACTCCATGATGGGGATCTCCTTGGGCAGGTCGAGCGCCGAGCGGAGTTCCTCGATGGGGTAACGGGGCCCGTCCGGGAAGGTGTTGACGGCGACGACGAACGGCACGCCACGCTCCTCCAGGCGCCCGATGACATCGAAGCTGACCTCCAGCCGCCGGGTGTCGAGCAGGACGACCGCGCCGAGGGCGCCCTCGAACAGGCCGTTCCACAGAAACCAGAAGCGCTCCTGGCCGGGGGTGCCGAAGAGGTAGAGCACCAGCTGTTCCGTGATGCTGATACGGCCGAAGTCCATGGCCACGGTGGTGGCCGTCTTGGACTCGGAGCCGTAGTTGTCGTCGACTCCGATTCCGGCCTGGGTCATGGTCTCCTCGGTCGTCAGCGGCCTGATCTCGCTGACGGAACCGACCATGGTGGTCTTGCCGACCCCGAAACCACCCACGATCACGATCTTCACCCCGGCCTGTGCCGTGTGCGGCAGGTGGTCCTCCATCCGGGGACCCTTGACGGGCTCAGAGCTTTTGAAGTCCATGCATCACCGCTTCGAGGAGGGAACGGTCGGCCCGCGCCCGACGGACGATCGGGGCGCGCGCCTGGACCAGTTCGGCCGCCAGCAACTCGGTGAGCAGGACGGTCACCACGCTGAACGGCAGATTGAGGTAGGCCGAGATCTCGGCCACGGACAGGGGCGCCTGGCATATCCGGAGCAGCGCCGACTGCTCCGGCGTGGCGGAGGGGGGCGGGTCCTCGCTCGCCACGATCAGCGTCACGAGGTCGATCGGGGCCCGCTCGCCGTCCTCGACGGCCGCGCCCGTGATGATGTACAGCCGCTCGGGGTTCCTCACCCGCTTGCCGTCCGGGGCGCCCTCGCCGCCCGGCTCGGGTGGCGGCGGGGGCTGTGCCTCGGGGTGGCGCCGTCGGCGCTGTGGAGGTGTCATACGGTCTGCCCGTTCCGCCGTGGCGGACTGGCCAGGTGAGAGCCGATGCGGGCGACGAGATCGCGCATGCGGTTGCTCATCAGGCCGGGTTCGGCGATCGCGTTGGCGAGAACCGCGAGATAGGCGTTGGGGCCCGCCTCCATCATGTAGAAGTAGCCGCCCTGGATCTCGATGATGACCACACGCATCCGGCCGTCCCCGGTGTTGATCTCGGCGGCGACGGCGCCGGCCAGGCTCTGCAGGCCCGCGCAGGCCGCGGCGACACGGTCGGCGGTGTCGGGATCGCCGCCGTACCGGGCGATGCGCAGCCCGTCGGCGGAGAGCACCACGATCTGCTGGATACCGGGCACGCCGTCGGCGAGGTCCTTGAGCATCCAGTCGAAGTTGGCTCGTGGCTTGGTCACTTGAGGTCCCCCTCGTCGTCGGCCTCCACGTGGGCCGGCTCGTTGTCGGCGCTGGATGTCGTCGGGTGGTCCGGGTCCCTGGTGAAGGCGTTCGGGTCCGGGTCGCCCTTGAGCCCGGCCCAGAACTCCTCGATCCACGCTCCGGGGGGCTCGATCTTCTCCGGTTCGGGTTCGGGCTCCCATACAGGCGCGGCGGCCCGCGCGGCCTCGGCGGCGGCCTCCGCGGCGGCGGCTTCCGCCATCCGCTGGCTGAGCGGGGTCTTCACCCGGCTACGGCGCTGTGGCAGTCCGTTGGCGGTCCACTCGGTGACGACGGGGACGTCGTCCTCCGCGCCCATCAGCTCGTCGGCCGAGGACGGGACGCTCGGTGGTCCCGTGGTCGGGCGGCGCTTCTTCTGCGCGCGCTCCGGTCCCGGGACGCCGTCGTTGTCCAGGGTCGGCAGGGAGGCGGCGCCGATACCGTGGGCAAAACTGGTGGCGGGCTCGTCGGTGAGCATGGCGCGCGGCACGACGAGTACGGCGCGGACACCGCCGTACGCGGACTGCCGCAGCGAGACCTGGATGTCGTACATCGTCGACAGACGGCCGACGACGGCGAGGCCGAGGCGCGGGGTGTCGCCGATCTCGTGGAAGTCGGCGCCCTGCTGGGCCCTGAGGAGCATGTTCTCGGCTCTGGCGCGGGACTCCTCGCTGAGGCTGACGCCGGCGTCCTCGATCTCGATGGCGACGCCCGTCTGCACCTCGATGGCGGTGACGTGCACCTTGGTCTGCGGCGGCGAGTAGCGGGTGGCGTTGTCGAGGAGTTCGGCCGCGGCGTGGATGAGCGGCTCGACGGACAGGCCGCCCACGTTGACCTTGGCGATGGAGTGCAGCTCGATACGGCGGTACTCCAGGATGCGGGACATGGCGCCGCGCAGCACGCTGTACAGCGGTACGGGCTCGGGCCACTGACGGCCGGGACCGCCGCCGCCGAGGATGGCGATGGAGTCGGCGAGACGGCCGATCAGCGCAGTGCCGTGGTCGATGCGCAGCAGGTCGTCGAAGACCTCGGGGTTGCGCCCGTGGTCCTCCTCCATCTCGCGGAGTTCGTTGTTCTGCTGGTGGACGATCGCCTGGACGCGTCGTGCGATGTTGACGAAGGCGCGCTGCGAGGAGTCGCGGCGGGCGTCCTCGCGGTCGACGATGTCGAGGACCTTGTGGATCAACGACCGCTGCGATGGGGGCAGATGGCTGTAGACGGGGTTCTCCGCGATGCCCAGGCGAATCACCTCTGAGGGGGAATCACCCCGGTACAGGCGGTCCAGCATCGCGGGCAGGATCTCCCGGCCGAGACGCAGGAACTCCTCGTCGTGGGTGGCGACGCGCTGTTCCAGGTGGGAGGTCCGCCGCACGAGTTCGGCGCGCGCGGCCCGGAGCTGCCGCCCCCGGCGCACGACCTGTGACGCGACCGCGACGACCAGGACGGTCGTGAGGGCTCCGCACCAGCCGACGGCGATCCGGGCCGGCCCCGTCAGCAGGGCGGCGACGGCCCCGGTCGCTGCGGCCAGGAGTATGGCGGGCGGCAACAGCACCCGCGCGTAGGGAAGTTCACGGCCACCCGGAGGCGGAGGCGATTGAACACTCACCATGTATGCCTTCATGAAGTTCAGGGAGTTCAGGGAGTTCAGGGAGCCCAAACCGAATCTTCGGTAATTTTGGGAACAAGCGCCCGATTACACCTCAACTCGGTGCGCTGCGGACGAGCTTAGTCCGACCGGATCATCGCTATGTCATATTCAGCAAGCACCTGAAATCGGCACAACAGCAGGAGTACGCTCATCCTCATTTATACGCTGCGACAGCAATCGAACACTTAGCGTAATCAAGAACGGGCGTACGGGACCCATGTCCCGACGACCCGGAAGGCAGCCCTGTCGCCACGGTCAACTGACGCTGGGCGTCCCTGAGTTCAGCTGGTAGGCGAGTCCAGCGCGTACGGCATACGGCCTACGGCATCGAGGCCGGTGAAGTGTGCCCGGCGCGCGCCGGGAAGGGGGTGCGGGTCGTCTGCGCGACCCGCCGCACACCACCCGCACCCGTCCCGGGGACCCACGCCCCCGGACGCGAACCCCGCCCGGCCGAGCCGCCGGTGGCTACCCCACGGACGAGTAGGCCACGACCCCCCGGAGCAGCGCGTCCACGGCCTTGCGCGCGTTCTTCGCCACGGTCGAGTCCTCGGCGGGAGCCGCCGCCGAGATCTGTCCCAGCACGTCGATGACCTGCTTGCACCACCGCACGAAGTCACCGGCCGGCATCTCCGCCTCGCGGAGCACCTCGTCGAGTCCCTTGCCGGAGGCCCACATGTACGCGGACCAGGCGAAGCCGAGGTCGGGCTCGCGCTGGCCCACGCCCTCGGTCTGGCTGATACGGAACTCCTCCTCCAGCCCGTCGAGGCGCCCCCAGATACGGACCATCTCGCCGAGCGCGGCCTTGGCCTTGCCGGACGGCAGCTTCGGCGCCAGCGCGTCGTCGCCGACCCGGGCCTCGTACACCAGGGCCGAGACGCACGCGGCGAGTTCAGCGGGGTCGAGTCCCTCCCAGACCCTCTCACGCAGGCACTCGCTGGCGAGCAGATCCAGCTCGCCGTACAGCCGCGCGAGCCGCTTGCCGTGCTCCGTCACCTCGTCACCGCGCAGATAGTCCAGCTCGGTCAGCAGCGCGACGATACGGTCGAAGGTCCGCGCGATGGTGTTCGTACGGCCTTCTATACGGCGCTCCAGCTGGGCCGTGTCCCGCTTGAGGCGGTGGTAGCGCTCGGCCCAGCGCGCGTGGTCCTCGCGATCGCTGCACCCGTGGCAGGGGTGGGCGCGGAGCTCGGTGCGCAGCCGGGCGATCTCGCGGTCGTCGGCGGCCGCGGACCGCTTCTTGCGGTGCCGGTCGGGGACGAGGTGCCCGGCCTTGGTGCGCAGCGCGGAGGCCAGGTCCCGCCGCGACTGCGGTGAGCGCGGGTTGAAGGACTTGGGGATCCGCATCCGCTCCAGGGCCTCGACGGGCACCGGGAAGTCGATGGACGCCAGCCGCTTGACCTGTCGCTCTGCGGTCAGGACGAGCGGGCGCGGACCGTCGTGGTACTCGAAGCCCCGGTGGCCGTTGGAGCGGCCCGCGGGCAGCCCGGGGTCCAGCACCAGGGCCAGCCCCGCGTACTTGCCCGTGGGCACGTGGATGACGTCGCCCGGCTTGAGCTTCTCCAGCGCCACGGCCGCCTCGGCGCGCCGCTGGGCCGCGCCCTGCTTGGCCAGCTCGGTCTCGCGGTCCTTGAGGTCGCGGCGCAGCCGCGCGTACTCCTCGAAGTCGCCGAGGTGGCAGGTCATGGACTCCTTGTAGCCCTCCAGGCCCTCCTCGTTGCGCTGCACCTGGCGGGAGATGCCCACGACCGACCTGTCGGCCTGGAACTGCGCGAAGGACGTCTCCAGCAGCTCGCGCGAGCGGTGCCGGCCGAACTGCGCGACCAGGTTGACAGCCATGTTGTACGACGGCTTGAAGCTGGAGCGCAGCGGGTACGTGCGCGTCCCCGCGAGGCCGGCCAGGTGGTCGGGGTTCATGGCGCGCTGCCAGAGCACGACCGCGTGGCCCTCTACGTCGATACCCCGGCGGCCGGCACGGCCGGTCAGCTGGGTGTACTCGCCGGGGGTGATGTCGGCGTGCTGCTCGCCGTTCCACTTGACGAGTTTCTCCAGCACCACCGAGCGGGCGGGCATGTTGATACCGAGCGCCAGGGTCTCGGTCGCGAACACCGCCTTGACCAGGCCGCGTACGAACAGCTCCTCGACGACCTCCTTGAACGTCGGCAGCATGCCCGCGTGGTGGGCCGCGATACCGCGCTCCAGGCCCTCCAGCCACTCGTAGTAGCCCAGGACGTGCAGGTCCTCGGCGGGGATCGTCGCCGTGCGCTCCTCGACGAGGGCGCGGACCTTCAGACGGGCCTCCTCGTCGTTCAGCCGCAGACCCGCGTACAGGCACTGCTGGACGGCGGCCTCGCAGGCCGCGCGGCTGAAGATGAACGTGATGGCGGGCAACAGGCCCTCGGCGTCCAGCCGTTCGATGACCTCGGGCCGGCTCGGGATCCAGACCCTCGACCGCTGTCTGCGCTCGCGCTCGCGGTCGGCCTCACGCATCGCCCGGCCGCGCCTGCGGTCCTGGTACGAGGGGCGGCTGGCCTCCATGCGCGCCATGCGCGTGAGGTCGGGGTTGACGGCCTTCTTGTGGCCCTCACCCTCCTCGAAGAGGTCGTACATACGGCGGCCGGCCAGCACATGCTGGAACAGCGGCACGGGCCGGTGCTCGGAGACGATCACCTCGGTGTCGCCGCGCACGGTGTCGAGCCAGTCGCCGAACTCCTCCGCGTTCGACACCGTGGCCGACAGCGACACCAGCGTCACCGACTCGGGGAGGTGGATGATCACTTCCTCCCAGACGGCGCCGCGGAAGCGGTCGGAGAGGTAGTGCACCTCGTCCATCACCACATGGCCGAGGCCGAGGAGGGTCTGCGAGCCCGCGTACAGCATGTTCCGCAGCACCTCGGTGGTCATCACGACCACCGGGGCGTCGGAGTTGACGCTGTTGTCCCCGGTGAGCAGACCGACCTTGTCCGTGCCGTAGCGGCGGCACAGGTCGGCGTACTTCTGGTTCGACAGCGCCTTGATGGGCGTCGTGTAGAAGCACTTCTTGCCCTGGCTCAGGGCGAGGTGGACGGCGAACTCGCCGACGATCGTCTTGCCGGAGCCGGTGGGGGCGGCCACCAGCACGCCCTTCCCCGCCTCGAGCGACTGGCAGGCCTCGATCTGGAAGGGGTCGAGACCGAAGTCGTACATCTCGCGGAAGGAGGCGAGCGCGGTGGCCTGCTCGGCAGCGCGCCTGCGTGCTGCCGCGTACCGCTCGGCCGGTGAGAGGTCCTCTGTCATCGTGCTTTCGAGACTACCGGCCCCCACTGACAACAGGACGATCATTATCCGGATCGGCCCGTACCCCACACGGGGTCGGCGCAGCTCAGGGTGCCAGGACCCGCACGGCACCACGCACACAGTCCGCGGTCAGCGGCAGCGCCCCGAGCGGCTCCCCGTCCGCGTACCCGGTGCCGCTGTCGGCCGCGATCTCGATCCGCGCGGCCCGGACCACGGTCACCCGGGGATGGTCGAGATGCGTGCCCCTGTACACCTTCGGGAACACCCTGAGCAGCGTCCCGCGGCCGCAGTCCCCGACGATCGTGATGTCGAACAGCCCGTCCTGGAGGTCCGCGCCGGCACAGATCCGCATACCACCGCCGTACGACGATCCGTTGCCGACGGCCACGAGCGTCGCCTCGATCTCCCGTACCTCGCCGTCGTCGAGCCTGATCCGGTACGGGACCGGCCGGAAGGCGGCCAGTTCGGCGAGCATGGCCAGGTCGTATCTGAGGCGTCCGGCCGGCCATCGCATCCGGTTGCCCCGGTCGTTGACTCGGGAGTCGAAGCCGGAGGCCAGGACGGTGCCGAACCAGGTGCCGCCCACCCGTCCCAGGTCGACGTCCCTCAGCCGGGATCCCTTCAGCGCTTCGGCGATCAGGCGTCCCGCCGCCTCCGGATGGCGGACCGGCAGCCCCAGTGCCCGTGCGAAGTCGTTGCCGGTGCCGACGGCGACAAGGCCGAGCGGGGTGCGGGTCCCGGCGACTGCCTGGAGTGCCAGGTTCACCATGCCGTCTCCCCCTACGGCGACCAGGGCCCCGGTGCCGTCCGCGACGGCGGCACGCGCGCGCGTGAGGGCGTCCTCGGAGGTCTCCCCGAGGACCGTACGCACCTGGAAGCCCGCCGCCCGCAACGCGGAAGCGGCCGGCAGCGCCGCTCGGGCGCCCCGGCCGCGGCCCGCGGTGGGGTTGACGAACAGGGTGATCTCGCCGGTCACGGCCCCGACCCTACGAGGTGTTCCCGGGGAGTGGCGTGGGGCGTCAGGTCACGTCGTCATAACCGTTGACCCGGTCCGGGGCCGTACCCGAACCGCCCGTGCCCTCGGGCAGCGCCCGGCTCGCCGACACGGACTCGACCTCACCGATCTCCTCGGGCGTCAGATCCAGCTCGGAGGCCTCGTCGTCGTCAGGGCCGAGTGCTTCCTTGCGGGCTCGTCGCTTGTCGTTGAGCAGCGAGAACCCCACGGCGACGAAGTACAGGACGACGATCGGTCCGGACAGGGCCAGCATGCCCACCGGGTCGGTGGTGGGCGTGGCGACGGCACCGAAGACGAAGACGCCCATGACCACACCGCGCCACCAGCCCGCCATACGCCGTCCGGAGACGATGCCGCCCAAATTGAGCATGATCAGCAGCAGGGGCAACTCGAACGCCGCGCCGAAGATCAGCACCATGCGGATGGTGAAGTCGAGCACATCGTCCAGGGAGAGGATGTTGGCCGAGCCCCCCGGAGTGAGGCTGATCAGCACCTTCACGCTGATCGGCAGGATGACGTACGCGAGGTAGGCGCCGCTCAGGAACAGCGGCACCGCCGCGGAGACGAAGACGTACGTGTACTTCTTCTCGTGCTTGTGCAGGCCGGGGGCGATGAACGCCCACAGCTGATACAGCCAGATCGGACTCGACACCACGAGACCGGCCATCAAGCTCACCTTGATCGTCGTGGTGAACGGCGAGGTCAGGGTGTTGAACGAGACGATCGCGCAGTTTCCCCCGTCGCTGTTGGCGAAGTCGTCGCACTTGGGCACCGGCTCGGCCAGGAACTGCATCAACTGTTCGCTGTAGAACGCAGCGACGATCATCACCAGGACGATCGCGATGACCGCCTTCGTGAGCCGGTTGCGGAGCTCACGCAGGTGTTCCACGAGGGGCATCCGCCCCTCGGGATCCTTCTCCGTCTTGTTGCGGGCAGACTTCAGCAACCCACGTTCCCATCTCGTGCGGCGGGCCGGAGGTCACCGGCCCTGGTTCAGCGCTTGGTCGTGTCCGTCGGTTCGGTGACCGGGCGGGAGCTGGTCACATCACCGGGGGCGGCCTGGATGGTGCGCTGAGCCGGGGCCTCGTCGTGCGGCGGGGCGGAGGCGGCGGTGGTGTTGTCCTGGCCTTCCGACTTCATCGCCTTGGCCTCGCTCTTGAGAATGCGCGCGGACTTGCCGAGCGAGCGGGCCATGTCGGGAAGCTTCTTCGCGCCGAACAGCAGGATGATGACGACGAGGATCAGAATGATCTCGGTGGGGCCGAGCCTACCCATAGCTGTTTACCTTCTTCACCGAGGCGACAGGAAGTTCTGGTGTCCGGCTGGTCGAACAGACATCCGACCATCGGGCTGTGGGCGATCGTAACCCGCAGGAGTAAACGTCAGGCAATGCCTGTGCATACTCCATGTTCGGCCCGCGCCTCGTCCCTGGGCCGCGCCAATGAGCGTACCTGCCCCGAGTGAGAAGTTGACAAGACGAAAGTGCCGCAAATCGCTCAGGGCCCGTAACTCACAGGGCATCCCGCCAGGACTCACAGCCCGTCAACAGACCGGGCCGCGCTCATGGAGGCCCGCTCCAGATCCTCGGCCGCGCGGTTGATACGGGCGGCGGAGTCGCTGACCTGTCTGCCGAGACGCTGGGCCTCCAGGAAGACCCGGACGGCGAGCACACCGAGGACGGCGAGACCCAGGAACCCCACAGCGATCGCGAGCATCGGCCAGAACATGCCGCCGAGCCTAGACCGTCGAGTGCAGCCGCAGCGTCCGCACCCCGCCCCCGGTGAGGAGTTCGACGATGCGCTCACCCGCGGGCTTGCGCACGGCCGTGCCGCACTCAGGGCAGGTGAACGAGTAGAACGTGGTCTTGCTGGTCGCTCCGATGGCCAGCCGCAGCGCACCGGCGCCCAGCTCGAAGCTGGCCCTGCAGTCGGGGCAGCCGGCCCTGAACACCACGTCGGCGACTCTCTTCATGCCGGCGAAGGCGACCGCCACGGACATCTCCCGCACATCCGGCACACCAGACATCGCAGACCCGCTCAAAGCCCCTGCTCCCCTTGTTGATGGTTCGTTCGCCTCCGGGGCGCACAATCCCGTGTCGAGGCCACGACCGTGCCCGGCCCGTCGGCCTCCGCGCTCCCCCAGGCTCTCGGCTTCGCTGGAGCGGGGAGGTACCCCATGTGCCCTCGACACGGGCGCGGCCCCTCCGACTCACTCACGCCTGTCGTACCGCCGGTCCTGAACTCCGTGCTCCGGCCGCGGACCACCGCCGCTGCCACCACCGCCGTACGCCGCGTCCGCCCCGTCGTGCCCCGGACGCGCCCCGTCGTCCTCGACCCGAAGCCCTTCGTACGCCGCCAGCGCCTCCCGGGCCGCCTGCCGTGCGCTGTCCGCGAGCTCCGGGGGCGAGACGATCCAGCCGTCGCGCCCGAGCCGCAGGGCCAGCCGCCGCAGCGAGGCGGGATCGGGAGTCCGCAGGGTGATACGCAGCCCGCCCTCCGGCAGTTCATCGGCGCTGTCGTGCGGGTAGTACTCGGCCACCCAGCGCCCGCCCGGCCCGACCTCGACGACCACCTCGGGATCCTCGGCCGCGGGCTGCACCAGCGCCTCGGAGAGATCGCGCAGCTCGATCTCGGGCGGCGCGGACGGCTCGTCGAGGATCTTGATCTCGGCGACCCGGTCGAGCCGGAAGGTGCGACGCGCCTCGGAACGGCGGCACCAGGCCTCGACATACGTGTGACCGACGCTGACCAGGCGGATCGGGTCGATCTCGCGTTCGGTGACCTCGTCGCGGGCCGGTGAGTAGTACCGGATCCACAGACGGCGGCGCTCGGAGATCGCACGGTCGACGTCCGCGAAGACGCCGCCCTCGGACTCGAAGGTCACCGAGAGCCGGGAGCTGGCCCCGGCCGCCTCGCCCGCGGCCGCCTCCACCTTGGCGGTGGCCCGCAGCAGCGCCTGCCGGTCGCCCTCGCGCAGGCCGGGCAGGGTGGACACGGCACGGGCCGCCACCAGCAGCGCCGTGGCCTCGTCGGCGGCCAGTCTGAGCGGCTCGGCGACGTCATCGGGGTTGTGCCACCAGATCCGGTCGCCGTCGGTGTCGATGTCGAGCAGGTCACCACCGCGGAAGCTGGTCCCGCACAGCGGCAGCACATCGAGATCGGAGATCAGCTCGTCCTCGGTGATCCCGAAGGCACGGGCCACGTCCTCGACACGCGCGCCGGGCCGCTCCCGCAGATAGGTCACCAGGGAGAGCATCCGCCGGGTCTGGTCGATGGCGTTCGCCGGCCTGGCCGGTTTTCCCACCACGTTCTTACGTCCCCCTCAGCCCTTGGCCACGGCACGCAGCCGGTCCACCACGTCGGCCCGCAGCTCGGCAGGGCCCAGGACCACCACGTCGGGCCCGAACTCCACCAGCCAGGCGTCCAGACCGTGCCCGTACGGAATCTCCAACTCGTCCCAGCCGTCACCGAGTTCCCGCACGGAGGTGGCTTTCGCCCGCAAGGGGTACCCGGCGCCCGTACGCAGCCGGATCAGCGCGGAACGGTCGGCCGTCTCACCCGCCCAGCTCGCCACGGTCTCCCGCACCGTCACCACGTCCGGCACGTCGGCCGTGAAGGTGCCGCTGCGTGACTTGACCCTCCCCGTGATCCGCGAGAGCCGGAAAACCCGCTCGGCACCCCGGTCACGGTCCCAGCCGGCCAGATACCAGTGGCCGCGCCAGCACTCCAGCGCCCACGGCTCCACGGTCCGGAGCTCGGGATGGGCAGCCGTGGCCTTGCGGTACTCGAAGACGACCGGACGCCGGTCCCGGCAGGCCAGCATCAACGGCTCGAACGCGGCCTCGTGCACGGGGATACGGGGCTCCAGGGCGCCGTGCGCCTCGTACGGGTCGACGTCCTCGGGGAGCCCGGCCGCGCGCAGCTTCTGCAGGGCGCCGCTGGCCGCGCCCGCGAGACGGGCCTGCTGCCACACCTTGGCGGCGAGACCGAGGGCGGCGGCCTCCTCGGCGTCGAGGGTGATGGGCGGAAGCCGGTTGCTGTCGCGGCGGGCCAGATAGCCGACCTCGCCGTCCAGGTTCTCCACCGTCTCGATGACCAGGCCGAGTTCCCGCAGATCGTCCTTGTCGCGCTCGAACATCCGGTTGAACGAGTCGTCAGACCCGGCTTCCAGATAGGCCTCGATGGACCGGCGGAGTTCGCGCTTGCTGAGCGGCCGCCGCGTCCCGAGCAGACACAGCGCCAGGTTCATCAGCCGCTCGGCCTTGGCAATGGCCATCGACGTCCTTCTCCCTATGGTCCTTATGCCGGACGACCGTACCGCCCCGGAGCACCAGGACAAAAGCCGAGGGCCCATGCCCGGGCAGGCATGGGCCCCGGGTGATCGGGTCCGGTCCCACCCCGATCACACCGCGTACGGCGATCACCCTGTACGGCGATCACATCGCGCCGGTCGACCAGGCGCGGGAACGCTCGGGCGGTCGGGCCCGGGCCCCGAATCAGACCGAGATCAGGTCGCAGACGAAGATCAGCGTCTCGCCCGGGGCGATACGGCCGCCACCGGCGCCACGGTCGCCGTAGGCGAGGTGGGCGGGGATCGTCAGCTGGCGGCGCCCGCCCACCTTCATGCCCTGCACGCCCTGGTCCCAGCCCGCGATGACCTGGCCGACACCGAGCTGGAACTGCAGCGGCGTACCGCGGTTCCAGGACGCGTCGAACTCCTCACCGGTGGAGAAGGCCACGCCCACGTAGTGGACCGAGACGGTGTCACCCGCCTTGGCCACCTGCCCGTCGCCCTCCCAGATGTCCTTGATCTCGAGGTCCTTCGGGGGCTCGCCGCCCGGGAAGTCGATCTCGGGCTTCTCAATGCTCACTGCACTGGCTCCTATGTCGTACGAACGTCATGCGCGATGACGGATGGGCAACCTGCCCAGTCTTACATCACGGCCAGGATGTCGACGGCGAACACCAGCGTGGAGTTCTTCGGAATGCCCTGCTGCTCCTGGTCACCGAAGGCCTGGTCGGGCGGCAGGACGAGCAGCACCCGGCTGCCGACCTTCTTGCCCGCGAGACCGGCCTTCAGCCCCTTGACCGTCAACTGGTCCAGCGGGAACGTCGCCGTCTTACCCGTGTCGTACGTGCTGTCGAACTTCTTGCCGCCCTCCCACAACAGGGCCTCGTAGTTCACGACCACACTGTCGGTGTCCTTCACGACGGCGCCGTCGCTCTCCAGGACGTAGTTGGAGACGAGCTTCTTCGGCGGGTCGCTGTCCTTCGGCATGGTCACCTTCGGCGCCTTGCCGTCGGTGTTCGTACCGACCTTCGGCAGGTCGATGTTGTCCTGCGCGACCTCCGTGCCCTTCGCCGAGGCGGGGATGGTCGTCCCCTTCACGATGTCCACGACGAAGACCAGAGTGGCGTTGGCCTTGATGTCGCCCTGGCCCTGCGCTCCGTACCCGAGGTCCGGCGGGATGACCAGCTCGACACGGCTGCCGACCTTCTGACCCTCCAGGCCCTGGTCCCAGCCCTTGATGACGCCGCCCGCTCCCAGCGTGAGGGAGAACGGCTGCCCGCGGTCGAAGCTGTTGTCGAAGGGCTTGCTCTCGTCGTACTCCTGGCCGAGGTAGTTCACCTCGGCGGCGTCGCCCTTCTTGAGCTTCGCGCCGTCACCCTCCTTGAGGACCTCGACCTTCAGCCCCTTGGGCGGGTCGCCCTCCCCCTTGGCGAGGGTCGGCTTCTTCCCGAACTCGGCGCCCTTGGTGATCGCGGGCACACCGTTCTTCGTGGAGGTGGAGTCGGAGCCCTTGTCGTCGTCGCTGCCGCATGCCGCTGTGGAGAGCAGCAGCAGCGGTACGGCGAGCAGGCCGGCAATTCGGCGCACGTGTTCCTCAGATCTCAGACGGCACTGTGGTCGCCCGCCACTCTAGGGCCTGTCCGGCGGATAGGGGTCGGACAGGACCCGGGCGTGCGACGGGCCCCGTACGAGTACGTACGGGGCCCGTGGCCGGTTCCCTCAGCCTGAGGTCACATTCCGGCGATGAGTTTCTCCACCCGGTCGTCGACCGAGCGGAACGGGTCCTTGCACAGCACGGTGCGCTGCGCCTGGTCGTTGAGCTTCAGGTGCACCCAGTCGACGGTGAAGTCCCGGCGCTGCTCCTGGGCGCGCCGGATGAAGTCACCGCGCAGCCGGGCCCGCGTCGTCTGCGGCGGCACGGACTTGCCCTCGAAGATCTTCAGGTCGTTGCAGATCCGGGTGGCCTGCCCCTTCTTCTCCAGCAGGTAGTACAGCCCCCGGCGGCGGTGGATGTCGTGGTAGGCGAGGTCTATCTGCGCGACCCGCGGGTGCGACATGGTCATGTTGTGCTTGGCCCGGTACCGCTCGATGAGCTTGTACTTCATGACCCAGTCGATCTCGGTGCCGATCCGGTCGAGGTCCTCGGACTCGATCGCGTCCAGCGTGCGGCCCCACAGCTCCAGGACCTGCTCGACGGTGCCGGTGCGGATACCGCGGCGCTCGCAGAAGTCCACGGCCTTCTCGAAGTACTCGCGCTGCACCTCCAGCGCCGAGGCCTCCCGGCCGCTGGCCAGGCGCACCTTGCGGCGACCCGTGATGTCATGGCTGACCTCGCGGATCGCCCGGATCGGGTTCTCCAGGGTGAGGTCGCGCATCACCGTGCCCGCCTCGATCATGCGCAGCACCAGGTCGGTGGCGCCGACCTTGAGCAGCATGGTCGTCTCGGACATGTTCGAGTCGCCGACGATCACATGCAGACGGCGGTAACGCTCGGCGTCCGCGTGCGGCTCGTCGCGCGTGTTGATGATCGGCCGGGAGCGGGTCGTCGCCGAGGAGACGCCCTCCCAGATGTGCTCGGCACGCTGGCTGACGCAGTACACGGCACCGCGCGGCGTCTGCAGCACCTTGCCGGCGCCGCACAGCAGCTGCCTCGTGACGAGGAACGGAATCAGGATGTCCGCGAGCCGGGAGAACTCCCCGTGCCGGGCCACCAGATAGTTCTCGTGGCAACCGTAGGAGTTGCCCGCCGAGTCGGTGTTGTTCTTGAAGAGATAGACGTCGCCCGCGATTCCCTCCTCGTGCAGGCGGCGTTCGGCGTCGACCAGGAGTCCCTCGAGAATGCGCTCGCCGGCCTTGTCGTGGGTGACCAGTTCGGTCACGTTGTCACATTCGGGTGTCGCGTATTCCGGATGTGAGCCCACGTCGAGATAAAGGCGTGCGCCGTTCCGCAGAAAGACGTTGCTGCTGCGGCCCCATGACACGACACGGCGGAAGAGGTACCGCGCCACCTCGTCAGGAGACAGGCGGCGCTGTCCCCTGAACGTACATGTGACGCCGTACTCGTTCTCCAGCCCGAAAATGCGGCGGTCCATGACTGAACATTACGCCCGATCCCCTGAGCTGAAACGGGGTTCGACAGCACGGTTCGGATCATTTTCCCCTGAGGAGACAACCACCACTCCCCGCCGCGGAGCCACCAGGACCCGCCCCGTGACCAGCAGCACCACCAGGGCAGCGCCTCCGGCGGCGACCGGAACGACAAAGCCCCACAACGCCCCGCCCGACTCGACGACGGGGCCCGCGAGCCCCGTACCGACCGAGTGCCCCACGGTGAACGTCGTCACGATCCAGGAGAACGCCTCCGTCACCGTGCCGCTCGGCGCGTGCCGGTCGACCAGGACGAAGGAACAGGCGATACAGGGCGCGAGGAAGACCCCGGCGAGCGCCGTGAGCGCCGTCATGGCGACCGGTCCGGGCATCAGCATCAGGGGCGCGTAGCAGACCGCCAGAAGGGCCACGAGCAGCTGCAGCCGCCGCCCGGGCGCGCCGCTCCACTGCCGCGCTCCGTACGCGGTGCCGCCGACGAGCGCGCCGAAACCCAGACCGGCGATCAGCCAGCCGTACACCGTGTCGCCACCGTTCCCGTCCGCGTACGACATCGCGGCGACCGTGATGGAGCCCAGTGCCATCCCCACGAACAGCAGCGCGGCCAGCAGGACCAGGAGCCCGGCCGAGCGCAGCGCGCCGAGCCAGTGCGCCTCGCGCGGCGCCGACCGCCACGCGCGCGAGGGCGGCGACACGACCACCGACAGGGCGCCGAGGACACCGACGACGTTGATCAGGACGAGCGCGGCCTGGGCGGACCAGAGCGACACGCACAGCGTCACCAGCAGCGGCCCCACGGTGAACATGACCTCCTGGGCCACGGCGTCCATCGCGTACGCCGTGTGCACCTGGTCCTCCTTCCGGAGGACGGAGGACCACAGCGCGCGCAGACCGCCCTCCAGAGGAGGCGTGAAGAGCCCGGCGACCACGATGGACGCGTAGGCCACCGGCAGCGGCTCGATGCCCCCGTACGCGAAGACGGCGGTCCCGAGGGCCGAGACGAGCGCGGCCGGCAACTGGACGCGGGGCTGGCCGTGGAGATCCACCAGACGACCGAGCACCGGCTGCCCCACGGCGTTGGCGAGGCCGTAGACGGCGACCAGGGCCCCGGCGAGGCTGTAGGAGCCGCCCTCCGCCCGCACGAAGAGCATGACGGCGATCGCGGCCGTCGCGTTCGGCAGCCGGCCCACGAGTGTGCCCACCAGCAGGCGCGTGGCATGGCGCGCCCTGAGGATCTCCAGGTATCCCGCGGCCAATGACCCCACCCTTCTTCTCGACGCAGGTGCCCCGGCACCCGGAACAGGCACCGGAAGCACCACGTGTTACGTATAACGTCCCTGGCCATACGTACCATGTGCGCTGTCCACGAGTCCAGACGAAGGAGCAGGCGACGGTGGCACGAGGCAGTACCCGCCCCACGAGCCGAGACGTCGCCCAGGCCGCCGGCGTGTCCCAGGCCGCGGTCTCCCTCGTCCTCGGCGACAAGTGGCGCGGACGGGTGTCCGCAACCACCGCCGAGCGCGTCCGGGAGGCCGCGCACGAGCTCGGCTACCGGCCGAACCTGGCCGCCCGCAACCTCCGCCTGGGCCACACCCGGACCGTACTGCTGGTGGTCCCCGCCCTCACCACGGAGTTCTTCGGAGGCGTCTACACGGGCGCCGCCCGGGTCGCCGCACAACACGGCTTCGGCGTGGTGCTCTACCCCTCCCCCGAGGGCATCGGCCCCGCGCGGGACCCCTTCGCCTCCGCCCAGGCGGCCCTCGACGGCGTGATCGCCTCCTCCATGGCGGCCGACGCCCTCACGGCCATCCGCGGCGACCAGCTGCCCCTGGTGATGCTCGACAGCGACCCAGAGGGCAGCCTGGGCGCGGCGACGGTGAACCTGGACATCACGGACGGCGTACGGCAGGTCGCGGACCACCTGCTCTCCCTGGGCCACCGCAGCTTCCTGCACCTGGCGGCCGACATCGCGTCCTGGACCTTCGACGTACGGGCCCGCGAACTCGCCACGCGGCTGTCCGACGTGCCGGGCACACTGCTGCGCACGGCCCGTGCGCCGATCTCCATCGAGGACGCCGTCACGGCAGCCGAAGCCGCCCTCTCCGCTCCCGGCCCCCGCCCCACGGCCCTCGTCTGCGACGACGACAAACTGGCGGCGGGCGCCTACAAGGCCGCCCGCCGCCTGGGCCTGCGCATCCCCGACGACCTCTCCGTCACCGGCCTCGACGACCTGGCCCTGGCCCAGGCCCTCGACCCGGAGCTGACGACGGTCCGCCTGGACGCCGAGCTCTTCGGAGAACGGGGCATGCGGGCGCTGCTGGCCGTCCTGGAGGGCCGTACACCGGCCGAGGGCGACATCCCCGTGGACCTGGTCGTACGAGGCTCCACGGCGCCACCAGGACGCTGAGCGCAAACGCCGCGCGCCCCGGCCTGTGATCGGCCGGGGCGCACACATCGGGCGGCGGGATCGCCGGTGGCTACTTCTCGTCGTCGTCGGCGTCGGCGCTCTCGGCCTCCGCGGCCGTCTCCACGCCATCGGCCTCCAGAAGCCGGGAGAGCTGCCGGCGGGTGATCCGCTTGAACTTGCGCTGCTGCGGACGCGTACGGTCCAGGACCGCGACCTCCAGGCGCTCGGCGGGGATCTCCCGCTCACTGCCGTTCGTGTCGCGGGACAGGGCCTGGACGGCCAGCTTGAGGGCCTCGGCGAGCGTCATGCCGTCCTGGTGCCGCTGGTCGAGATAGCCGCTGATCTGCTCGGCGTTGCCCCCGACCGCGACCGAGCCGTGCTCGTCCACGATCGAGCCGTCGTGCGGCAGCCGGTAGATCTGGTCCCCGTCGGGCGTCTCACCGACCTCGGCCACGACCAGCTCCACCTCGTACGGCTTCTCGGCCGCGCTGGAGAAGATCGTGCCCAGGGTCTGGGCGTAGACGTTGGCGAGACCGCGGGCGGTCACGTCGTCACGGTCGTAGGTGTACCCGCGGAGATCGGCGTAGCGCACACCGCCGATCCGCAGGTTCTCGTACTCGTTGTACTTGCCGGCGGCCGCGAAGCCGATCCGGTCGTAGATCTCACTGAACTTGTGCAGCGCACGGGACGGGTTCTCGCCGACGAAGACGATGCCGTCGGCGTACTGCAGCACGACCAGGCTGCGGCCTCGGGCGATGCCCTTGCGGGCGTACTCCGCCCGGTCGGCCATGGCCTGCTGGGGTGAGACATAGAACGGCGTCGACACCGGTTATCCGTCCCTTTCTGTGGAAGTCACTGGATCACCTGGCAGAAGTGGCTCAGAGCAGGGCGGCCCGCGGGCCGTCCGGCTGCTCCAGGCGCCGCTCCAGGATCGAGCGGGCGATCTCGGAGGACTCCTCCTCGGTGAGCCGGCGGAAGCCGTCCTCGGTGATCACGGTGACGATCGGGAAGATACGGCGGGCGACATCGGGGCCACCCGTCGCCGAGTCGTCGTCGGCCGCGTCGTACAGGGCCTGGACCACGAGGGTCGTGGCCTGTTCCTCGGTCAGGTCGTCACGGAAGAGCTTCTTCATGGCGCCGCGGGCGAAGATCGAGCCGGAGCCCGTGGCCGCGTAGCCCGTCTCCTCGGAGCGGCCGCCCGTCACGTCGTACGAGAAGATGCGGCCCTTCTCGCGGTCGACGTCGTACCCGGCGAAGAGAGGGACCACGGCGAGGCCCTGCATGGCCATGCCGAGGTTGGAACGGATCATGGTCGACAGACGGTTGGCCTTGCCCTCCAGTGAGAGCTGGGCACCCTCCACCTTCTCGAAGTGCTCCAGCTCCAGCTGGAACAGCTTCACCATCTCGACGGCCAGACCGGCCGTACCTGCGATACCCACCGCCGAGTACTCGTCGGCCGGGAACACCTTCTCGATGTCCCGCTGCGCGATGACGTTGCCCATCGTGGCCCGCCGGTCACCGGCGAGGACCACGCCGCCCGGGAACGTCACGGCGACGATGGTCGTGCCGTGCGGGGCCTCGATCACACCCTGCGTGGGCGGCAGCTGCCGGTTGCCCGGGAGCATCTCCGGCTGGTGCTCGGACAGGAAGTCCATGAACGAGGACGACCCAGGCGTCAGGAAGGCAGCTGGTAGACGCCCGGTGCTACGAGTGTTGGCTTCCACGCGTTTCCTTCCACGTATGTCGCAGCCCGCCTTATGACGTCGGGCCGATCCTTGAACTGCCCCAGTGCCGCATTGCAGCTGAAGCACAGTACGCCACGGACCCTACCCGTCTTGTGGCAGTGATCCACATGCACCGGCAAAGCCTCCAAACATACGCAGCAGACGCTCCCTTGGGAGGCGATCAACTCGTCGCGTTCGGTTTCGGTGATGCCGTACTTGCGCCACAGATGGTCTTGTCTCCCCCTGACAGCCCGACACGCCTTACAACGTGTCGACAGGCCGTCCGATGCCGTCGCCTTGCGATGCCATTCGCTGTGGGGCTTGACCTCGCCGCACCTTCGACAGAGCTTGTGCCCAGGCGGAACATCCACCTTCTCCCGTACCGGCTTTCCTCTAGCCTCCTGGCGGCGCCGGTAGCGCGCGGCACCGTATTCGGCCACGCACTCCCGGCACCAAACCTGAAGGCCATCGTCCCGATTCCCATTCTTCGCGAAGGCATCAAGAGGAAAATTCCTCTCGCATCTCCTGCACTGCCTCGCGTCCGAGCCGCCAGCCAACCCCACCCTCCGAGACCTTCGATTCGAAGGTGAAAGCGCCTAGCGACCCTTACTGACCACCCTTCTGCACGAATGAGCGCACGAAATCCTCTGCGTTCTCCTCGAGTACGTCATCGATTTCGTCGAGAACCGAGTCCACGTCATCGCTCAGCTTCTCCTGGCGCTCCTTGAGGTCCTCCGAAGCCTGTGCCTCGGGCGCCTGCTCCTCGACCTCCTCGGTAGAGCGCGTGGCCTTCTGCTGTCCGCCGCCGGTGTCCTTGGTCGCCATAACCCTCACCCCGCTCATTTCGCCCGACATGGTCGGCATTGCTGCCGATCGGTCATGATCAGACCCTACAAGCCGGGTCTGACATTGGCCCCGCAGTTTCCACAACGTCCGGGAGCCACCTCGATGATTCCCGGACACCGCGCTTTCCACCCTGGCCCCCGGCCCTCGCCCGGGTGCCCGCTCAGCCGCCCGACAATACCCTGACCAGGTCTTCTGCCGTGCGGCAGCGGTCCAGGAGTTCCTTGACGTGATTACGCGTTCCGCGAAGCGGTTCCAGGGTTGGAACGCGCTGCAGGGAGTCCCGGCCGGGCAGGTCGAAGATCACCGAGTCCCAGGAGGCCGCGGCGACGTCGTCGGCGTACTGCTCCAGGCAGCGGCCGCGGAAGTACGCGCGGGTGTCCTCCGGCGGCTTCGTACGGGCCCGCTCCACGTCCGCCTCGTCGAGCAGCCGCTTGATCTTGCCGCGGGCCACGAGGCGGTTGTAGAGGCCCTTCTCGGCGCGTACGTCGGCGTACTGGAGGTCGATGAGGTGCAGTCGGGCCGCGTCCCAGTCGAGGTTGTCGCGGCGCCGGTAGCCCTCCATGAGCTCGCGCTTGGCGACCCAGTCGAGCTCTCCGGAGAGGCTCATCGGGTCGTTCTCCAGACGGTTGAGCGTGTCCTCCCAACGACTGAGGACGTCCTTGGTCTGGTCGTCGGCGTCCGCCCCGAACCGCTCCTCCACGTACTTGCGCGACAGCTCGTAGTACTCCATCTGCAGCTGTACGGCGGTGAGTGTGCGACCGCTGCGGAGCGTGACGAGGCGTTTCAGTGACGGGTCGTGCGAGACCTGGTGGAGCGTGCGGACCGGCTGGTCGACGGCCAGGTCCACGGCGATGAAGCCGTCCTCGATCATGGACAGGACGAGCGCCGTGGTGCCCAGCTTCAGGTACGTCGAGATCTCCGAGAGGTTCGCGTCGCCGATGATCACGTGGAGCCGGCGGTACTTCTCGGCGTCGGCGTGCGGCTCGTCGCGGGTGTTGATGATGGGGCGCTTGAGGGTGGTCTCCAGGCCGACCTCGACCTCGAAGTAGTCGGCTCGCTGGCTGAGCTGGAAGCCGTGCTCGTGCCCGTCCTGGCCGATGCCGACGCGGCCGGCTCCGGCGATGACCTGGCGGGAGACGAAGAACGGCGTCAGGTGGCGCACGATGTCCGAGAAGGGGGTCTCCCGCTTCATCAGGTAGTTCTCGTGCGTGCCGTAGGAGGCGCCCTTGTTGTCGGTGTTGTTCTTGTAGAGATGGATCGGCTGGGCCCCCGGGAGCTGCGCCGCGCGCTCCGCGGCCTCCGCCATGATCCGCTCGCCGGCCTTGTCCCAGAGGACGGCGTCCCGGGGGTTGGTGACCTCGGGTGCGCTGTATTCGGGGTGTGCGTGGTCGACGTACAGACGCGCGCCATTGGTGAGGATCACATTGGCCAGGCCGATGTCCTCGTCGGTGAGCTGGCTGGCGTCGGCGGCCTCTCGGGCGAGATCGAAGCCCCGCGCGTCCCGTAGCGGATTCTCCTCCTCGAAGTCCCAGCGGGCCCGGCGGGCCCGGTGCATCGCCGCCGCGTAGGCGTTGACGATCTGGGACGAGGTGAGCATGGCATTGGCGTTCGGGTGACCGGGGACGGAGATCCCGTACTCCGTCTCGATGCCCATTACTCGCCGTACGGTCATGCGGCCCTCCTTGCCCGGCGGCACCCTCGGTCATGGGCGCCGCTCAGATACCGCTGGCGCTCCGGTGCGTGTGCGGTGCCCGTCCCCGCACTGCGCGACTCGGCGGTACGAAAGAGCCTAGAACGCCTTTGCGCTGGTGGGGAGATCATTTGAGTCATTGCCTTGCTCCAGCTGTGCCCGAAAAACAGTCGGCTGCGGGTACCCGCGAAGGGCACCCGCAGCCGCCCTGGCTTTTACAGGTACTGCCCGGTGTTCGCCACCGTGTCGATGGAGCGTCCGGTGTCCGCGCCCTGCTTTCCGGTGATCAGCGTACGGATGTAGACGATCCGCTCGCCCTTCTTTCCGGAGATACGGGCCCAGTCGTCCGGGTTGGTGGTGTTGGGCAGGTCCTCATTCTCCTTGAATTCGTCCACACATGCCTGGAGGAGGTGGGAGACCCTGAGGCCCTTCTGGGTCTTCTCGAGGAAGTCCTTGATCGCCATCTTCTTGGCGCGCCCGACGATGTTCTCGATCATGGCGCCGGAGTTGAAGTCCTTGAAGTAGAGGACTTCCTTGTCACCGTTGGCGTAGGTGACCTCCAGGAAGCGGTTCTCCTCCGATTCGGCGTACATCTGTTCCACGGCTGTCTGGATCATGCCCTGGACCGTGGATCCCTTGTCGCCGCCGTGCTCGGCGACGTCGTCGGCGTGCAGCGGGAGGCGCTCGGTGAGGTACTTGCCGAAGATGTCCTTGGCCGCTTCGGCGTCCGGACGTTCGATCTTGATCTTGACGTCGAGGCGGCCGGGGCGCAGGATCGCGGGGTCGATCATGTCCTCGCGGTTCGAGGCGCCGATCACCACCACGTTCTGCAGGCCCTCCACACCGTCGATCTCGGCGAGCAGCTGGGGGACGATGGTGTTCTCCACGTCCGAGCTGACACCGGAGCCACGGGTGCGGAAGAGGGACTCCATCTCGTCGAAGAAGACGATCACGGGGGTGCCCTCGCTGGCCTTCTCCCGTGCGCGCTGGAAGACGAGGCGGATCTGCCGCTCGGTCTCGCCGACGTACTTGTTGAGGAGCTCGGGGCCCTTGATGTTGAGGAAGAAGCTCTTGCCCTGGGCCTGGCCGGTCACCTCGGCGACCTTCTTGGCGAGCGAGTTCGCCACGGCCTTGGCGATCAGTGTCTTACCGCATCCGGGGGGCCCGTAGAGCAGGACGCCCTTCGGCGGGCGCAGCTCGTGCTCCTTGAAGAGGTCGGGGTAGAGGTACGGGAGCTCGACGGCGTCGCGGATCATCTCGATCTGGTTGCCCAGGCCGCCGATCTGCTCGTAGCCGATGTCGGGCACCTCTTCGAGGACGAGTTCCTCGACCTCGCTCTTCGGGACCACCTCGTAGACGTAGCCGGAGCGGGGTTCGAGCAGCAGGGCGTCGCCGGGACGGATGGTGACGTCCAGCAGCGGCTCGGCGAGCCGTACCACCCGTTCCTCGTCGGTGTGCCCGAGCACCAGGGCGCGCTCGCCGTCCTCGAGGATCTCCTTGAGGGTGACGATGTCCCCGACGCGCTCGAACTCCATGGCCTCGACCACGTTGAGCGCTTCGTTGAGCATCAGTTCCTGGCCGCGCCGGAGCTCGTCGAGCTCGACGCTCGGGCTGACGTTCACCCGGAGCTTGCGGCCCCCGGTGAAGATGTCAGCGGTGCCGTCCTCGTTCGCCTGCAGGAAGACACCGAAGCCGGCCGGCGGCTGTGCGAGCCGGTCGACCTCCTCCTTGAGGGCCACGATCTGGTCGCGGGCCTCACGGAGCGTGTTCGCGAGTCGCTCGTTCTGGGCGGACACGCCGGCCAGGTTCGTCTGCAGCTCGACGATCCGCTCTTCGAGAATCCTCGTGTGTCGCGGAGAGTCGGCGAGCTTGCGTCGCAGGACGGCGATCTCCTGCTCAAGGTAGGCGATCTGCCCGGCCGGGTCGTCGGACCCTCGTCCCGGGCGGATGCCGCGGTTCATGTCGTCGTCGTGGGCTGCCACGGTCCTCACCTCCTCCAAGGGGAGCTGGACGCTTCCAGACCCTACCTGGGTGGGTGTCGATTGAAACCCCTAGATCACAAAGACTGTCAAGGTGTGTCCGATCTTCACCCTTGCGCTCTCCCTCACGCCAGGGGAATACCCACCGAACGTGGTGGGGAAGCGGGCGGAGGTAGGGTCGAAGCGTTCAACACCCGTCAGAGCTGGGCCGACTTGCCTTCGATCCGGATCGGTCGGGACAGGAAACGGCAGGAGAGATGACCGTGCAGCAGGAGGCCGTAGCAGGCGAAGAGGCGCTCGAGGTCTGGATCGACCAGGACCTGTGCACCGGCGACGGCATCTGCGCCCAGTACGCCCCGGAAGTCTTCGAGCTGGACATCGACGGACTGGCCTATGTGAAGGGCGCGGACGAGGAGTTGCTGCAGGCTCCGGGTGCCACAACACCCGTACCTCTGACGCTTCTCACGGACGTGGCGGACTCGGCGAAGGAGTGTCCGGGCGAGTGCATCCACGTGCGTCGGGTTTCGGACAGGGTCGAGGTCTACGGCCCCGACGCGGAGTGACGGGGAAAGCACCCAGCGTCATCCGTGTCTGTTTTCTCACACCACTGAGGGCGTGCCGGGCGCCCTTCAGGAGGCGTTCGTCACACGCTCCGCGCTTCTGAGGGCTTCGAGCGGACGAAAGCGCCGTTCTTCCACTGCCACTTGGCGCGGTCCGTCACGTCGGGGCAGCAACTCGGTACGTCGGTCGAGGAGTAGCCGAGGAGGGTGGCCGTCACCGCGCCGTCACGGACGGCGAAGTCCGAGACGCTGAACCGCTCCTTCGGGTCGACCAGGGTGGCCACCACGCGGGGTGTGTCGGCGGTGCCCTGGGTGAGGACGTAGACACCGCTGGGTGGGTTTCCGGAGCCCGCGTCGCAGCGGACGACGGCGACCGTCTCGGGTCGGCCGTCGCCGTCGAGGTCCCCCGAGGCCTTCTTCTGCACGACGGCCTTGGTGGGGCCGCACTCCAGGGGGAACTCCACGCCGGTGGGGTCCGGGGC
>NZ_VJZE01000102.1 GCF_009377205.1 Streptomyces phyllanthi
GATCCCCGCCAGCACCTCCTCAGTCGCAGTGGCCGGAGCCGCATAGGGGATGCCCAGCTCCCGGCGGTTCTGCTCCGGCGCCGGGCGTGCGGCGCTGACGGGGGAGCGGTTCGTGGCCGACCCCTTCGCGGGGGGCGGTTCGCGGATGTATCGGACGGGTGACCGGGTGCGGTGGCTGCCGGATGGGCGGCTGGAGTTTTTGGGCCGGGCTGATGGCCAGGTCAAGGTGCGTGGTTACCGGATCGAGCCGGGTGAGGTGGAGGCTGTGCTGGCCGCGCACCCCGGTGTCCGGTCGGTGGTGGTCACCGCTTGGGGTGAGGGATCGTCGGCGCGGCTGGCTGCCTACCTGGTTCCCGTCGACCCGGCCGAGGGCATCCCGGCGGCGGACGAACTGTGTGCGTTCGCGGCCCGGCGCCTGCCGGAGTACATGATTCCCGCCGCCTTCACCGAGCTGGCCACCCTTCCGCTCACCCCCGCGGGCAAGGTCAACCATGCCGCACTCCCCGCTCCCGACGAGAGCCGTCTGGACGTGGGCCACTACGTGCCCCCGGCCACTGCGGCCGAAGAGCTTCTGGCCGCCATCTGGGCCGAGGTGCTGCACGTCGACCGGGTCGGTGCCGAGGACGACTTCTTCGAACTCGGCGGCCACTCCCTGCTCGCCGTCCAGGTCACCTTCCGGGTCCGCGACGTCTTCGGGATCGAGATCCCGTTCTCCGCGCCGTTCGACCGCCCCACCCTGCGTGGCCTGGCAGCGCTCCTCGAAGGCCCCCGGACGGAACCGGCCCTGCCCCCGGTCACCCCGGTCAGCCGGGACCAGCCCCTGCCGTTGTCCTTCGGCCAGCAGCGGCTCTGGTTCATCGACCAGCTCGAACCCGGCTCCGCCGAGTTCGTCATGCCCACTCGCGTGCGGTTCGCCTCGGACGTGGACGTGGCCGCGCTCGGAGCGGCCCTGGACACGATCACGGCCCGGCACGAGATCCTGCGGACACGGCTGGTGACCGGTCCCGACGGTGTCCCGCACCAGGTCATCGACCCGCCCGGAACCGTTCCGCTCCCGGTCGTCGACCTGTCCGCCCAGCCGGATCCGGCCCGTACCGCCCAGCGGCTGGTCGACCAGGACACCCGGGTGCCGATCGATCTGGCGGCCGGGCCGATGCTCCGCGCCGTGTTGTACCGCCTCGGTGAGACCGAGCACATGCTCGCCCTCACCATGCACCATGTGACCTTCGACGAGTGGTCTGACCAGGTCTTCCGCCGTGAGCTGTCGGCCCTGTACGAGGCTTACCGGGCGGGCGAACCGAATCCGCTGCCGCCGCTCGCGGTGCAGTACGCCGACTTCGCGGTGTGGCAGCGGTCATGGCTGAGCGGGGAGGTCCTCGACGGGCAGTTGGCGTACTGGCGGGAACAGCTTGCCGGGGTGCCCGTCCTGGATCTGCCCACGGACCGGCCCCGCCCGCCGGTGCCGTCCCGGGCCGGTGCCGTCGTCGGCTTCCGCGTGCCCGCTGCGGTGGCCGAGGGCCTGCGGACGGTGGCCGGGGAGAACGACGCGTCGATGTTCATGACGCTGCTGGCCGCGTACACGGTGGTGCTGAGCCGCTACAGCGGCCAGGACGACATCGCGGTGGGGACACCGGTGGCGACCCGGAACCGGGCCGAGACCGAGGACCTGATCGGGTTCTTCGTCAACAGCCTGGTGCTGCGCACCGACCTGTCCGGTGACCCCGTCTTCACCGAACTGCTGGCCCGGGTCCGCGACATGTCCCTCGCCGCCTACGCCAACCAGGACCTGCCGTTCGAGCAGCTGGTCGACGCCCTGGTCACGGACCGGGAGGAGGCACGCACCCCGCTGTTCCAGGTGATCTTCAACTACACCCCCGGCGAAGGGCGGCCCACCGTACAGGCCGTCCCCGGCGGCGGGACCGAGGCGGCGCCGGAGGACCTCGACATCGAGGTCGACACACGGTTCGACGTACGGCTGGCGATCTCCGACGATCCCAAGGGCGGCCTGTCGGGCGGCATCCACTACAACGCCGAGCTGTTCGACCCGGCCACGGTGCGGCGGATGGCCGGGCACCTGCAGACGGTGTTGTCCGCTGTCGCGGCCGACGCGAGCCGTCCGCTGTCGCGCCTGCCGCTGCTCACCGAGGCCGAGCGGACTCGCCTGGTCCACGACTGGAACGACACGGCGGTCGCCTGGCCCGACGCCGACGGGGTGCACGAGCTGACAGCCGCCGCGTCGGAGGCGACCCCGGACGCGATCGCGGTGGTGTCGGGCGGGCGGTGCCTGTCCTACGCCGCGCTCATGACGCGGGCCGGACGGCTGGCCGCCCACCTCCGCGGGATGGGGGTGGGGCCGGACACGGTGGTGGGCCTGTGCCTGCCGCGCGGAGCCGACCTCATCACCGCGGTCCTCGCGGTCTGGCAGGCCGGCGGCGCGTACCTGCCGCTGGACCCGGACTACCCGCCCGAACGGCTGGCGTTCATGCTCGCCGACAGCCGCGCCGCGGTGCTGGTCGGCATGGCGGACGTGGTCGAGGACCTGCCGCTGCGCCGGGTGCGGGTGGTCGCCCTGGACGACCCGGCCGTTCAGCGGGCCCTGGCCGCCTCCCCGGTCCCGGAGACGGCCGCCGCGGCACAACCGGGACGCCTGGCCTACGTGATCTACACCTCCGGCTCGACCGGAACCCCCAAGGGCGTCATGGTCAGCCACGGGTCGCTCGTGAACTACGTGCGCTGGTTCAACGAGCGGTTCGAGATCACCGCGAGCGACCGGGTCCTCGTGTCGTCCTCGCCGAGCTTCGACGCCTTCGGCATCGAGCTGTATCCCGGGCTGGCCGCCGGCGGAGCCCTGGTCGTCGCCCCCGCGTCGGGGGTCGCCGCGGACCCCGACGGACTGATCGCGACGATGACCGCGCAGCAGGTCACCGTGCTCCCGACGGTGCCGGCCATGCTCAGCCTGCTCACCGGGCGCGCCGCGCTGGCCGGGTGCTCCGGGATCAGGCGGGTGGTCTGCGGCGGGGAGCGGCTCACCGGCCAGGCCGCCGCCGCGCTCACCCGCGTGCTGCCGGTGCCGCTGCACAACGTGTACGGGCCGACCGAGGCCACCATCGACGTCACCGGCCACACCTACGAGCCGATCGGCGACCAGGTGGGAGGAGTGGTGCCGATCGGCGTCCCGGCCGCCAACACCCGCCTCTACGTGCTGGCCCGCGATCTGTCCCCGGCGCCCGTGGGTGTGCCGGGAGAACTGTTCGTCGGCGGGGCGAACCTGGCCCGCGGCTACACCCGCGCGCCCGTCCTCACCGCTGAGCGGTTCGTCGCCGACCCGTTCGGCTCCGACGGCTCCCGCCTGTACCGGACCGGCGACCGGGTCAGGTGGAACGAAACCGGGCATCTGGAGTTCCTGGGCCGGTTCGACGACCAGGTCAAGGTGCGTGGATTCCGGATCGAGCCGGGCGAGATCGAGGCCGCTCTGGCCGGCCACCCGGGCGTGCGGTCGGCGGTCGTCGCCGTCATCGGGGACGGGGCCACGGCACGGCTGGCCGCCTACCTGACCCCGGCCGCCGCCGGTGAGGCCATCCCGTCCGTGGCCGACCTGCGGGAACACCTCCGGCGCCGGGTCCCGGACTTCATGATCCCCGCGACCTTCACCGAACTGGCCGAACTGCCCCTGACCCCCACCGGCAAGGTCGACCGCGGCGTCCTGCCCGACCCCGACCAGGCCGGTCCCCAGCCGGTCCACCAGTACGTCGCGCCCGCCACCCGCACCGAGGAGCTCCTGGCCGGATTCTGGGCCGACGTCCTGGGCCGGACCCGGATCGGTACCCGCGACAACTTCTTCGAGCTCGGTGGCCACTCCCTGCTCGCCACCCAGGTCGTGTCGAGGATCCGGGAGGTGTTCGACGTGGAACTGCCCCTCACCGCCATGTTCCACGAGCCCACGATCGCCGAGACCGCCGCGACCATCGACAGGGCCACGTTCGCCGCCGCCGGCGGTACGGAGAAGGAAGAGTACGAGGAGTTCGAGCTCTAGGAGCGCCACACCCCGGCACCGCGGACGGCCGCGGGCGGCAGACTCGCCGCCCGCGGCCGTCCCCCGTAAGAGGGACATCGCCTCGCTCGCACGGGGGACGCCGAGTGGAGGGTGTCGCTCGTACCAGGGGCGGCGAAGATGGCACTGCCACGTGATGTTCGCCGCGCCGGACGTCCATAGCCTTGCTGGTATGGAAGCAACCATCGAAGTCTCCGGCCTGCGCAAGAGCTTCGGCCGCACGGTGGCCCTGGACGGGATGACGTTCAGCGTCCGGCCCGGCCTGGTCACCGGGTTCGTCGGCCCCAACGGCGCCGGGAAGTCCACGACGATGCGGGTGATCCTCGGGCTGAACGCGGCCAACGAGGGCACCGCGTTGATCAGCGGGAAGCCGTATCACAGGCTCCGGCATCCGCTGAGCCACGTGGGTTCGCTGCTGGACGCGGCTGCGTTGCATTCCAGCCGGAGCGCTCGCGGCCATCTGCTCTGGCTGGCGCATTCACAGGGTATGTCCGCGCGGCGCGTGGACGAGGTGCTCGAGCTGGTCGGCCTGACGTCGGCGGCGCGGCGGAAAGCCGGCGGCTACTCGCTGGGTATGCGGCAGCGGCTCGGTATCGCCGCAGCACTGCTGGGAGACCCGGCGACGGTGATGCTCGACGAGCCGTTCAACGGTATGGACCCGGAAGGCATCGTCTGGATCCGCGGGTTCCTGCGGTCGCTGGCCGCTCAGGGCCGCGCCGTCCTGGTGTCCAGCCATCTGATGAGCGAGTTGGAGGACACGGCCGACCACCTGGTCGCGGTCGGGCGCGGCAAGGTCATCGCCGACAGCAGCGTGGCCGACCTCATCGGGGCCGCGTCAGGGAGCCGGGTCGCGGTGCGCACCACCGCCCCGCAGGACACGATGAGGGTGCTCGCCGTGGCCGGTGCCACCGTGGCGGCCATCGGCCGTGACACCATCACCGTCTCCGGGCTCGCCCCGGACCGCATCGTGACGGTACTGAACGAGGGAGCGGTGCCGTTCTCCGAGGTGTCGGCGCATCGAGCGACTCTCGAAGAGGCCTACATGGAGCTCACGCGCAACGCGGTCGAGTTCCGCGCCGCGATGCCCACGGAGGTGGCACGGTGACGGCCACCATGACCCCCCGCCCAGTCGGCCAGAGGGCCGGACGGGACGGTTTCCTCCAGTTGGTGCACGCGGAATGGACCAAGTTCCGCACCGTCCGGAGCTGGGTGACCGGCATGGCGGTGACGGCTCTGCTGGTGGTGCTGGTCGCCCTGCTCGCCGGGGTCAGCAGCGACCAGAAGGGCTCGCCGCCCGTTCCGGTCGGACCGGGCGGCGAACCGGTCACCGACAGCTACTTCCTCGTGCACCAGCCGCTGGCCGGGGACGGCAGCGTCACCGTCTCCGTCTCCGCGCTCGAGAGCAGCATCCCCAAGGGCCCCGGGGACCTGCGGCCCGGTATCGTGCCGTGGGCGAAAGCCGGGCTCATCATCAAGGAGAGCACCCGCCAGGGATCGTCATACGCGGCCATCATGGCCACGGGCAGCCACGGTGTGCGGATGCAGGACGACTACGTCAACGACACGGCCGGCCTCCCCGGTCAGGTCTCCGCCGAGTCCCCCCGCTGGCTGCGGCTGGACCGCTCGGGCGACACGATCACCGGCTACGCCTCCACCGACGGTACGAAATGGACCAAGGTGGGCACCGCGCAGGTGAGCGGGCTCGGATCGACCGTGCAGGTCGGGCTGTTCGTCGCGTCTCCGCCTGCCGTGGAGGGCCTGGGCACGGCCGGCAGTGTGTCGAAGGCCGTCTTCGGGGACCTTCGTCTCCAAGGAGGCTGGACCGGTGGTGAGTGGACGGGTGAGCAGCTGGGAGCCGACTCACCCACCTTCGCCGGCTACCCGGACAACGGGTCGGGTTCCTTCACCCAGTCCGGCGGCCGGTTCACGGTGACCGGCGCAGGCGACATAGCGCCCGCCGTCCGCGAGACCTTGCCGACCGGCGGCACCCTCCGGGACATCCTCACCGGCACGTTCGCCGCGCTGATCACGGTGATCGTCGTGGGGGCGCTGTTCATCACCACGGAATACCGGAACAACATGATCCACCTCACCCTGGCCGCCAGCCCGAGGCGCAGCCGGGTACTGGTGGCCAAGGCGATCGTGCTGGGAGCCGTCACCTTCGTCGCCGGGCTGGCGGGAGCGGTCCTCGCGGTTCCGCTCGGCGAGCGGCTCGCCCGGGCCAACGGCGTGTACATCTTCCCGGTGGCGTCCTCGACCGAACTGCGCGTGGCGCTCGGGACCGCGGCGCTGCTCGCGACCGCCTCGATCCTCGCCCTCTCCGTCGGTACCATCTTCCGGCACAGCGCCGGCGCGGTCACCACCGTCCTCGTGGCCATCGTGCTGCCCTACATCCTGACCGCCATCCCGTTCATGCCCGCGAGCGTGGCGAACTGGCTGGCCAAGGTGACGCCGGCGGCGGCCTTCGCCGTCCAGCAGACGCTTGTACGGTACGACCAGGTCGCAAGCCATTACACGCCCTACAACGGCTACTACCCGCTGCCGCCGTGGGCCGGGTTCGCCGTTCTGGCCGGCTACGCGGTGGCGAGCCTGGCCGTGGCCGCCGTCCTTCTCAACCGGAGGGACGCATGAGCCTGGCACTGCACGCGGAATGGACGAAGATGCGGACCGTCGCCAGCCCGCTGTGGCTGCTGCTCGGTACCGTCGCGGCCACGGTGGCCCTGGGCGCCGGGGCGACCTCGGTGGTGAACTGCACGGCCAACGGCTGCGGCGGGGACACGACCAAGCTCAGCCTCATGGGGGTCTACCTCGGCCAGGCGCTGGTCGCCATCCTCGCCGTGCTGATCATCAGCGGGGAGTACAGCTCGGGCATGATCCGCACCACCCTGACGGCGGTACCGCGGCGAGCGACCGTCTTCGCGGCCAAGGCCGTGACCCTCACCGGCGTCGTGGCCGTCGCCGGAACGGCCGCCGTCCTCGGGTCGGTGCTCGCCGGGCGGCTGATCCTGCCCGACCTCGGCGACCGGGCCCTGTCCCTGTCCGACGGGCCGACGCTGCGCGCGGTCTTCGGGACGGTCCTCTACCTGATCCTGATCGGCCTTCTGAGCCTCGGTGTCGCGACCGCCGTGCGGGACTCCGCCACCAGCATCGGGGTCGTCCTCGGCCTGCTGTACATCGTCCCGATCATCTCCCAGACCATCAGCGACCCGGACTGGCAGCGCCTGCTGGAGAAGATCGCGCCGATGAGCGCCGGGCTCGCCATCCAGGTCACCACCGATCTCGACAGCCTGCCCATCAGCCCCTGGGCCGGCCTCGGCGTGACCGCCGGGTGGGCCGCCGCGGCACTGCTGGCCGGCGGCCTGCTGCTGCGGAGGCGCGATGCCTAGGTCCTGTCGCGAAAGTCCCTCCCCGGCTGCCGCAAGGGCGTGGGAGGTGCCCCCAGCCCCGCGACGCCCGGCATGCGCTCTCCCGAGCTGCTGCGAGCAGGGGTACTCCCGGCTGTGTTGTCGGGTGTGCTGTCGGGATCGCACGCGTACGCCCGGTACGAGGGCGACCCTCCGCCTTGCGATCGCACGCTCCCCCCACTCTCGGCTTCCGCTCGAGCGGGGGGACTCCCGCGCCGCCGCGGGGCACGCCCTACGGGCGGTCGACGGGGCTTTCGCAACAGGCCCTGTCCGCGAGCGTGCCCACCCTGTGCCGCGCTCAGCGGCAGTAGTCCTCGAGGTCGCCGTCGCGGACGACGTCGAGCGTCACGCAGTGGAACCCGCCGCCGAGGACCCGCGAGTGCCGCAGCTTGTGGGGGAGCACCGTGATGCCCTTCTTCTCCATCGCGGAGATCAGCTCGGGCTGGTCCTCGTCCACGATCGCCACCTCCGGGCTCACCATCAGCAGGTTCATCCCCAGCCAGGGCGCGCTCAGCGGACGCTTCACGATCGCCGGGACGTCGCGGATCGGGGGCGACCACAGGATGTCCCAGCCGCGGAAGCACGCGGGAATCGTCTCCTCGGTCAGCCGCTCGGGGTTCAGCAGCACCAGCCCGGGCCGCAGCAGGGTGATGGTGGTGTCGATGTGCGTGTAGCCGTACACCCCGCGGACCGGGTGGACCCGGAAGTCGCCGAACAGCCGCAGTGTGGACTCCAGCCAGCGCAGGCCGAGTTCGTTGCCGCTGCGGGAGACCTGGTAGATCACGTCCCGGCCGATGCGCAGAACGTTCGCCGCGTCGAAGACCGGTTCGCTCTCGCCCAGCAGCGGCAGGCCGTCGTCGTCGAGGGAGAACAGGTCGTCGGCCAGACGCGGTTTGGGCGCGGAGAGCCAGGTAGCGCCGCGCAGCATGTACTCCTGGAAGAGCTCCCGCATCCCGCCGAGCAGCTCGAAGTACCGGGCGCGCATGGGACTCGGCGTCTCGATGATCGCCGAACCGAGGACCATCGTGATGTCGCGGGGGCAGTACGACAGGTACCCGTCACTCGTCCAGTCCGGCGAGCTGAACACCTTCGCGTGATCCGGCGCGGCGGGCTGGTGCACCGTGACGCCCAGGTCCCGCAGCGTGGAGATCAGCGTCGCCAGGTCCTCGGTGGTCTCCTCGATGACCTGCTTGGGGAACGCGCCCTCGGAGACCTCCCGCAACTCCTTCTCCGACAGCGTCGGGTAGCAGGCGAGCCATGCCGAGACATCACTCATCCGAGGGAGCCGGGCGTTCGCCACGTCGCCGACGATCACTTCTCGGAGCTGAGTGAACTCGTCCCACGATTTCACCGCGGGCCGCGCGGTCTCGCCGGCGGATGCCGATTCCGGTATCACGTTCGTCATCGTCTCTCCCATTTGCCCATGGTGTGAATCCGGCAAGAGTTGCCCGGCCAAGCCCTACCGCGTCACCTCTATTAATTCCCGAGATGGACGCCTGATGCAGAAAATGCTCCTGAGCTGGGCAGCAGTGGTGTCACATTCTCTACTGTGTCCAGGTCGAGGAGCATTTGCAAAGTGCGCGTTGGTTCAGGCAATGAACCGCGTCTTCCCGCAATCGGGAACGAGGCCGGGACGGGACTTTGCCCATGTGCCGGAGCATGAAGTTCAACTGGTTAGCTGCCGCAGTCGAACGATTCTGTCCGGTGCCCGGCGCACGAGTCTTTGGCCGGGGGCGGAGGTGGGGTCGCCGGGCGGTACATGCGGCCGAGCGGGGGACGGTGGCCTTCCGTCGACTCCCCATGGAGCGGCTGGCTGGGGGGCGTTGCCCTCCTTCGGGCACACCACGTGACCACGGTCGCTCACGGGTTCTCAGGGCGCCGCCCGTCCGGCGGCGGGACCCGGTGCAAAGCCGTCACGGCTGGGACACCCGTCGCCAGCCGTGACTGTCGCCTTTAAATGACGACTACCTGGGCTACGTGTGAGGACATGCTGCCCAAGCTTTTGTCTGGAGCCTTCTTGTGCCGACCGCCGAACGCCAGCGCCGCGGCGACTACGATCACGACCAGTACCAGAATCGCTATTAACCAGCGTTTACTGCTGGGCGAAGTCTTGTCCATGCGCGAAAGTGTAGCATCGGGCGGACGAAAATAGAGGGCTTACCTGCCCTGCAAATTCCCGCAACTAGGTCACGGTCGTTGCCCTGGTGTTTTCTACTGGACCAGGCTGGGGTAAGTTCGGCATCTGGCTGTGAGGGCTGTGAGGTATGGGCGGTCACGCAATGCCGGAGGGCCGGCGTCAGGTAATCCGGGCTCGACGCCGCCACGGCGTGGTGATCAACGACGGGGCGGGCGAGGGGACGGCGAGTCCGCGGGTCGTACCGCGCGCCGCGGCCGTACTGGTGGCGGCGGAGCAGAGCGGTCGGCCGAAGGACGACTCGCCCCTCATCGAATCGTGTGTGGCGATCGCGCCCGACCTTGCCGACAGGTGTGCCGACACCGTCGACGACGACGCATGGGTAGCCCAGCGCTTCGGCGCTGCGAGCCCCGCACTCCGGACGAATCGAGGGACAGAGCATGGCTGACACCACGGCACCACGGCCTTTCGTGGTGATCTCCGGCAAGGCGGTGCACGACGCCGTCCACGGCCGCGAGAAGGAACTGCTCGACCTCGTCGAGCACGGCTACCGGCTGCACGGCGACGGCAGGACGGTGAACCCCCCGTCGTACTTCCTGCGCTTCCCCGAAGAACCCGCCAACCGGATCATCGCGCTCCCTGCGTCCGTGGGCGGTGACGTCGCTGTCTCCGGCATCAAATGGATCTCCAGCTTCCCCGCGAACGTGGACAAGGGCATCCCCAGGGCGTCCGCCGTAATCGTGCTGAACGACCAGGAGACCGGGTATCCGCTGGCGTGCCTGGAGGGCTCCATCATCAGCGCGGTCCGCACCGCGGCGTCCGCCGCGGTGGCCGCCGTCAAGCTGGGCGCCGGCCGGCCGAAGCCCGCGAGGCTGGGCGTTGTCGGCACCGGCCTGATAGCCCGGTTCGTGCACGCCTACCTGGTGGCGGCGGGGTTCGCGTTCGAGGAGATCGGCCTCTTCGACCACAGCGCGGAGCACGCCCGGGGCTTCGCCGGATACCTGGAGCGCGCCGACGCCCGCCGGGTCACCGTGCACGACGACCTGGAGGGCCTCGTGCGCTCGGCGGACCTGCTGCTCTTCGCGACGACCGCGGGAACCCCGTACGTCGAGGACCCCAACTGGTTCGCGCACCACCCGCTGGTGCTGCACGTGTCGCTGCGCGACCTCTCGCCCGAGGTCGTGCTGGACAGCTGCAACGTCGTGGACGACATCGAGCACTGCCTCAAGGCCGCGACCTCGGTGCACCTCGCCGAGCAGGCCACGCACAACCGCGACCACGTGCACGCCACCCTGTACGACGTGCTGACCGGGACGTTCACCCCGCCCGGCGACCGCACGGTCGTGTTCTCGCCCTTCGGGCTCGGCGTGCTGGACCTCGTCGTCTCACGGCACGTCTACGACCGGACCACGGCGGGCGTGGTCGTGGACGACTTCTTCCACGAGCTGTCCCGATACGGAGGATGAAGACGATCCTGTCCCAGCTGGGCGACGCGGAGCAGTCCGGCCCCGCGCCCGGCAGCGCGCCGCCGTAGAGGGGCCCGATGTGCTGCGGCGTGGCCCCGACGCCCCGTGTCGGGGGGCGATGGGGCGGCCGCTGCCCGCTGCCCGCCTCCGCTGCCCGCTGTCCGGAACTCGGTACGAGGCCGAGCCGAAGGGTGAACGCCGCCCGTATGCCGCGCCTGCCGACGATGAGGCCCGTGGTACTGCTCCGACGTGCGGCAACGCGAAGCGGAGAACTGTCCTGGCCGACGGCACCCGAGCTCGCCCCCGTGGCGTCACCAACCTCTCCGAACAGCACACCTAGGTCCCGGAGGGCTGGAGCCGGGACCGCCCGTTGTGTTCGGTGCGGGATGGCAGGAGGGCCCTGAGCGACGGGGAGGGCTCCAGTCCCAATTCCTCCCGCAGGATGCGGCGGCATTGCTCGAATTGGCGCAGCGCCGCGCCCCTGTTGCCGGCCGCCAAATGCGCTTTCATCAATACGCGATGAGCGCTTTCCCGCAAAGGTTCGGTACGCACGGCCGTGAGTCCGGCGGCGACGGCCTCACCGTGGCGCCGCGCTGCCGTAAGTCGCTCGGTCATCGCTTCCAGGGCATAAAGCCGGAGCTGATGGTATTGCTCCTGCTCGATCAGCATCCAGTCGTTTTCCGGCCATTCCGGCAGTAAATCCGACGACAGGTCCGCCAGTGTTTGCATGGTGAGGATGTCGTCGCACGCGCGGGAGTTGTCGAGCAGTCTGTGTGCCCGCGCCACGGCCTCGTGCAGGTCGACGGCGATGTCCTTGGCGATGGCCAGTTCGTGCGAGGTCACGTCGATGATCGGGTGGCCCGTGCGCGTCGCTCGCCAAAGAGACGACCTCAGGTTCGCATTGGCGCGTGACGCGGTGACATTCGGCCATAGAATTCCGGCCACGTAGGTGCGGGACCGTGGCATGTCCTGCAAGGCCAGGAAGGCAAGGAGCCGTTGAGTGCTGGAGCAGACCGGAATGCGAGTGTGATCTATCGCTAGTGCAAATCCCTTGAGCAGCCTCAGAGAGATGGGATGTTCTTGTCCGTTCATCGACGCCCCCGGTACCGATGTCGGCTTCGGTGATCTTCAGTGTGGTTCCAGAGATTCCCGAGGCCATGTTACGAGCAAGTTATGATCGCAGGGTCGACTATTAACGTGACGGGCGTCAAAAAGGAATCACCGGAGCGTCGCGGAAACGTCACCCATCGCGTTCCATGACTTCATCGAGCCAGGTCCGCACCGCTGCGAGGGCGTCGGCGGTCCTGCTCACCGCCATGGGCGGCTCCTGCTGCCCGTCGACGGTCTGGATGATGCGTGCGCGGAAGCCGTCCTCCCTGCCGCTTTCCACCCACACCCGGAGGATCAGGACGCCGGACCGTGTTGAGGGGGTCTCCATGGGAGACCGAGTGTCCCTCACCGCTGTCACCCCGGCGTTGTCGATCCGTGTCCGGTGACGTCATCGCGAGCGACGAGGACGGATTCGAGGACGGATTCGAGGACACAGCGGTGACGCCGGTGTGACGGGTGAGTCGCGGACGGATCACAGGGGGCTCTGCATCCTCTCGGCATACGTCGTCAGCGCGCGCCGGGCCGAGGGGGGCTTCGCATGGGTGACTTCGGTGTGATCGCCGATGTCTCGACAGTCATCGTGAACGCCCTGACGCAGTCCCTGCTCGAGTTGGGCCGGGGCCCCAACATGCCGGCACCGACCGCGGAACTGAACGACCTCTCCGAGACGGTGCAGACGACGAACCCCAAACTCACGGTGTTCCTCTACGAGATCGCCGAGGACCCCACCTCGCGCAACCGACCCCCGGTGCGCTCCCAGCCGCCCGACCCGATGACCGCCCGCAAACCGCCGATGGCCCTGCTGCTGCGGTATCTGATCACCCCGTGGGGCGGCGACCAGGAGACCCAGCACCGCATGCTCGGGCGCGCCCTGCAGACGTTCTACGACGACGCGATCCTGGACGGCCCGCAACTCTCCGGCAGCCTGGCGGGCAGCACGGACTCGCTGCACACGACCCTGACGCCGCTGACCCTCGATCAGAAGTCCTGGGTCTGGTACGCGATCCAGAAGCCGTACCGGCTGTCGCTGAACTACGAGGTCCGCGTGGTCAACCTGGACTCGGCCGTCGAGACGCCGGTGCGCCCGGTGCGGAGCCGGATCATCGAGGGGGCGCCGACGCCATGAGCGCCTTCCTGCCCCTCACCCGGTCGACGCTCTACAGCCCCGTCTGGTTGGTGCCGTTCGACGAGCACGCCCGCCGGGTGCGCTCCGCGGGTGTCGAGGTCCTCCTCGAACGGTTCGACGACGAGGGCGGCTGGCTGCCGCTGGACGACAGGGCGGTGCGCACCCCCAGCGGCCACCTCGCCTTCCCGGGACTCGGCAGGCGGGCCGAGCCGTGGGCGGCCCGGCCGGAGCGCCACCGGGTCCGGTTCGCGGCCGCCGGCTACCAGCCGCTGTACCCGGCCGACGGCGAGCCGTTCTCGGCCGACCTCGTCGGCGTGGAGTTCCTGGTGTACCCGTACGACAACACCCACCCGCCGTCCGTGGAGGCCTCCCCGCGGCTGGTCCGGCTGCTGCCGGGGGTCGCCTTTCCCTACCCGCCGCAGGTGCGCACGGTCCACGGCGTCGTGCTCGACGCGACCACCCGGGCGCCCGTCGCGAACGCGCTCGTCGAGGCCAGGGGGCGAACCGGTCAGGACCTGACGCCGTGGCACGAACGCACTCTCTCCGACGCCACGGGCGCCTTCCGGCTCGCCCTGCGCTGGGAGGGCGAGAAGGCCACAGAGAACGCCCCCGACGAGACGTTCCGTCTGGAGGCCACCGAGCGGCCGGGCCGGGCCGGGTCGCTGACCGTGCGCCTGCCCCAGGACGCCGAGCGCCGACACGTCATCGAGATCCGTGAGCAGTGAAGGAGCCATCCATGGCCGAGTATCTGAGCCCCGGGGTCTACATCGAGGAGATCGATGCGGGGCCACGGCCGATCGCCGGGGTGAGCACGAGCACCGCCGGCATGGTCGGTGTGACCGCGCGTGGCCCGTACACCGGCAAGCCCAAACTGGTCACGAACTTCCTCGAGTTCCAGACGGTCTTCGGCGGCTTCCTGCCCGAGCCGGACGCGGGTGTACGGGACGCATGGGCCAACAACCCGTCCGAGGGCGGCCGTTGGTGGCTGTTCCCGCTGGCCGTCAAGGGCTTCTTCGACAACGGCGGCCAGCGGCTCTACATCAAGCGCGTCGCCAGCGCCGGCGCGAAGCCCGCCTCCGGCGCGCTGGCCCAGGGCCTGGTGAGCCCCCTCGCCTCCGACGCCGCGCGCGGCGCGACCAGCCTCCAGCTCGGGCATCTGATCGGCTTCGCCGGGGTCGGCCAGCAGATCGAGATCTTCCGCGGCGACGACCAGCAGACGATCCACAGCACGGAGGTCGCCGGCTACGACATGGCCGCCCGCCGTATCCAGTTGAGTACGCCGCTGCCCGCCGAGGTCAGGACGGCCCGCGGGGACTATGTCCAGGTCGGGCAGCGCGGTGCCGAACAGACGCTTCGGCTGTCCGCCGTGAGCCCCGGAGCGTGGGGCGGCGGCGTCCAGGTCCGTATCCAGCCGATGGTCGGCGCGGCGCTGCCGGTGCTGCCCGATCCGCAGGAGGGCGCGCTGTTCGTCACGCGCCTGGTCGCGGACGCGGCCGCGGACAGCGAGACCGTCGAGGTGGCCGCGGCGGGCGGGCTCGACCCCGATGACCTGCCCGCCGACGTGTGGGTGCAGATCGGCCCCCGCCGGTTCAAGGTCCAGGCGAGCCAACCCGCCGACGGCAAGGTGACGTTGACCCTCCCGGCGGGCACGACCCACGCGGAGTGGGAGACCGGGCTCACGGTGCGCCGCGTGCGCCGCGGCAACACCGCGGCCGGAGCGACCCTGCGCGTCGGCGGCGCGAGCAGGCTGTACGAGGGCGCGGTCGTCCAGGTCGACGACGGCACCGCCCTGTCCGTGCTGACCGTCCAGTCGATCGCCGAGGACATGGTCACCCTCGACCGGAACGTGCCCGGGACTCTCTTCGAGACCGACCGGATCCATCTGATCGAGGCCGAGGTCAGCACCCGGTTCACGGACACGGGTGGGGCCGCGGTCACCGAGACGTTCCCGGGCCTCCGGCTCACCGGCGACAACCCGGCGAACCTGACGACCGCCCTGCAGAGCCGGTCGCAGCTCGTGCGGGCCACGGCGCTGCCCGGCCTGTCCACCGACCCCACGAAGTTCCCGGTGCCCGCGACCGGTTCCTGGCTGACGCTGGCCGACGGCGACGACGCGTACGACAGCCTCAGCGTTGCGGACTTCGTCGGCACCGACGGCGGCAGCGGCCGGCGTACCGGGATCGTCGCCCTGGAGGACATCGACGAGGTGGCCGTCTGCGCGGTGCCCGGCATGTGGTCCGGCACCGTCGAATCGGCGCTCGTCACCCACTGCGAACTGCTCAAGGACCGGTTCGCGATCCTCGACCCGCGCGACGGCCTCGACATCGAGGGCATCCAGGCCTTCCGCGAGCCCTTCGACACCAAGTACGCGGCGCTCTACTACCCGTGGCTCGTCACCCGCGACCCGTCCACCAACCGTGACGTCGAGATACCGCCGTCCGGCCACATGGCCGGGATCTACGCCCGGGTCGACGTGGAGCGGGGCGTGCACAAGGCACCGGCCAACGTGGTCATCCGCGGTATCCGGCAGACCGACGGCATCGCCCAGGACATCACCAAACGGCATCAGGACCTGCTGAACCCCAAGGGGATCAACGCACTGCGGTTCTTCCCCGGCCTCGGCCACCGGGTGTGGGGCGCGCGCACGCTGTCCTCGGACAGCTCGTGGAAGTACATCAACGTCCGGAGGCTCTTCCTCTTCCTCGAGGAGTCGATCGACGAGGGCACCCAGTGGGTGGTCTTCGAACCCAACGACGAGTCGCTGTGGGCCCTGGTCCGTCAGACGGTCACCAACTTCCTCACCACGGTCTGGCGCAGTGGCGCGCTCGCCGGAACCACCGCCGACGAGGCGTTCTTCGTGGCCTGCGACCGCACCACGATGACCGAGGACGACCTGGCCAACGGCCGGCTCATCTGCGCCATCGGCGTCGCGCCGGTCTTCCCGGCGGAGTTCGTGATCTTCCGGATCCAGCAGAAGACCCGCGAGACCCAGCTCGCCTGAGCACCCGCCCGAGCTGAGCCCCGACGGAGCTGAGCCCCGACCGATCCCGAGCGCCCGACCGATCCCGAGAACCCGACTGAGGAGCGGCCACCATGCCACCCGTGACCAGGGAAGATCCGTACGCCTCCTATAACTTCCAGATCATCGTGACCAACGTCAGCGACGACGGCGTCGCGGTGAGCGGCTCCTTCACCGAGATGAGCGGTCTGGAGCTGGAGATCCCGCCGATCGAGTACCGCAACGGCAGTGAGGACATCACCGTCCGCAAGATCCCGGGACTGAAGAAATTCACCAACCTCACCTTCAAGCGCGGCATCACCGGCCACGTCGGCTTCTGGAACTGGGTGGTCGAGGCCCTCAACGGCAAGGTGCGCCGCACCTCCGGCTCGATCGTGCTGCTCGACGAGAACCGCCAGGAAGCGATGCGCTGGAACTTCGACCGCGGCTGGCCGACCAAGTACACGGGCCCGACCCTCAGCGCGACCAAGAACGAGATCGCCATGGAGACACTCGTCCTGGCGGTCGAGAAGCTGGAGATCGACGTCTGACATGACCAGCGAAGCGCTTCCCGGCGTATCCCTGACGTTCGTGCCACGCGGCCCGGAACCGGAGCCGCTGCGCACGGACGTGGCGGCGTTCCTCGGCCGGTTCCGCCGTGGCCCGGTGGGCACCCCCGTGCGGGTGGAGAGCTGGAACGACGTCGTGGGTGCCTTCGGACCGCCACCGCCGGAGGGCGCCTTCGCCACGCCGTACGCACTGCGCGGCTTCTTCGAGAACGGCGGCCGTACGGCCTGGGTGCTCCGGGTGTCCGGTCCGGCCGCCACCGCCCGGGCCCGGTGGACGGTCGGCGACATCGCCGGATTCGCGGCCACGCGCTACCGGGTGGTCGCCACCAGCCCGGGCACCTGGGCCAACAACGTGCGCGTCGCCATCCGTTACCAGGCCAGCACCGTCGCCGGACCGCCGACGGTGAGCCTGCGGATCACGGTGCCCGGCGAGGCGCCCGAGACCTTCCCCGGCCTGCCGCTCGCCGACGTGGCCGACCGGCTGACCGCGTCCCGCTACATCCGGCTCATCCCCGACGGACCCGCGCCGGCCCCCGGCCCGCCGGGCCCGATCTCGACGCCCTGGGACCTGACGCTCGCGGGCGGCACCGACGCCCCGCCGACGCGGCAGGAGTACACGGACGCCGTGACCGTGCAGTCCGAACTCCCGGAACCGGCACTGGTGGCGCTGCCCGACCTGGGCACGGACCTGACCGGGACCGCGCACACCGACGTGGTCCTGGACCTGCTGGGGACCGTCCTCCCGCTCCTCGACCGCCTGGTCGTACTCGACGTCCCGCCCTGGCTGTCCTCAGTGGACGGCACGGTGGACTGGGTGGAGTCACTGACCGCGACCGGCGACAGCCAACTGCTGAGCTGCGCGGCCGTCTACCACCCGCCGCTGCGGACCCCCGACGGGCCCGCACCGCGCACCGTCCCGGCGTCGGGGCACGTCCTGGGGGTGATCGCCCGGCTCGACGCCGAGCGCGGAGCGCACCACACTCCCGCGGGCGCCGTCATCCTGGAGGCCGTCGACCTGGCGGCCGAACTGCCCGAGCCGCAGCAGGTCCGGCTGTTCGAGGCGGGCGTCGACCTGATCCGGTGCACCCGGGGCCGGGGACTGATGGTGTGGGGCGGACGCACCCTGTCCGCCGACCCCCGCACCCGCTACATCGCCCACCGCAGACTGCTGCACCTGCTGGTGCGTGCGATCCGGCGGGTGGCGAGCCCGCTGGTGTTCGACGTCAACTCGCCCGAGCTGCGGCTGACCCTCGTCCGCGCGATCACCTCGGTGCTCCTGTCCTCCTTCCGGACGGGCGCACTCGCCGGAACTCGGCCCGAGCAGGCGTTCCGGGTGGTGTGCGACGACACGAACAACCCGCCCGAGCAGGACCCGGGACAGCTGGTCTGCGAGATCGAGGTCGCTCCCGCCGTCCCCATGGAGTTCATCCGGCTGCGTCTCGTACTCGGCCAGGACCGTGGCCTGGAGGTGATCGAGGCATGAACCAGGACCCGCTGCCGAAGTACCGATTCCTGGTGACGCTCGACCCCGGCGACGCGTATCTGCCGCCCGCGCAGGCGCAGTTGCTGCCGCTGGTCGCCGCCGGGGCGTTCCAGGAGGTCGCCGGGCTCGGCGCACAGCTGGAGGTGACGAGCTACCCGGAGGGCGGCCGCAACGACTCGGTCCACCAACTGCCCCTGCGCCACTCGTGGAACCGGATCACCCTCAAACGCGGAGTGGTACGCGACGCCGGCCTGTGGGCCTGGTACCAGGCCGGACTCGCCGACTCCCTCGGCGCCCGACGCGACGGCGCGGTGATCGTGCTCGCCCCGGACGGGACGACCGGCGCGGCCTGGGCTTTCCACGGCGGGCTCGCCGCCAAGTGGACCGGCCCCGACCTGCACGCCGAACAGAACGCGATCGCCATCGAGTCGCTGGAGATCGCACACGAGGGGCTGACCAGAGTCCAGCAGGACACCGCGGCGAACGGTCTGCCGCGACAGAGCCAAGGGAGGTGACCGGCGTGCCGAAGGTGACCATTCACAACCTCGAAGTCCGGTTCCAGGTGGAGGGCGACGACGGCGCCGTGTTCACCCGGCTGTTCAACAAGCACATCCAGGCCTGGGCGAAGCTGTACGAGGACGCCTGCGCCCGCGCCAAGCACACCGAGGCCGAACGCCGCTTCGGCGACGGGGAGGACCCGCTGTGAGCGTGACGCCCGTGTCCTCCGCCCGGCAGGGCGCCGCCCAGGCACGCCTGGAGATCGTCCGCCCGGTGATCGTCGACGAGCGGCAGCGGCGCATCCCGCTGCGGTTCAACCCCACCGACTACAAGCTCAGCAAGAGCAACACCTTCGCCGAGATCACCATCCCCGGCCTGGAGACACCGCCGCTGCAGTACATACGCGGCGGCACGGAGACCCTCACCGTCCAGGCGCTGGTCGACACCTCCGACACCCTGGAGAACGTACGGACCGCGTATGTCAACGCCCTGCGGAACCTGCTGCGCCCCGACAGCCGCGAACACGCGCCGCCCATCGTCCGGTTCGTGTGGGACGAGGAGGTCTTCACCGGCGTCCTCGAGAAGCTGGACGTCAACTACCAACTGTTCCGGCCGGACGGGGTGCCGCTGCGGGCCATGCTGGACCTCTCCCTCAAGGAGTACCGCCCGGCCGCCGTACAGGTCGCCGCCGTACCGCGCTCCTCGCCCACGGTGGAGAAGAGCTACGTGGTACGGCGCGGCGACACCCTCAGCTCCATCTCCGCCGCGGTGTACCGGCGCCCCGACGCCTGGCGCGAACTGGCCCGCGCCAACGGGATCGACGATCCGCGGGACCTGCGACCGGGCCGGGTGCTGACCGTGCCCCGGCTGCCGTGAGGAGCGTGCGATGAGCTCTCCCACGCCCGAGGTCGCCTCCCCCGACCGGTACGCGCCCGAGTTCGAGGTGCATATCGAGGGACTGGAGATGGATCCGTCCACCAAGAACGACATCATCGACATCAAGGTGAACCGCGACATCGACGAGATGTCCGGCTTCGACCTCACCCTGAACAACTGGGACGACGCCAACCTGAGGTTCAAGCACAGCGACTCGCCGAGTTTCCAGCTCGGTTGCCGGGTCTCGGTCCGCCTGGGCTACGCCGACCGGCTGCTCACCGTCGCCACCGGGACCATCTCCACGCTCAGCCCCAAGTTCACCGACGGCTCGTCCCCCACCATCTCGGTCAGCGGGGTCGACGGGCTGCTGCGGCTGAAGGACCGCAAGCCCACCGAGAACGAGACCAAGATCTACCTCAACAAGCGGGACTGGGAGATCGCCGAACAGATCGCCCAGCGCAACCAGTTGCGGATCAAGGTCACCGAGGAGGGCCCGGTCCACGACCGCGTGATCCAGAAGAACCAGGACGACGCGACCTTCCTGCTGGAGAGGGCCAAGCGGCTCGACTTCGACTGCTACATCCTGCCGGACCCGGTCACCGGCGAGGACACGCTGTACTTCATCAAACCCACCGACGGCCGTGACGGCCGCCCGATCCGGGTGTACCGGCTGGCCTACGCGCCCGGGCTGTCCACCGGCCCCGCCAACCAGCCCGTGGGACTGATCCCGAACCTGATGGAGTTCACCCCGACGCTGACGGTCTCCCAGCAGGTCAGCAAGGTCACGGTGCGCGGCTGGGACCCCCGCACCAAGCAGCCGATCGCGTTCACCGCGACCGCCGAGAACCTCCCGGCCGGACAGAACACGGCCGACGGGCAGAGCGGGCCGGAGGCCGCCGAGTCCGCGTTGCAGGGCCGCCAGGAGGTCATGGTCGACGCACCGGTCACCAGCGACCAGGAGGCCCGCGAACTGGCGATCAGCCTGCTGCGCGAGCGCGCGTACGAGTTCATCACCGCGACCGGCAAGGTGGCGGGCCTGCCCGAACTGCGGCCCGGCGACAACCTGGAGATCTACGGCCTGGGACGCCGCTTCTCCGGCACGTACTTCGTCAAACGGGTCGAGCACACGCTCAACACCAGCGGTTTCTTCACCCAGTTCACCGGACGGCGTATCCACCAGGGGGACCAGTGACGACCAGGACCACGCCACGGTCCCGCAGCACCGACAAGCGGTTCTACGGCGTCGTCGAAGCGCTCGTCGTGGAGTGCGAGGGCGACGACGAGGGCCGGGTCAAGCTGAAGTTCCCGTGGTTCGACGGGACCACCGTCACCGACTGGTGCCGGGTGAGCCAGCTGTACGCGGGCAACGGCTACGGCTCCGTGTTCGTCCCGGAGAAGGACGACGAGGTGCTCGTCGCCTTCGTCCACGGGGACATGCGGTTCCCCGTCGTCCTGGGCGGTCTCTACAACGGCCAGGACAAGCCGCCGACCGCCCGCACCGACGGACGCGACCAGAAGGTCATCCGGACGAAGCACGGCCACCAGGTCCTCTTCGACGACAACGCCTCCCAGGCCGCCGTCCGCATCACCTCGGCCGCCGGGCACGTGGTGGAGCTCGACGACCAGGGCAAGGCGATCCGGATCACCGCCGCCGAGGGCGGCAGCGTGACCGTGTCCGCGCAGGGGGAGATCACCCTCAAGGCGCCGAAGGTGACCGTCGACTCCTCTTCCATCGAACTCGGCGCCGGCGCCACCGAACCGCTCGTGCTCGGCAACGCGCTGCTCCAGGCGTTCAACGCGCACACCCACCCGTCTGCCGCCGGGCCCACCGGCCCGCCGACGCCGCCGCTCACGCCCGCCGTACTGTCCAAGAAGGCGAGGACACAATGAGCGAGGAGTTCCTCGGCACGGGCTGGCGCTTCCCGATCCTGCCCGACGAGGCCGGGCGGCTCGGCTACGCCGTCGGCGAGGAGAGCATCGAGCACTGTCTGCGGGCACTGCTGCTCACCGGCCGCGGCGAGCGCGTCATGCAGCCCGAACTCGGCACGCGAGCACCGGAGTTGGTGTTCGCCCCCGGCAGCGTGCAGAACCTGCGCGACCTGGAGAACTCGATCGCCGAGGCCGTCCGCACCCACGAGCCCCGGGTCGAACTCGACGAGGTCCGCGCGGAGGCCGACCCCGCCGACGAGTCACGGGTCACCGTCTCGGTCGTCTACCGCATCCGGCGCAGCAACACCAAGGCGAACCTCGTGTTCCCGTACTACGTCGGACTCAGCGGCCTCACCGGTCCCACGGGGAGCACGCCATGACCCTGCCCGCGCCCAAACTGGACGACCTCACCTGGGCCGACATGATGGCGGCCATCCGCCGCCGCATCCCCGCCGAGTCGGACGGCACCTGGACGCTGCACGCCCCCGTCGACCCGGGCGTCACCCTCCTCGAACTCTTCGCCTACCTCCTCGAACAGCGGCTGTACTGGCTCGACCAGGTGCCGGACGCGCTGGTCGTCGCCATCCTCCGGCTGCTCCGCCTCGATCCGCCGCGCCCCGCCATCCCCGCGGCCACGGTGCTGCGGCTGTCCGCCCGGCAGCCGGGCACCGCCGTTCCGGTCGTCCCCGCCGGAACGGCGCTGACCCGGGACCAGCTGGGACGCGTCGTCTTCACCCTCGACGACGACATCACCGTCCTCCCGCTCGCCGAGGGCGGTGAGATCACCGTGTGGACCGACCGCGACCGCACCGCGGACCTGCGGGCCCGCCGCGGGGTGGCGCTCCTCGCGAGCGACGGCGCACCGGCCGGGGCCCGGTTCACCCTGCCGCTCACCGGAGAGCATCCCGCGCCCGGCCCGATCGGCCTCCTGTTCGAACTGGACGCCCCCGCCGCGTCCGTGGCGTCCTGGCTGCCCACGGCGGTCGACGAAGTACCGCCCCCCGCCGAGCTGACCTGGTCCTGGTTCCGGCCGGACTCCGGCCTCTCGGGCCCGTTCGAGAAGGTCGAGGACGGTACGGCCGGGCTCAGGCGCTCCGGAGTCGTCCGGCTGCACCCACCCTCCGGCTGGACCACCCGGGACACCGGCGTGATGGTGTCGACCCCGGCCGCGACGTACGCGGCACCGCCCCGCCTCCGCCGGCTCGCCGTCAACGTCTCCGCCGCCCGCCACCTCCGGCGCTACACCGCGCAGGGCGCCGACCTGGCGGAGCAGATCGAGGCCTGGCGCAAGCTCCCCGGCCAGCACCTCGTGCTGCCGGACGCCGCCGGACGGCTCCTCGAAGCGGCTGTACACCTGGCGGGCGAGGACTGGGATCCGGTGCCGGACTTCACCTTCGGCGCGCCGACCGACCGCGTCCACCTGGTCGACCGGACGGAGGGCGCGGTGGTCTTCGGCGACGGACTCACCGGGCGCATCCCCCTGCCGGATCCGGACGTCGTCGTCGACTACGCGCTCGGCGGCGGCCGGGAAGGCAACGGCGGCCTGACCGACAACTGGACCGCGGCCCCGGACACCCCGGCGGACCTCGGCGCGATCGCCGCCTCCAACCTCGTACGGGCCGAGGGCGGCCAGGACCCCGAGACGGTCACCGCCGCACGGCAGCGCGCCGCCGCCTCCCTCGGAGAGGTGACCCGCGCGGTCACCGCCGACGACTTCGTCACCCTCGCCCGTACGACCCCGGGCGTCGCCGTCGCCCGCGCCTACGCCTCCCTCGGCGAGCACGCCGGATTCGCGTGCCACCGGGTGCCCGGCGCGGTGACCGTCCACATCGTGCCGTCGGTGCAGCGCACCGACCTCGACCGCGAGGACTTCGTCGCCGCGCCCCGGCCCGACCCGGGCACGCTGCGCGTGGTCGCCGCCCGCCTCGACGAGGCCCGGCTGCTCACCTCCGAGGTCTTCGTACGCGGCCCCGGCTACCGCGACGTGACGCTCCGCGTCGACCTGTCGGGCGGCCCGGCCGACCGCGTCCGCGTGTCCACCGTGCTCACGTCCGCGCTGCGCCGCTTCCTCGACCCGCTCGTCGGCGGCGAGGAACAGGACGGCTGGCCGTTCGGGGAGGCGCTGCGCCCGTCGGCCGTACTGCGTGCCGCGCAGCGGGCCCTGGGAGACCTCGCGGACGTCGCCGGAGTGGCGATCGGCCTCGACGGGGCCGACCCGGACGAGGACTGCAACGAGGTGGAGCTGCGCGCCGGTGAACTGCCCGTACTGCGGGCGGTCCGCACCCGGATCGTGCCCGCCGTCGAACCGGGGGAGGGGCTGGCATGACCGGCGACGTGTGGTGGGAGAAGGACGCGCGGGCCGAGGGCGACCTCGTCCCCGGCCCCGGACCGGCCGGAGTCCAGCCGGAGCTCGTCGAGGCGACCCGTGAGGCCGTCCGCTCCGACGTACGCGGCCGGATCGCCGGCTACACCCCGGACTGGACCGATCCCGACCGCCAGGACGCCGGAGTGGCGCTCGTACGCCTCTTCGGCACCCAGGCCGAACCCGTGCTCTCCCGCGTCAACCGGCTGCCGGAGAAGGTACTCGCCGAGCACCTGGCCACGGCGGGAGTGCGCAGGCGACCCGCGAGCGCGGCGGCCGCGCTCCTGGAGTTCACCGTGAACCCGCCGGAGGGCGCCTCCGTGCTCGTCCCCGCGGGCTTCCAGAGCGCGGCCTCCACACCGGCGGGCCAGATCGTCTACGAGACGGACCAGGACCTGTACGCCACCCCGGCCACCCTCGCCGCACTCGTCGTCCAGGAGGCGGGGACGCTGGAGGACCTGCCGCTCGGACCGGCCGGTCCCGGCCGCCCGTTCGCGCCGTTCGGCCGCGACCCGGAGCCCGGCAACGGCCTGTGGATCGGCCTCGCGGGAACGGCCGCCCCCTACCCGCGCCTCTCGCTGGGCGTCGTGGT
>NZ_VJZE01000103.1 GCF_009377205.1 Streptomyces phyllanthi
GTCGGTGGGCAGTGTCCGGGTGGGTGAGGGGGCGCGCCCGCTTCAGGCCGCGGTGGCGGGAGTAGCGAGGGGACGGCGATCCGGGAGTGACCGTGCGTTCTCGGCGGCACCCGGCACCCGGCACCCGGCGTACGGCAAGAGGACGTGTGTCACAGGGGGATACGGTTCCGTCGGGCGGGGCGGGACCCTATCGTCGGGCCCATGTTCGCTGTCTACGCCGCCCGTATCGACCGTGACCAGCCGCTCAGCGGCCTCGAGTTGGGGGAGCGTCCGGCCCCCGGGGCCCGGCCCGGCTGGAGCGTGGTCGATGTCAGGGCCGCTTCCCTCAACCACCACGACCTCTGGTCCCTGCGGGGTGTGGGCCTCCCGGAGGACCGGCTGCCGATGATTCTCGGCTGTGACGCCGCCGGCGTCGACGAGGACGGCAACGAGGTCGTCCTGCACTCCGTCATCGGCCAGACCGGCCACGGAGTCGGCCCGAAGGAACCCCGTTCCATCCTCACCGAGCGCTACCAGGGCACGTTCGCCGAGCAGGTCGCCGTACCGACGTGGAACATCCTGCCCAAGCCCAAGGAGCTCTCCTTCGAGGAGGCCGCCTGCCTGCCCACCGCCTGGCTCACCGCCTATCGGATGCTGTTCACCAACGCCGGTGTACGCCCGGGCGACTCCGTGCTGGTGCAGGGCGCCGGTGGTGGTGTCGCGACGGCCGCGATCGTGCTCGGCAAGGCCGCCGGGCTGAGGGTCTTCGCGACCAGCCGGGACGAGGCCAAGCGCAAGCGGGCACTGGAACTGGGTGCCGTGGAAGCGCTGGAGCCGGGTGCGCGGCTGCCGCGGCGTGTGGACGCCGTCATCGAGACCGTGGGTGCCGCGACCTGGTCGCACTCGGTGAAGTCGCTGAAGCCGGGTGGCACGCTCGTCATCTCCGGCGCCACGAGCGGTGACCGGCCCTCCCACGCCGAACTGACCCGGATCTTCTTCCTGGAGCTGAAGGTCGTCGGTTCCACGATGGGCACCAAAGAGGAACTGGAGGACCTGCTCTCCTTCTGCGCCGCCACCGGTGTACGTCCTGTCGTCGACGAGGTGCTCCCGCTGGACCGGGCCCGTGAGGGCTTCGAACGGCTGGAGTCGGGCGAGCAGTTCGGGAAGATCGTGCTCGCGACCACGTGAGGCCTGCGGCCGCCTGAGGCTGTCGCTATTCCTTAGGTATCCGTAGTGATGTGTCACTCGTGGGAGTCCTTGCCCGTGTGTCGGGCACCGGCGCCGACATCGCAGGCGGAAGCTGCCGCTCGCCGACGGGTGAGACTTCCCGTACCGCGTGTGCCCGTGGCGTGCTGCGCACTGGAGTGGAGGAGAAGACCGGTCGGCTCCTGCCCGCCGCTGCCCTGATGGAGAGGGTGGGCTGGGCCGCCGGTCTGGTGTCCGGCATGGTCGCCTCACTGCTGGCGGAGCACTGGAACGCCGCCGATGTGGAGATGCTGGCCTCGGGCCTGGACGCGGGCGGCCAGAAGTTGCCGTCGAACGCCTGGATGGCGCTGCGGCGCCTGGGCTGGACGGCTGCCGCGCCGGAGGGCGTCCAGGTCAATGACCGGATCGTGCGGATGGCGCAGGAGCAGGCCGGGCGCACCCTGCGGTCCGTGAAGTGGCGGGCGGATGTCACTGCGGGGGTGCTGGCGACGTGGCCCGCCGATCCGGGCAGACGCACTTCTGAGGAGTGGGATGCGGTGCGTGCGGCGGTGCCGGGCGGACAGTTCCTGCCGGGCAGTGTGATCAAGTCCCGTACCTGGCAGCTCACCGCCTTCGCGCGCGAGCACGGGCGGCTGCCCGTGGATGTGTTCGAGGCGGAGGCGGTGCCGCGCACGGCGCGGATGCTGCTGCTGTCGTCGTGTGACGGGCAGCAGGCCACGATCGAGCGCGCCGACGGCGACCCCACGCGGGCACTGTTGCGGTTGCAGCTGCCCACCCGTTGCGACCCGCGCTCCTACCGGGACTGGACGTGGGTGTCCTGCCCGATCACGCTGCCGCCCACCGTCCCGGCCGACGCGGTACTGCACCTGCCCACCCTGCGCCCCCACCGGGACACCGTCCGCGCCGACCTCGCTTACACCCACGCCGTCCCGAAGGCCCGGCGCACCGGCCACCGGGTCGCGCTGGGCGTGGACTGGGGCCTGAACACGCTGTTGAGCGCGGGCGCCGCTCGCCTGCACGACGACGGCCGCATCACCACCCTCGGTACCGGCGCCCAGTTCCGGGCGGGCGGCGTACGGGCCAAGCAGCACCGGCTGCGCCGCCTGTCCGAGCACCTGCACACCAAAACCGGCCACTACGAGCGGCTCACCGGCGACGACGCCGATCATCCCCTGGCAGCCCGCCGCGCGGTCCTGACCAGCGAGACCCGCGCGGTGTCCGAGCGCCGCTCGCACCTCAACGACGCCCTGGCCGCCTCCGCCGCCCGCTGGACCGTGGACCAGGCCATCACCGCCGGTGCCACCGTCATCTACCTCGAAGACCTGCGCTCGATGGAAGCGCGCGACATGGGCAGCAGCATCAACACCCGCCTGTCCCAGGCCGTGCGCGGACAGATGGGTCCGGGGCATCCGGGCCCGCCGTTCGCGTTCTGTTTCTGTCAACTGAGGTTGACGCGCGAGGGGATGTCAACCTAGATTGACGCCATGAGTGAGGCAACGGATCTCGCCCAGCGGGCGGGCGATCGCGACCCGCGGGTCGGACTGCGGGCCGTCGCCGCGCTGCGCAGGCTGATGGAGCAGTTGGAGGCCGTGCAGGTGCGCAGTGCGCGCAATCAGGGCTGGTCGTGGCAGGAGATCGCCGCGGAACTGGGAGTGAGCAGGCAGGCCGTGCACAAGAAGTACGGGAGGCGATGATGTTCGAACGTTTCACGCAGGACGCCCGTGCCGTGGTGAAGGGGGCCGTCGAGCACTGTGAGAGGTCGGGATCGCGGACGGTCGACGCCGAGCACATGCTGCTGGCCCTGATCGATCGCGGGGCCGGTCGGGGTTCGTTCGCGCTCGCCGAGCTCGGGCTCGCCGAGCGCGGGGAGTCGGTGGCGCGGGCCTTGGAGGAGGCTCGGCGCCGGGCGGGGCTGTCGCAGACCGAGGCGGAGGCGCTGGCCGGGCTGGGCATCGATGTGTCGGAGATCGTCGCGCGGGCGGAGGAGGTGCACGGTGTGGGCGCCATGTCCGGTGGCCGGAAGGACAAGGGCCGGCGGGGCGGGCACCGTTCCTTCAGCCGGGGGGCCAGGGATGTGCTCGAAAGGTCGCTGCGTATCGCCGTCGCCCGTCGTGACCGGCGCATCGGGGACGAACACATCCTGCTTGCCCTGACCGCCCGCCCGGGCGTCGCCGCGGAAGTCCTCGCGGATCACGGCGTCACACACGAGTCGGTGACGCGCGTACTTCACGGAGGGGGCGGGACAAAGGCGGGGTGACCGGGAGGCGACCGGGCCGAGCGCAACGAACCGGCTGTGCCGCGTTGACCGGGATCTACCCCGGCCACTGTTCCCGGCCCGCCGGCCGTGTCGGCCGTGTCGGCCGCGCCGGTCGTTCCGAGCGGGGCCGGACCGGCCGTGTCACGCCGCGCCAGACCGGCCGTGCCGGGCCTGCCGCGCCCGACCGGCGCCGCCGAGCCGGGTCGAACGGGGCCCGCCGTGCCGGACCGGAACTGTCGTGCTCAACCGGTACCGCCGAGCCGGGTCGGCCGTAACCGCGCTGACCTGGGTCGTGCGGCCGAGTCGGCTCCGCTGAGCCCTGCCGGGCCGGGCCCTCCGTGTCGGATCGGGCCCGTCGTGCGGTGAGCGCGAGCCGGACCGGTTCGGTGTTGCCGGGTCGGCCCGGTACGGCGGCAGCGCTACGCCTTCGGGGTTCGGAGCAGCGCACCGATGTGGGCTGCCGCTGTGGACAGATGGCGGCGGGCGTCGCGGAACTGGGATTCTGTGACGCCGTGGTCGCGGGCCGCGTCGCGGATGTCGTCGCGGAAACGGTCGAGCAGACGGTCGAGGTCACGGGCGGGGTTGCCCGTGGAGGCCTCGTGGGTCCAGGAGGGCTCGTACTCGGCGGGGAAGTCCTCGGGGGTGGTCGTGTACTCGGGGGAGGGCGTGCCCTTGCCGGCCCTCTCCGCCGTTCCTCCCTGGCGGCCGAACGCGAAGTCCCTGCCGTAGTCCTTACCGAACTCGCCGAACTCCTTGGCCAGTTCCGCCAGACCCTCGCGGACGCCGGTCGGCCAGTCGCCCCGGGCGAAGTGGTCCTGGACCTGTTCCTGGACACGCCTCGCGATGCGCTGGACCTCCTCCTGGGCCTGTGTACGCGCGCGCTCCTGGGCCTCCTCGGCCTGGCGGCGGGCCCGCTGGGCCTCCTCGCGGGCACGGCGGCTCTCGTCCTTCGCGCGGCGTGCCTGCTCCTTCCACTCGTGCCTGACGCGGCGCATCTCCTCCTTCGCCGCGCGCCAGGCATCCTTGTCGGTGGAGCCGCCGAACTCGCCGAGCGGGCCGTACTCCCCGGCCCCCGCCCCGGTCCCGTTCCTGGCACCCGTGCGGGCCTCGCTCGCCGCCGCCCGCATCTCGCGGCGCAGGTCGCCCGCCGCTCCGCGGACATCGGCGCGGATCTCCGCGGCCAGCTCCGCCACCGACTCACGGATCTCCAGCTCCAGGTCGGCCAGCTCGCCGCTTCGGTCGGCCAGCTCGGCACGGCCCGCGTCCGTGATCGCGTACACCTTGCGGCCGCCCTCGGTGGTGTGCGTGACCAGCCCCTCGGCCTCCAGCTTGGCCAGGCGGGGGTAGACCGTGCCCGCCGAGGGCGCGTACAGGCCCTGGAAGCGCTCTTCGAGGAGGCGGATCACCTCGTAGCCGTGGCGTGGGGCCTCGTCCAGCAGCTTCAGCAGGTAGAGGCGGAGGCGTCCATGAGCGAAGACGGGGGGCATGTCAGAGCACCTTCTTGTCGTTCGGGCCGTCGGACGCGTGGTGACCGGACATCGTACCGGCGGATACCGCCGGCTCCGGTTGCTCGTCCTCCCAGGGCTCGTCCTTCGACGGTGGCCTGCGGAGCAGGGCGATCGAGCCCGAGACCGTCGTCGCCTTCAGCCGTCCGTTGCCCTCGCCCAGCCGGCCCGTGATCCTCTGCGCGCCCCAGGGGCCGCTGACCCGGAGGTCGTCGAAGGCGTTGGAGATCGTGCCGCTCGCCGTGCCGGCCTCGACCTCCGCGTCCGCGGGGTGGGGGAGCCGGACGGCGATCTCGCCGGAGACGCTGGTCAGCCCGACCTCCGTGGGGCTGCCCGCGGGGTTCAGGTCGAGGACGATCGAGCCGCTCACGGACTCCGCCCTCACGGTCGCGCAGGACCCCTCGATGACGGTCAGGTCACCGGAGACGGAGCTCATCCGCAGGGCACCGGTGACTGCCTGGGCCGCCACGTTCCCGGAGACTGTCGTCGCGCGTACCGGGCCCGAGAGGCCGACCAGGGTCGTGTCACCGGAGACGCCCTTCACCTCCGTACGCCCGTCGACACCGGAGACAACGGCCGTGGCGCCTATCACGCCCACTTCGACACGCGTGCCGGCCGGAACGGCCAGGGAGACCAGCACGTTGCGCCGCCGGCCCTTGCGGTCGAGCCACTTCAGGAGGCCCTTCCAGGGGAGGTCGTCATACGCCACCGTCAGCGTGCCGTCCTCCTGGGTCACCGTCAGGGGAGGGCCCTCGATGTCGGACACCTCGAGACGGGCGGAACCCTCGTCCGTGCCCACGACATTCACCGTTCCGTTGACGACGCGCACATGGAGCGCCGTCACCGGGTCATCGAACGTGAGCTTCCTCGGCTCGGTGACGGACCACTCAGGCATGGTGCTGACCTCCTCGGCGGGCGCGGACACACCGTATCGACACGCCATATCGCGTCTTCTGTATTCACGATATATCGCGCCCATGGGAAGTCAAGACACCCGTTCCGGTGGTCTCATGGGACGAATATGAACAAATCGCCCTGAGGGTGGGCCGGTCGCGGCCCACCGGTGCCCGACGACGCCCGCTCTACTCCTCGTCCTCGTCGTCCAGCCGCGCCAGCCAGGTCGCCAGGCGCTCCACCGGTACCTCGAAGTCCGGGTTGAGGTCGACGAACGTCCGCAGCTGCTCGGCGAGCCACTCGAAGGTGACCTCCTCCTCGCCGCGCCGCTTCTCCAGCTCCTCGATGCCGCGGTCGGTGAAGTACATGGCTGCTGCTCCGTTGCTGTCCAAAGGGCTGGTGGGCTTGGGAAAAGGATAGAAGGTCCCAGGGAGGCGAATCCCCGAGCGCGAGTGCCGAAGGGCCCGGCCCGAGTCCTGGTGACTCGGGCCGGGCCCTATGGTGAACACAGCGATCACTGGTCGATCGGCTTGAGGCCGATGAACGGCCAGGAGCCCTGGTCGGCCGACTGTGGCTCAGGCCTGCTTGAGACGGCTGTCGATGTCCGCCTCGGCACCGATCGTGAAGACACGTACGAGCGGCACGAACACGATCAGTGATCCGACCGCGAAGACGGCCAGTGCCACCGGCGCGGAGAACAGTTCCGCCAGCACACCCGCCAGTCCCGCACCCACCGGGGTCGAACCGAAGGCGAACAGCCGGAATGTGGCGCCGAAGCGGCCCATCATGGCCGAGGGGACAAGGGTCTGCATGACCGTGCGGACGTTGACCGTCCACATCGTGCCGCCGATACCGCCGAGGACGGCGGCGCAGCCGACGGCCCACTTGTCGGTCGTCATCGCCGGGGCCGCCATCATCGCACTGGTCAGAAAGGTGGTGATGACCATCGCCCAGCGCCGCCCGAAGAGCCGGTTGAACCAACCCACGACGAGCGTGCCCGCGATGCCGCCCACGCCCAGCGCGCCGACGAGCAGGCCGTAGTCGGCCGGGCTCAGGCCCATGTCGTCGGTCGAGTACAGCGGCATGATGGCGAACCAGGCGCCCCAGCAGGAGCCCAGCACCGCCACCACGGCGGCCAGCATGCGCAGCAGTCGGTGCTGCCACAGGAACTGCAGGCCTTCGCTGATCTGCTCGCGGACGGACGGTTCCGCCGCGTCACCCGTGGTCGCCGCCCGGAACCGGTAGACCAGGAGCACCAGGACCGCAGCGGTCAGCCCGTAGCCGACCAGGGTCGCACCGAGTGCGAACGACGCGCCCACGCCGACCAGCAGACCACCGAGGAACGGTCCGGCGAACTCCTGGCACACCGTTTCGGCGCCGGCCACCCAGGTGTTCGCCCGTTCCCGGCCGGAAGCCGCCACGACGTCGGGGACGAGCGCCGCGGCGGACGTCATGGCGATCACCTCGGCGACGCCCAGGACAGCGCCGCAGATGTAGATGGCCGGCAGGTTCAGCATGTCCGAGACGGCCAGCACGAGCAGTGCGCCGACGACGACGACCTGGATCCCGTTGGCCAGCCACACCAGCTTGCGCCGGTCGACGCGGTCCACCAGCACCCCCACGTGCAACGCGGTGAGCAACCACGGCAGTGACAGCGTCAGCATCACGCCCGAGATGAGGGCCGGGGACTTGGTCAGCGAGGTGGCCACCAACGGGAGAGCGATCTTCATGACGCCGTCCGCGAGATTGGTGACGGCGGTGAACACGACCAGCACCGCGGTGTTCCGCCCGCCGGTGTCGGTCGTGCCCACCTCATCCGCAGGCCCGGCCACGACGTGGTGATCAGACGATGATGTCGACTGCTCCGTCGCTTTCGCGCCTTCAGTCATCAGAACTCCGTTCGCTGCGGACTGGCATTCGTGGGTTGGGGGGTCTGGTCTGCGGATCACATGGTGGTGTCCACCCGGCGGCGGAGAACGGGGCGAGTCGGCCGCGTGTCCACCGGCCGAGCGCTGAGCGCGGCCACGGTCGGTGATTCGAACAGGTCGCGGACCGTCAGGTCGAGGCCGGTGGTCGTCCGGATGCGGTTCACCACCCTCGCCGCGAGCAGCGAGTGTCCGCCGAGGTCGAAGAAGCTGTCGTGGACGCCCACGGTGGGCACCCCGAGCACGTCGGCGAAGACATCGCACAACGCGCTCTCGCGGGCGTTGCGAGGTGGTGTCCGCGTGCCCTCCGCGCCGATCTCCGGCAGGACCAGGGCCCGGCGGTCGAGCTTTCCGTTCGCGGTGAGCGGCAGCACGTCGAGCACCACGAAGGTGGCAGGCACCATGTAGATCGGCAGCTTGGCCCCGGCGAAGGCCCGCAGTGAGGTGGGCGTCGGCCGGTCGTCCCCGGTCGCCGACGGAGTCACGAACGCCACCAGCCGCTGCTCGCCGGAGCTGAGCCGGTCTGCCACTACGGCCGCCTGCGCGACGTCGGGACAGCCGAGAAGCACGTTGACGATCTCATCGAGTTCGATGCGAACGCCACGGATCTTCACCTGGTCGTCGACGCGGCCGAGGTACTCGATGCCGCCGTCGGCGCGGAAGCGCGCACGGTCGCCGGAGCGGTACATGCGGGTTCCGGGCGGGCCGAAGGGGTCGGCCACGAAGCGGCTGACGGTCAGGTCGGGACGGTCGAGGTAGCCCCGGCCCACGTTCTCGCCGGCGAGGTACATCTCTCCGGCGATTCCGGGCGGCACCGGCCGCAACGAGTCGTCGAGGATGTGAATCCGGCAGTTCCCGACCGGCCGGCCGATCGGGGCCGTCGCCGGCCACCGGTCCACATCGCCGGGCAGGACGGTCGCGGTGACGACGTGCGTTTCCGACGGCCCGTACTCGTTGTGCAGCTTGATGTGCGGCCGGTCCCGGAAGAACCGCACGACCTGCTCGGTCAGGCGCAGGGCCTCGCCCGCCTGGAGGACGTGTCGCAGGTTCGCCAGCTCCAGCCCCAGTTCGTTGGCCGATTCGCAGACCGCGCTCACCACGAGATCGGGCGCGAACAGCTCGGTGGCCCCTTCCCGGTCCAGCCAGCGGGTCAGCTCCACCGGGTCGAGCCGGATCTCCTCCGTGGGCACGAGCAACGCCTTGCCGTTGAGGAAGGCGCTGAGGAACTCGTGGATCGACACGTCGAACATGAGCGAGCTGGAGTGCGCGACCCGGCAGCCTTCGCTGCCCGGACACACGGATCGTCCCCAGGCCAGCAGATTCACCATCACCTGGAACTGGACGACGACACCCTTGGGCTTGCCCGTCGATCCGGAGGTGTAGATCACGTAGGACGCGTTCTGGGGCCCGGCGATCCCCAGCAGTTCGTCCGGAGCCAGGTCGGCCCCGGAGAACGACTCGGTGATGTCGGCCCATCCGGCCTCGTCCAGCTGCACCGAAGGCACTCCGGGCAGCAGACCGGAATCGAGCGTCAGCGCCAGCGCGGGTTGTGCGTCGCTGACGATGTAGGAGCGGCGGTCAGCCGGATAGTCCGGATCGATCGGCAGGTAGACCGCGCCTGCCTTGAGGATCGCCACGAAGGCGATCGCCAGGTCGATCGAGCGCGGCAAGGCGACCGCGACCCGGACCTCCGGGCCGACGCCTCGGCCGACCAGGAGTCTGGCGAGCCGGTTGGCGCGCTCGTTCATCTGGGCATAGGTGAGCGACGTGCTGTGGTCGGCGATGGCCAGGCTGTCGGGTGCGTCGGCCACGCGCTGTTCGATCTGAGCGGCCAGTGACGCCGTCGGCAGCGGCATCGTGGTCTCGTTCCACTCGCGGAGCAGCTCGCGTTCGCGGGTGCTGATCAGATCGATCGTCGTGATCCGCTGATCCGGGCTGGACACCATCGCCCGCAGCAGCCGCTCGAGGCGTTCGACCATGGCCTCGACGGTGGAGCGGTCGAACAGGCTGGTCGCGAACTCGACGGTGCCTGCCACGCCGCCGTGCTCGCCTGCGCCGTCGATATGTTCGGCCAGGTTGAACAGCAGGTCGAACTTGGCCGTGTCGGTGCTGAGCGGGGTGACTCGGTCGGCGAGGGCAGGGGCTTCGAAGCGATCGCCGTTCACGTCCTCGAAGATGAGCATGGTCTGGAACAGCGGGTGCCGCGCGGACGAGCGCACCGGGTTGATCGCTTCGACCACCGCTTCGAACGGCACGTCCTGATGTGCGAGTGCGGCCAGGGTGCTGGTGCGCACGCGGTCCAGCAGTTCACGGAACGTCGGCTCGCCACCGAGGTCCGTGCGCAGCACGACCGTGTTGACGAAGAATCCGACGAGGTCGTCCAGTGCTTCGTCGGTGCGGCCGGCGACCGCCGAACCCAGCGGAATGTCGTCACCGCCGCCCAGTCGGTGGATGAGGGCGGCCAGTGCGGCTTGCACGGCCATGAACACCGTGCAGCCGCACGAACGCGCGACTGCGGCGAGCTCGCGGTGCAGGCCGGCGTCCAGACGCACCGCGATCCGGTCGCCCCGGTAGTCGGCGACGGCGGGGCGGGGCCGGTCGTACGGCAGCGCCAGCTCTTCCGGCAGGCCGCCGAGCGTGTCGCGCCAGTACCGCACCTGCCCGGCGAACCGGCTGTCCGTATCGGCGGGATCGCCGAGGACTTCCCGCTGCCACAGGGTGTAGTCGGCGTACTGGACCGGCAGCGGACCGAAGTCCGGTGCGCGGCCGTGCGAGCGGGCCAGGTACGCGGCGTTCAGGTCGCGGCTGAGCGGGATGTCGGACCAGCCGTCGGTGGCGATGTGGTGCACGCTCAGCAGCAGAACGCGTCGGCCGTCCGTGACATCGAGAATCCGGGCTCGCACGGGCGGCTCGCCGGTGAGGTCGAACGGCTCGGCCGCCTCGGCCGCGATGGCCGCGTCGAGCTGGTCGCCGGTCACCGTCACCCGCGGCAGCGCCGGTGTCGCGGCGGGCCCGTCCAGTACGTGCTGGTACGGCTCGCCGTCGAACTCGGGAAAGACCGTACGGAGGCTCTCGTGCCGCTGCATCACGTCCGCGAGCGCGTACCGCAGGGCCTCCACGTCGACCGCGTCGTGCAGTGGCAGTCCCACCGTGGTGTTGTAGGTGGCTGACGGGCCCTCCAGCCGATCGAGGAACCACAGCCGTCGCTGCGCGTACGACAGGGGCACACGTGCTGGGCGGGTGCGGGGTTCCAGCGTCGCCGACGCGGGCTCCGAACTCGCCAGCCGCTCGGCCAGCCGGGCCACGGTCGGGGCCTCGAACAACGTCTGCACGTCGACCGCCGCGTTCAGGGTCGACCGGATCCGGCTGGCCAGGCGGGCCGCGGTCAACGAGTGTCCGCCCAGGTCGAAGAAGTTGTCGTCCGGACCGACCCCAGGCCGCCCCAGCACACTGGCGAAGAGCTCGCACAGGAGTCGCAGGCGCGGATCGCGGACGCTCGACGGTGTGGGCGATGCCGCGAACCGCGGTGTGGGCAGTGCGGCCCGGTCGACCTTGCCGCTCGCGCCGGTCGGGAACGATTCCAGTGCCGTGATCGACTCCGGGACCAGGTGGTCCGGCAGCAGTTCCCGCATCCGGGCGACGGTCCGGTCGGCGGAGAAGTCACCACCGGCCGTCGGCACCACGTAGGCCACGAGGTGCTTCTCGCCGGCATCGTCCGACCGGACGACCGCGACCGCCTGTGCCACGCCGGCGGCGCGGCGCAGGACGGCTTCCACCTCACCGAGCTCGATGCGATGCCCGCGGAGCTTGACCTGATCGTCCGTCCGGCCGTGGAACAGCAGCGTGCCCTCGGGTGTCCAGCTCACCCGGTCACCGGTCCGGTACATGCGCGCGCCCGGATCGGCCGTGAGAGGGCACGCGACGAACCGGTGCGCCGTCAGGCCCGGCCTGCGGAGGTAGCCGTCGGCCAGCGCGCCACCCGCGATGTACAGCTCGCCCACCATGCCCGCCGGCACGGGCTGCAGCCGGTCGTCGAGCACGAAGCACTGGAAGTCCGCGATGGGCCGGCCGATCGTGACCGCCGCGTCGGACGCCACCTCGATGCCCGTCGTGTCGACCGTGCCCTCGGTCGGACCGTACGTGTTGTGGGCGACCACACCGGGACTCCCGGCGAGCCGCTGCCACAACCGCTCCGGCATCTCCTCTCCGCCGACGACGCACATCAGGGGCCGCTGTCCGGGCCGGACCAGCAGACCTTCCTCGATGAGCGCCTCGAAGTAGGTCGGGGTGCCGTCGACGTAGTCGATGCCGACGTCGTTGACGTACTCGACCACCCTGGCCGGGTCCCGGCGCGTTCGCTCGTCCAGTAAGTGCATCTCGTGACCGGCGAACATCAGCAGAAGGGCCTGCAGCGAGGCGTCGAAGGACATCGACGTCGCATGGGCCAGCTTGAACCGGGTGTCCCGGGACCGACCGGTGGTCTCGGCGAATCCGGCGATCTTCTGCCGGTACTCGCCGGCCAGGCCCGCTACACCGGTGTGCGGCACGACGACACCCTTGGGAGTGCCGGTCGATCCCGACGTGTATATGACCCACGCCGGGTGGCCGACCCGAAGCGGCCGCACCCGGTGGAGATCGGTCGGGTTGCCCGCGTCCGTCGCCGCCAACGAGTCCAGAGACTCCTCGTCGAGCACGAGGGTCGTCGCGGCGTCTTCGTACCGGTCGGCCCCTTCGGCCGAGTCGGCGATGATCAGACCGGGCCGGGCGTCGGCAGCCATCAACGCCAGGCGAGCGGACGGATATGCCGGGTCGAGCGGGAGGTAGGCCGCGCCCGCCTTCACCACGGCGATCGTCGCCACGACGGTGCGCACGTCGCGCGGGAGGGCCAGGCCCACCAGATCTCCCGGACCGAGACCACGCCGGATCAGCTCGTGTGCCAGCCCGTTGGCGAGCCGATTGAGGCGGTGGAAGGTGAGGGATGCCGAACCGGCCGTCACCGCGGGCGCATCGGGTGAGACGGCCACCTGGTCCTCGAACAGGGCGGCCATGGTTCGTCGCGCCGGACTCATCAGATCGCTCCTCCCTTGTCCATGAGCTCGCGGAGGCTCTTCGGCCGCATGTCCGTCCAGCGGGCCTCGACGTACTCCAGGGCGGACTGCCTGCCGGCGGGGCCGAAGACGGACCGCCAGCCGGCGGGCAGGGTGGCGAAGGCCGGCCACAGGGAGTGCTGGTCCTCGTCGTTGACCAGCACGTGGAACTCGCCGTCTTCGTTGTCGAAGGGGTTGGTGGTCATGATCGTTTCTCCCCCGTCCCGGCCGACGGGGCCGACATCCACCGCGCGAGGCCCCGGCTCTTTGGGGACTCGCGGCAGAACCCGGTGCTCTCGAACGCGTACGCGATCTCTTCTCGCGCGGCGTCGGACACGAACGAGCCGGTCATGTCATCGCCACCAGCGTCGAACGCTTGCCGGAGTAGGGCCTTCTCCCGTGGGCGAACTGCTCGTTGTCGATGACCACGACGTCACCGGTCTGCCACGGGAACGTGATCTCCTCCGCCGCGTACGCGGCGCGGATCCCGGCCAGATCGGCCGGGTCGAGCGGGCTGCCGTCGCCGTACATCGCGTTGCGCGGCAACTCGTCCTCGGCGAAGCTCTCGCGCATCACCTGCTCGACACCGGCGGGCAGCGAACTGACGTGGAACAGGTGTGCCTGGTTGAACCAGACCTTCCTTTCGGACGTCCGTGACACCACGGTCGCCTGCACCACATGCCTGGTGCGGAGCCTGTCCCCGCCCAGCCACTCCGCCTGGATGCCGTGCTCGCGGCAGTATGCGTCGACGTCGCCGCGGTCCTCGGTCTGGAACGCCTCCTGCCAGCTCAGATCCATGCCGTTACCGAAGTTCCGCACGTACATGACACCCCGCTGCTCGAAGCGATCACGGGTCGCGGCAGGCACGCGGTCGTAGATCCGGGCGCTGTCGGCGAACGGCGTCTCACCGCCGTCGGTGGCCGGGATCATGCAGGCGAAGAACAGCGTGCCCGGCCAGGAGTCCGTGTACGACATCTCGTTGTGCAGCGGAATGGTCTGGTCGGCCGGGTATTCGGTCGAGGTGAAGACCTTCCCGCTGACTCGTGTCCGCGGGGTGGAACGGTTGTTGTAGTCGAGCAGGTCTCCGCCCATCGCCGTGGCGAGCTCGGCGAACCCGTCGGCGTCCAGCGGGCTGAAGCCGCGCAGCAGGACGGCGCCGTGCTCGTCGCGCAGCCGCTTGAGCATGGAGCCCGAGCCGGCCAGCCATTCGCGGGCGTCGAGGCGGGCGACCGTCGGTGTGCACACCACCATCCGCGTTCCGCCGGACAGTGGCGCCACCCGGACCAGTGCCTCGCCGCTGACCGAGATGGATTTTCGCGCGCGGCCGAGACCGCTCATCGTCGGCGCGGGTCGGGTCATCGTTCTTCCGCCTTCTGCAGGAGCAGCTCGTCGATGAACTCGGCGAGCTCCGACACGACGGGCTGTTCGAAGAGATTCCGCAGCTTCACGTCCACCTTGAACTCGTCGCGCAGCTTGTAGATCAGCTGGGTCGCCAGCAGCGAATGGCCACCGATGTCGAAGAAGTCCTGGTCGGCGCCGACGTCGTTGAGCAGCAGGAGCTGCGCCATGATGTCGGCGACCTTCTTCTCGGTCGGGGTCCGGGGCTCGACGGTCGAAACCGAGCCCGCGTTGTAGGCGGAGGGCGCCGGGAGCATCAACGCGTCGATCTTCCCGGTGCTGGTCATCGGGAACGAGTCCAGCGCCACGAGGTGCGTGGGGACCATGAACTCCGGCAGGCTTTCGGCCAGGGACTCGCGGAGCCATTCCGCCGGTCCCCGGCTGCCGTCGGCGTCGGTCAGGTATCCCACGAGGTGCATGTTCGTGTTCGCGTTGGCCACCACGACGATGCTGCCCGTCACCCGTGGATGCCGGCGCATGACCGCCTCGATCTCGCCCAGCTCCACCCGGAACCCGCGCACCTTGATCTGGCGGTCGACGCGGCCGACGAACTCGAGGCTGTGGTCGGGGAGCAGCCGCACCTTGTCGCCGGAGCGGTACATCCGCGCTCCGGGGGCCTGGGAGAAGGGGTCGCTGAGGAATCGTTCCTTCTGGTCCGCCGTTCCGGCGAGATAGCCCTGGGACACCGAGGATCCGCCGATCCAGAGCTCTCCCGGAACGCCGACGGGCACGGGCTGGCGCTGGGAGTCCAGGACATAGGCGCGCGCGTGTCGCATCGGCTTGCCCAGCGGCACGGTGGAGGCCAGACCGGAGATCTCGCTCGAGGTGATCTGCCCGCACAGCACGCCGACGGTCGTCTCGCTCGGACCGTAGTGGTTGTACAGCCGGCAGTCGCCGATGAAGCCCTTGAGCATGTTGTACGTGCCCCAGCCGAACGGCTCGCCGCCCAGGACCAGAGCCTCGCGGGGCAGCAGCTTCCGCGGGTCCTCGGCCACCGTGATGACCGCCTCGAGATGCGTTGGCGTGATCTTGATGAGGTCGTGGCTCTCCTCGGCCAGCAGCTCGGCGAGTGCCTGAGCGTCCGAGGAGACGTCCGCGGCGACGACCCGGAGCCGGCCTCCGGTCATGAGCGGCGGGAACAGCGCCGTGTTGCCCAGGTCGGTGCCCAGGGTGCTGAGCGCCACCGAGTCGATCGGGCCGGTGAGTCCCAGCCGGTCCACCACACCGTCCAGGTAGGCCGCGAGCTGCCCGTGGCTGACCAGCACTCCCTTCGGCGTTCCGGTGGAGCCCGAGGTGAACAGCACGTAGGCGGGGTCGTCGTCCGCCGTGTCCACGTCGGGACGCTCACTGCTGCGGTGCGCGCAGACCGACAGGTCCGGGTCGACAACGATGACGTCGCAGTCCTGCGGAAGGTCCGGTACGCCCTCGGCGGTCGCCACCACGTGGCGGAAGCCCACCGCGGACGCGATGGCGGACCGGCGTTTCGCGGGCAGACGCGGGTCGACCGGAACGTAGCCGGCACCCGCCTTGGCGATCGCCAGTAGCGCCACGATGGCCACGTCGGAACGTTCCAGGCCGAGTCCCACCAGGTCCCCGGCGGACACACCGCGTTCGGCGAGCTCGTTGGCCAGGCGGTTCGAGGCCTGGTCGAGTTCGCGGTAGCTCCAGTCGCGCGTCTCGGTCCTGAGCGCCGTGGCCTCGGGGGTGCGCTGCGCGGCCTGTTCGACCTGCCGGTGCCAGTGCATCGGGGCAAGGCTCGGGGGCTGGGCGACGTTGGTGGACTCGACGAGCGCTCGTGCCGCGTCCTCGTCGAGCATGGCGAGCGTCGGCACGGCGGCCGAACGGTCGCCGCACAGGGCTGCCAGGGTGGCACGCAGGCAGGTCATGATCGCCTCGGCGCCGCCCTCGGCCATCCCCTTGGCCTGATGGCGCAGCGTGAGACGGATCTCCTCACCCGTCCCCTGCACCCGCAGGCCGATCTTGCGGGCGTCGTCGGACGGCTCGATCCACAGGTCGGAGAAGGCAGGAGCATCCGGCGAGTCGAGGCTCGCGACATCGCTGAAGGTGAAGCCCGGCAGGGTGGTCACGTGCTGCTTGGGCGGCACCACGGAACTCTCGTCCGCCTGCTCGAACGCTTCGAGTTCCCGGTCCACCGCACGCAGCAGGTCACTCAGCGTCGTCTCGTCGGAGATGTCGGCGAAGACCGGCATCGGGCTTTCGAAGAGCCCGATCGTCGTGTCCAGCTCGCGGAACGTGCGCCGTGTGAGCATCGTGTCGACCGCGAGGCTCGCCGGTCGTCCGGTGGCGTGCCAGAGTGCGGCGAGCCAACCGGTCAGCAGAACGGTGCGCAGGCCGGCGCCGCACTCACCGCCGAGGCCGCGCAGCTCCTGGGCCAGCGGCGCCGGGATCGTCCACTCCAGGTCCTCGTGAGCGGTTTCGCCGGAGCGGAGTTCGAGCGGGAGGTGCCGGGGAGGCAGGGCAGCCAGGCGCGTCTGGCGGTCGGCGGCGGTCTCCCTGTGCTGCTGGGTCGGTACGGCCTCCTCGAACTGCCACTGGGCGTAGTCGGCGTACTGGGTCGCGATGTCCCGCTCCCACGGCGTTCCGTTGCGCCGCGCGGCGTACGCCTGTCGCAGATCGCGGAAGAAGATCTCGACGGAGGCGTCGTCCATGCTCATCCGCGGCGCCGACAGGACGAGTGACCACCGCTCATCGGTGTGAGTGAAGAGGACGAGGTCCACTGTGCACTCATCGAGGTCCGCGTGCCGTGCCTCACGGACGATCGCGGCCAGGGCCTCGTCGTCACCCGAGCTCTCCGACACCCGGATCCGCGGTTCGTCCTCGATCACCATCAGCACGGCGCTGTTCTCGCCGAGGACCTTGCGGTAGGCGGTGCGGAGGCTTTCGTGCACCGACGCCACATCGTGGGCCGCGCGCTCGAGCAGCTCACGCTCCAACGGGCCCGCGAGGTGGACACCCGCCACCGTCCGGCTCGCCAGTCCGCCGGAAACGAGGCCGAGGACGTGCTCCTGCTGCCTGGACAGGCGGAAACCCTCCCAGGACTGGGATGTCAGTTCTGTTCCGGATCGATCCACAGTTCGCCTCCCGTAAATTTGTTCCACGTTTTGATTGCGTCGGGGCCGAGATATTCGGCGGCCAACTTCCAGAACCCCGAGTACTCCGTCGGCACGTCGATCAAGGTGTGGCCGACCTGCGGTGGCAGGTGCGCCATGACGTCACAGAGCTTCATGCGGAGTAGATCCAGGAACTGCTCCCGGTCCAGCGGGATGTCCTCGCCGGTGCGCCGGTCCTTGAGTTCCGGAGTTCCGTTCGGACGCATCACCCGGCGGAAGCTCTTCCCCAGCGACGCGTAGCTCATGACGGAGAAATGGAAAATCATCTGCTCGATATCGGGGCCGACGATCTCCCGGACCTTGACGCGCTTGCTGTCCGGAATGGAGTCGACGTCGTCGTTGTGCAGGCCCTCCGTCCCGTAGGCGCCATGAAAGAGCCCAGCGACACAGACGTGCTCTTTGGCCTTCATGTCCTGGAGAATGGAGCAGACCCGGTACAGATGGTCTATCAGACTCTCGTCCTGGTGCGCGACCTTGTTCAGGCCCAGACGCATTAGATCGCTACGATACACCTCAGTGTCAAGCATTCAACCTCACTCCTTGGAGTTTGCTCGCTGTTGGGATTCGATGGTCCGGGCATGGCTCGGACGCGCCGAAAAGAGCGCAGCGCCATGTTTCGCTGGAATAGAGATGCCCGCGCCGATCATAATGACATGGACCGGCCGTCGAACGCTTCCCATTAAAGCCACCGGTAAGCGCAACTCGATAATGTTGGTCTGGGAGCCGAAAACCGGCATTGGTTGTGTACTGCCGGAAAACCGGTACGCGGCGCTCAAAGCGTGTTTCATCGCCACCGGGGACGGCGAGGTGATTTCCCTGCTCGCCGGTCCGGGGAGCGCGGGCAGCCGGACGAGCCGCCGGCAGACGTCGTCGAACAGGTGGCACCCGTGAATTGCCCGTACGAATCGGGTGTCCTTGTCCTGCGCGATGTCAGGCCGGTCCTGGGTGCTCAAGGCCTCAATTGGCGCGGTTGAGCCAGGTGATAACCGGTTAGTCGATCATGGTGTCTCTCGCCTCTCGGGCGTGGACTGGACTGCCGTCTGGAGTTTGACCGGTTTCCTTCGAACCGCTGTGAGGGCACGAGGAGGATTCATCGATGCCAGCGGCAGCTCCGGCTTGGACACAGCCGTTCGCAGCAGTGCGACGAACTTCTCCGCGAGGTTCTGCATCGTGCCGCGCTCGAAGAGGTCCGTGCTGTACAGCAGCTCTCCGGAAACTCCTTGGCAGTCACCTTCCTGGGATTTCGACTCGGTCAGGCCGAGCCACATGTCAGAACGCACGACGGGGAACCTGACGGGCTGGTCCGTGCACTCCACGCCCGGCAATCGGAGGGTGTCGCCCTTCTCGTTCACGTTGAGCACGATCTGGAAGAGAGCCTGCCGGGACAGCGAGCGCTGCGGGTTGAGCTCTTCCACCAGGCGGTCGAGCGGCACGTCCTGGTGGCTGAAGCCCTCCAGGACCACGTCCCGGACTCGGCCCAGCAGCTCCTCGAAGGTCGGGTCGCCCGAGGTGTCGACCCGCAGGACCAGCGTGTTGATGAAGAAGCCGACCAGGTCGTCCAGTGCTTCGTCGGATCGGCCGGCCGTGGGGGCGGCGATAGGGATATCGTGCCCGGCTCCGAGCCGTGTCAGCGTTGCCGCCAATGCGGCATGGAACACCATGAAAAGGCTTGTCCCGGTCCGCTTGGCCAGTCTGGTCAACGCCTGGTGAAGTTCCGCGTCCAGGAACAACCGCACGCTGTCGGCGTGATGCGAACTGACCGCCGGGCGCGGCCGATCATACGGCAGGGCAAGCTCTTCGGGAATGCCCGCGAGCGCCTTGCGCCAGTACTGTAATTGCCGGCTGAGCAGGCTCAGCGGATCGGATGCCTCGCCCAGTAGCTCGCGCTGCCATTCCGCGTAATCGGTGTACTCCACCGGGAGGGGTTCCCAGGCGGGCTCCCGCCCCTCGACGCGCGCACAATAGGCCGTCGACAAGTCTCGGAAGAGCGGCCCCAGCGACCAGCCGTCCATCGCGATGTGATGCATCACGAGCAGCAGCACCTGATCCTGCGGCCCCAACTCGAAAAGCCACGCCCGTAACGGAAGCTCTGCGGCCAGATCGAAACCCCGAACCGCCTCGGCCGTCAGCCGCTCCGCCAGATCGGCATCCGCCGCCACCACGTTCAGCGGGACCTTGACCTCATCCGGCTCCAGAACCCGTTGCCAGGGAATGCCACCCACATCGGCGAAAACTGTCCGCAGACTGCTCTGCCGTACCACCGTGTCCAGCAAGGCCGCACCCAGCGCGGCCCGGTCCACGACCCCCCGCAACCGCAGTGCAACAGGCACATTCCAGGTGCCATTGGAATCTTCGAGCTGATTGGCGATCCATAATCGCTGCTGCGTCGGCGATGACTGGATCACGCGAGTTCTCCCCGCAGGAGCGCCCCACGAAGATGACTGCGAGTGAGTTGTGGACTGTACGGCGCCGGGCCTGGTCCGGTGACGAATCTTGAGGGTGGCCATCCAGAGGCCTTGCCAGGATTCAGGCCGTGGCAGTTCGGCATGACCTTCGAATCGGGCTGTTCCCCAACCAATGCATGCCGCCATGGAACGGCCGCCGAGTCGCTGATGTGACCAACAGCAGACATGGTGCAACCACGCATCGCAGTCCTTCCCCCGTGATGGTTAGCGACCTCGGCAGTCTTTCTGATGTTCGCCAAGCGGCACAAGGCTTGATCTTGGACACGTCTCGATCATGTGGCGAGGGGTGGGTCCGGTCTCGTTTCCTTGGTGATGCCGGTGGGTCTCGTGGGGCGTGAGGTGGCCCAAATCGCAGGTGCCTCCCGCAGGCACCTGCGGTTCTGGTGGGTCTCGGTGAAGGTGAAGATGTCGGCTCGCGCGCCGGTCCGGTCGTCCCGGACGGGGGGTCGATCTCCTTTTGGAAAACGGCGAAAAACTTTCCTTGGCAGCGTTGTCGAAGCGGACACCGGTTGCCCGTGCTCTGCCGTAGCCCCGACTCGCCAAGGGTCCCCGGGATCGGGCGGAGGGGCCCTCAGAGTGGGCCTTCCCCTCGGATGAACCGGGGCATCCCGCTCACCGGTCGCTCTCTTTCGGAAGGGGCCGGTGGCTCGTTCCCGTGGCCCGATCGTCCTGGACGGGTCGGCTGCGAGCCTGCGCAGTCGCCAGGGTCCCTCCCGGTCGGCCGCGTCCAGTCCGTCACCCGACGGCACCGGCGCCCCGCTGTGGCCTGCCCGGCGCCGTTCGCCTTCTTCGCCGGCTCCGCAGGCTCTCCGGTTCTGCTACCGGCTCCCCATGAGCGCGGTCGCGTCCCGCTCGAACTCCCGTCGGCGAGCCTCTTCTTGACGTCGATCGCCAGGCGCCCCTAGGCTCGAAATCACTGACCTGCCGGTAAGCAAGTTTGGTGGCGGGTCTCATGCGTCTGTGGTTCAAGGGGGTCGGTGGTGGCCGAGGGATCAAGCCCGGCGATGCCGGCCGAGGAGCAGGCCGAGCGCCGGAATCTGTACGCGGCCGTGGTGGCCGCGCTGCTGGCGATGCTGCTCGGCGCCCTGGACGGCATGATCGTCGGCACGGCGATGCCGCAGGTCGTCGGCGAACTGGGCGGCGTGGACCGGCTGTCCTGGGTGGTCACCGTCTACCTGCTGGCCATCGCCGTCTCCACGCCCGTGTGGGGCAAGCTCGGCGACATGTTCGGCCGCAAGAGCGCCTTCGTGGTGACCGTCGTGGTCTTCGTGGCCGGGTCCATGCTGTGCGGGGCGGCCCAGGACATGAACCAGCTCATCGCCTTCCGGCTGCTCCAGGGTATCGGCGGCGGCGGGCTGATGGTCAGTGCGCTCGCGCTGGTCGGCACCCTGATCCCGCCGCGTGAGCAGGGCCGCTACCAGGGCCTCATGTCGGCTGTCATGGGCCTCGCCATGGTCAGCGGCCCCCTGGTCGGCGGCGTCATCACCGACCACCTCGGCTGGCGCTGGTGCTTCTACGTCAACCTGCCGGTCGGCGCGGTCGCCCTGTTGCTGATCGCCGGCCTGCGGCTGCCCCGCTTGCCGCGGACGGGAGCGCGGGTCGACTACCCCGGTGCCCTGCTGCTCACCGCTGCCATCTCCGCGGTCGTCCTCGTCACCACCTGGGGCGGCAAGGAGTACGCCTGGACCTCGCCTGTGCTGTTCGGTCTGGCGGCCGTCGGCGTGGCCGCGTGCGCGGCACTGCTCGTGGTCGAGCGGCGGGCCGCGGCGCCCATGCTGCCGCTGACCCTCTTCAAGTCGGCGAACTTCTCCCTGATCACCCTGGTCGGCGTGCTCCTCGGCGCCGTGATGACCAGCGCGGTGACCTTCCTGCCGATCCTCGGCCAGTCGGCCCGGGGCACCTCGGCGACCGGTTCGGGGCTGCTCCTGCTGCCGATGTTCGCCGCGCAGATGGCGGTCGGGCTCGTCGCGGGCCGGTTCATCACCGCCACCGGCAAGTACAAGATCGTGGTGCTGGTCGGTGGGGCGTTCATGGTGCTCGGCACCCTCCTGCTCGGCACGGCGGGGGCCGGGGCAGGGGCGGTCGTCCAGGGCGCCTGCATGGCCGCGCTCGGCGTCGGGATGGGCCTGCTGACACAGACGACGGTGCTGGTCTCCCTGCAGAGCTCCCCGGTCGAGGACCTGGGCGCCGCGTCCGCCACCGCCACCCTCGCCCGCACCCTCGGCGGCTCCCTCGGCGTCGCCGTCAGCGGGGCGTTCTTCGCCCGGGCCCTCGGGGACGCCGCTCCGGCCGGCGGCGGGGCGCCGGCGTCCGAGGGGGGCGCCGTCCTCGATCCGGCCGCACTTGACGGGCTGTCCGGCGCGGCCCGGGACGCCGTGCTGGACGGCACGACCCAGGTCTTCCTCTTCACCGCCGTGCTCGCGGTCGTCGCCCTCACCGCCGCCTTCCTGCTGAAGGAGGTGCCTCTGCGGGGTGCGCCCACGGCCGGGGACGACACACCGGACGAGGACGGCACCGCCCACGCCTCCGCACCCGGAACCAAGGAAGTGTCATGACAGAAACCCCCCTGCGCCTGGTCGTCATCGTCGGCAGCCATCGGGCGGGCCGGTTCGCCCCGACGGTGTCCCGCTGGCTGCTGGGCCAGCTGGAGCAGCACCCGGAGTACGAGGTCGACGTCGTCGACGTCGCCGAGGCGGGCTTCGGCGTCGAAGGGCCGTCGCCGACGGCGTCGCTGCCCACGCTGGAAGCGGCCGGGGCCTCGGCCCCGCGGATGGAGGCCGCCGACGCCTTCCTCGTGGTGACCCCCGAGTACAACCACAGCTACCCGGCGGCCCTCAAGAGCCTCATCGACTGGCACCGCACCCAGTGGATGGCCAAGCCCGTCGGGTTCGTGTCGTACGGCGGCCGGAGCGGCGGTCTGCGCGCCGTCGAGCACCTGCGGCAGGTCTTCGCCGAGCTGCACGCGGTCACCGTGCGGGACACCGTCAGCTTCCACTCGGCACACGAGCAGTTCGGCCCGGACGGGGAGCCGGTGGAACCGGAGGGGCTCGCCTCGGCCGCCAAGGCCCTGCTCGACCAGCTCGGCTGGTGGGCGGGCGCGCTGCGGAAGGCAAGGGCCGAGAAGCCCTATCTGCCCGCTTCGACGGGCGTGTAGGTTCGTCGCCTGCCTCTTCCGCCGGCGTCGGCTTCTGCCCCCAGGCGCCACCCGCCCCGCTCCGCCTACGCTCCGTTTCTGCCGTGTCGCCGGCCTGTCCGCTCACCGCCGAGCCCGCGGCGTGCCCGCGCCGTGGGCTCGGCGTCCTCATGAGCGGGGTCATGCTTCTGCAAAACTCCCGCCGTGTGGAGCGCCTTCGGGCGTTGCAGTGCGGCGCCGAGTAGTGACGGCGGTCCGCCCGAACCCGGGCGGACCGCCGTCGCGTGCGCTCGGCGGCCGGGCGCGGGACCGGTCAATGTCGGCCGTTTGGCGCAACGTAACCCCTCGAACGCACTGCGTTACCCAGCCCGGCAACCGGTGAAACAGAGAAGTCCGTGATCTTCGGCATTCTGCTCCGAGGTGGCATCACTTCTGTATACGCCCTCGTGGTGGCTTCACTGGAGCAAACATATGCGCATTTCTTCATGGTCTGTACAGCTGGTGCCACTGCCCTGCCGTCAGGTAAGTCCTTGACAAGGCCATGACTCCGCTTGTTACGTTACTTCCGGCAGGGACGGTGGCGGGGGAAAATTCTCGGGCGAGAAGGTCGGCGCGAATTGACCGACCTGTCACCCGGACCATTTGCTCTTTTTTGCCGGTCGCGCCGTCCTTGACACGTGTTGGATAGGAAAGGCGAGCTATGCAGGTCTTACTTGCCGAATCCGACAGGCAATCGGGGGAAGAGCTCCGGCTGGCTTTGCGGCGGCATGGGTACGAGATGGAAGTGGCTGACAGCGGTGCGAGTGCCTTGCGTTCCTATGGTGAATTCGACCTCATACTGCTGGACCTGGAGTTACCGGACATCGATGGCCTGGAGGTCTGCCGGACCATAAGACAGGAAAGCGATGTCCCCATCATATCGTTCACCGGGCACGGTGCCGAAATAGATCGCGTTCTTTCGCTTCAAGCAGGCAGTGACGACTGCATTGTAAAGCCTTTTGGGATGCGCGAATTACTGGCCCGTATGGATGCGGTGATGCGCCGTGCCGCAGTGCGTGTCCGCCGAGACCGGGCCATTTCCTATGGTTCGCTGCGAATCGACGGGGAAGGTCGTCAGGTCTTTCTTGGGGGCGAAGTCGTAAAGCTGACCCGCAAGGAATTCGACCTGCTGTACCTGCTGGCGTCGCAGCCGTCGGTGGTCTTCACCCGCGAAGAGCTGATGCGCCAGGTCTGGGGAGCCAAGGCCGGCGGCGGGGCGCTGGGCGCCAACCTCTCGCGGACCATCGACACGCATGTGAGTTCGATCAGAAGCAAGCTCGGCAGCAGCGACTGGATCATCACCGTGCGCGGTGTCGGATTCCGGTTCGGCCGTTGACTGCGCGGACGGCGCGGTCCAGCGGGCTGACAACGTAGTCAGTCGGCGAGGTGGTGTTCCGGCGGGCGGGCAGGGGCGGTCGAAGGCCCCGGCCCGCCCGCCGTTTGCACGTGTCTGCGGTCGGCTGGGGGTCTGTTCTGCGAGCGTCCTCGCTCCGCCCCACCC
>NZ_VJZE01000104.1 GCF_009377205.1 Streptomyces phyllanthi
GGTAGGGGCGGCGGGGCGAGATCACTCGCCGAGCAGCCTCCGCAGCCACCCCAACCGGGCCGCCACCGTGATCTGGGACAGCGCGGCCTGCGGCGCGAAGCCGTCGTAGCCGTGGAATCCGCCCGGCCACACATGCAGTTCGGCCACCCCACCGGCCGCCCAGATCCGCGACGCGTACTCGACGGTCTCGTCCCGGAAGGTCTCCGCGGAGCCGACGTCGAGGAAGGCGGGCGGCAACCCGGCCAGGTCCTCGGCCCGCGCCGGAGCCGCGTACGGCGACACGTCAGGCCCACCCCGCAGCTCGCCCAGCAGCGCCGTCCACCCCGTCTCGTTGGACGTACGGTCCCAGACACCGAGCCCCGCCATCTGATGCCCGGACGCGGAGTCGTTGCGGTCGTCCAGCATCGGGCACATCAGCATCTGCCCGATGGGCCGCGGGCCCCCGCGGTCACGGGCCAGCAGGGCCAGCGCGGCCGTCAGCCCGCCACCCGCGCTGCCGCCCACGACGACGATCCGCTCAGGATCGCCACCGATCTCCTTGGCGTGCTCCGCCGTCCACAGCAGACCGGCGTAGACGTCCTCCACCGGCGCCGGGTGCGGGTGCTCCGGCGCCAGCCGGTACTCCACGGACACCACGACCGCGTCCAGCTCCCGTGCCCAGGCCAGGGCCATGTCCATGCCGAACTTGGCGCTGCCGAGGATCATCCCACCGCCGTGGGTGTGGTAGATGACCGGTCGCCCACCGGTGGACGCGGCCGGCCGGCAGATCAGCAGCGAGATGTCGGGCGCTCCCTGCGGCCCCGGCACCTCCCGCTCCTCGACCTCGAAGAACCCGCCCTGGCTCAGCTGCTCCGCGCCGGGCTCCAGGGCAACGGAGCCCAGACGTCTCTCGGCCAGCCCGTCCAGTGTGATGGACGGAGGCACCATCTCGGCGATCATCTCCAGGGCGGCGGCGAGCTCGGGGTCGAACGGGGGCGGTACCTGAGTCATGGCGTCTCCTCACACGGGGTGCCGTGCCGGCGGTTCGTACGGCCCCCATGGTTCACGCCACCACTCCGGCGCGCAGGCCGCCGTACGGCGGTACCTGCCCGCCATCCGGCGGGTGGCGGCACGCGGCGGTCACCCGCCGGATGGCGGGCAGGGCGCAAAGCCCTGCACGAGTCCTCGGCCCTGCACGAGTCTTCAGCTCTGCACGGGCCCTCAGCCCTTCGCGGGAGCCGCGTCCGCACGCATCATCACGCAGTCGAACTCCACCACGCGACCCGTGGTCTCCTCCCGCGTGACCGGATACATGCCGCTGATCCCGAACCCGCTGCGCTCGTACACCGCTATCGCCTCGGCCATCCCCGGGCTGCCCTCGTACAGCCGCAGCGCGGCGACCTCCGACTGCAGACCCACGAAGTCCGCGATCCGCTCACCGGCGCCCGCGAAGACCTCCAGGTCGTACCCCTGCGTGTCCATCTTCAGATAGGGACGGGGACCGGTGATGCCGTCCAGGGCCTTCTCCATCACCTCGTCGAGCCGCCGGATCTCGATCTCCTCCGTCTGCGTCCTCGCGAACCGCTTGTAGCGGCCCCGGCCGTAGTCGCTCGGCGGGAGGAGCGAGTTCATGGAGTTCCAGCCGGTGTGGATGGACATCATGGCGTCCTCGCGCCCGAGGCCGAAGTGGCAGACCTGCCAGTCGGGGTCGTCCTTCGCGGCCCGTTCTAGACGGGCGAAGGCGTCCGAGGTGGGCTCGAAGGAGACGATCCGTCCCGTGTAGCCGAACCGCCGCAGCCGCTTGCCGTACTGCCCGGCGTTGGCCCCCACGTCGAACACGCAGTTCACCCGGTACGCCTCCAGCATGGCGGCCACGTGCTGGGAGCACAGATACGCCCCGGCCGCGAGCTGGAACCGGCGCTCGTCCGCGCTCGCGTGGTCGTTCAGGAGGAGATGCGCCCCGGTGTCGCCGAGCCGGACGCCGGTCCACCCGCCGGACGGCTCCGGCGCCTTGCCGGGCTTGGTGCCCTGGACCACCCACATGTCCTTGCCGGCGCCCGTCACGGAGTACCGGTCGACGTTCCTGACCAGCAGGTCCGCGCCCTGGTCCACGGGGATCCGGGCACGTCCGCCGCGCCGGGAGACCACCGCGGTTCCGGGGCCGAGGTCGGTCACGTGCAGACCCAGCCGGGGCATCAGTCTCAGCAGGCGTCGGAAGAGCGTCTCCATCCACCCACCCTGGCAGAGAAGACACGCATTCGTTGCACACTTGAACGATTTCGTCGTGTGCGCCCCTTACTGCGCCGATGCGCCGAGCAGGCGGCCGGGCCCGGCCTCTTCCCGCATCGGTGTGCCGAACGGGCCCGGACCTTCGATGCCCCCTTCAGGGGCCGGCCGAACCGCACCGTGCGCGCACCGCGTCCGGCGCCGGGGGCCGGCTGCGGGAGACGATCCGCATCCCGCGCTGGTCCACGACACGGACCTGGAGCGATCCGCAGCCGCAGCGGATCCACACGGTGTGGCCCGCCGCCGTGGCGTGCCGGGACACCACCTGGAAGGGCTCGGCGTGGTCGGGCCATCCGCAGTGCGGGCAGGCGCCGGCCGTCGTGCTGGTCATCGCAACTCCTCGTAACTCCTCGTACGGCAGGGACGGTCGACGGTCGTGGCACGGCGGTCACCGCACGATCGCCGCGACACGGCCAGAGTGCGTCGCGGCCGCCGTATACGTCCAGGTTGACTTTCCGGACCCGACCTTGAAGCGTGGACTTCATGATTGACCTGCGCCGACTGCACGTCCTGAGGGCGGTCGCCCACTACGGCACGGTCACCGCGGCCGCCAACGCCCTGCACTTCACCCCGTCCGCCGCCTCCCAGCAGATCCGTCAGCTCGCCCGTGACCTGGGCGTCGACCTGCTCGAACCGCAGGGCCGCGGGGTCCGGCTCACCCCTGCCGCGCAGAGCCTGCTCGCGCACGCCGACGCGATCCAGGCCCGCTGGGAGCAGGCCGAGCTGGATCTGCGGGCCGATCACGGCGCCCCCTCCGGGCTGCTGCGGGCATGCGGGTTCCCCGTCGCCGTCTCCGTGCTCCTGGCTCCGGTGGCGGCCCGGCTGCGCACCCGGCATCCGCGCCTGTCCGTACGGATCCAGGAGGCCGGCGTACCGGAGAGCTTCGACCTGCTCTTCGAGGGGGAGATCGACCTCGCGGTCGTCGAGGCCACCCCGCACAACCCGCCCCTCGGCGACGTCCGCTTCGACCAACAGCCGCTCCTGGACGACCCGTTCGACCTGGTCGTCCCCGAGGACCACCCTCTCGCGGCGCGTGAGCGCGTGGACTTGGCGGAAGCCGCGCACGAGGACTGGATCGCCCCCGTGCCCGAGAGCCCCTGCCGCCCCCACGTGCTGTCGGCGTGCGGCGCCGCCGGGTTCACCCCCGATGTCGTGCACCACGCGCTGGACTGGAACGTCACGGCCCATCTCGTCGCCCACCGGCTCGGCGTCGCCCTGATCCCGCGGCTGGCCCAGCTGACACCGCATCTGCCCGTCACCCGCGTCTGTTGCACCGGCAACCCGCATCGCAAGCTGCTGACCTGCACCCGCGGCGGCGGAGCCCAACGCCCCGCGGTCGCCGCCGCGTTGCGGGAACTGCGCGAGCTGGCCCCCACGACGGTGGTCTGACGTCCGGGCCGCCCGGCAGCTCCGCGGGGCACCCGCCACCTGCGCGGCTTCGGCCCGAACTCCCCCCGCCCGAACGCCCGTCACAGCTTCTGCAAAGATGCGTACGTGGTGCAGATACCGAATCAGCCCGCTCCGCCGTCGCCCGCACAGCGATCCGTGCCGACGAGTGCCGATGTGGCGCGCCTGGCGGGTGTCTCACGAGCGACCGTGAGTTATGTCCTGAACAACACGAGCGCCGTACGGATCAGCGAGCCCACGCGCCGCCGTGTCCACGAGGCCGCGAAGGAACTCGGATACGTGCCGCACGCGGCCGCCCGCAGCCTGCGCGCCGGACACAGTCGCATGGTGCTCATGCCCGCTCCGCACGTCGCGGCGAACCCGCTCTACAGCGGGTTCATCTACGAGATCCAGTGGGCGCTCAGCCGCCTCGACTACACCGTCGTCCAGTACGGCAGCATCGGCCTCCACGGCGACGAGGCGGCCCGCGCCTGGGCCGAACTGCGCCCCGTCGCCGTGATCGTGCCGGGTGCCGGACTCGGCCCGAAAGGAGTCGCCGTCCTCAAACGATCCGGCGCCAGAGCCGTCGTCACCATGGGTCCCGAACCCGTGGAGGGCGCGCACGGGATGTGCCTGGACCACGGCGAGGTCGGACGCAGCGCGGCCGCCCATCTGCTGGCCCGCGGGTGCCGCCGCATCGGTGTGGTGGTGCCCGAGGAGCGCGGTCTGAGCGTCTACTCGAGACCCAGACTCACCGGGGTGCAGCAGGCGGCGCAGGGCACCGGGGCGACGGTGACCGAACTGCCGCTCGCGTACGAGGAGGAGGCGGCGGCCGCCCTTGCCGCGCGCTGGCGTTCCCTCGGTCTGGACGCGGTGTTCGCGTACAACGACGAGTACGCGATGCTGCTGATGCGTGCCCTCCAGGACGAGGGCATCGACATCCCGGAGGAGACGGCCGTGATCGGCGCCGACGACCTGGTCCTCGGCCGGCTGCTGCGACCGCGCCTGAGCACCGTCCACCTGGAGCTCCCGGCCGGGCGCGACCTCGCGGAACTGGTGGACCGGGCGGTCCGCGAGCCCGGGGGAGTGCCCGAAACGCACCAGATGCTCCGTTCTCGGGTGGTGCACCGGGAATCGAGCTGACGGGCCGCACCGCACGGGATCCAGGCACAACTCCTGGATCGGCACCTGGAGTTGTGCCTGGATCCCGTGTGGCGGGCGACACGCTTCCCGTACGGCATGACTAGGATGTTGCGCGCTCAACCAACCAGGCGCGGACGTCCGCGACCGTCGGCCGCAGCCGCACACGGCTGCGGTCGTCACGAGTCGTGGGACGCCATCCGTGATCAGTGACCGATCGGAGAGCCGTCATGCCGCTGCTCGACCCGCAGACCTGGCAGTCCCGCACCCTGTCCGGCGGTGAGTACGCCGTCACCGAGCCCGCGACCGGCGACACGCTCGCCACCGTCACGCTGGCCTCCGCCGACGACGTGGCGAGCGCCACCCGGGCGGCCCGGGCCGCGCAGGCCGAGTGGGCCCGCACTCCGCACTTCGTCCGCGCCGGCGTCCTGCGCAAGGCCGGCGACCTGTTCACCGCGCACGCCGAGGAACTGCGCGACTGGATCGTGCGGGAGTCCGGCTCCATCCCGGGCAAGGCCGAGTTCGAACTGCATGTCGCGGCCCAGGAGTGCTACGAGGCGGCCGCGCTGGCCTCCCGCCCCGCCGGGCAGGTCCTGCCCTCGGAGGCGCCCCGGCTGTCGTACACGCGCCAGGTACCGGTCGGCGTGGTGGGCGTCATCTCCCCCTTCAACGCCCCGCTGATCCTGTCCATCCGTTCCGTCGCCCCCGCCCTCGCCCTCGGCAACGGCGTCGTCCTGAAGCCCGACCCGCGCACCGCCGTCTGCGGCGGGCTCTCGCTGGCCGCCGTCTTCGCCGAGGCGGGGCTCCCCGAGGGGCTGCTGCATGTGCTGCCCGGCGGCCCCGAGGCGGGGCAGGCGCTGGTCGCCGACCCGCTCGTGCCCGTCATCTCCTTCACCGGGTCGACCGCTGCCGGACGCGCGGTCGGTGAGGCCGCGGGCCGCCATCTCAAGCGCGTACACCTGGAGTTGGGCGGCAACTCCGCGCTGATCGTGCTGGAGGACGCCGACATCGACGCGGTGATCTCCACGGCCGCGTGGGGGTCGTTCTTCCACCAGGGCCAGATCTGCATGACGACGGGACGCCACCTCGTCCACGCCTCGCTGTACGAGGAGTACGTCGAGCGGCTCGCGGCGAAGGCCGACTCGCTCGCCGTCGGCGACCCGTACCGCGAGCAGGTGCACCTCGGTCCGATCATCGACGACGCCCAACTCGCCAAGATCCGCGGCCTGGTGGACTCCAGCACGACCGGCGGCGCCAAGCTCGCGGCGGGCGGCACGCACGACCGGCTGTTCTACCGGCCGACCGTGCTCGCCGGCGTCGACGACACCACGCCCGCGTACGCCGAGGAGGTCTTCGGCCCGGTCGCGCCCGTACGGTCCTTCAAGGACGCCGACGAGGCCGCCTCACTCGCGGCCGACGGACCGTACGGACTGTCGCTGGGCATCGTCACCCGCGACACCGCGCGCGGCCTCGACCTCGCCCAGCGCATCCCGACCGGCATCGTCCACATCAACGACCAGACGGTCAACGACGAGGCCGTCGCGCCCTTCGGCGGGATCGCCGCCTCCGGCACCGGCGCCCGCTTCGGCGGCGAGGCCAACATCGAGGCCTTCACCGAACTGCGCTGGACGACGGTGCGCGGGGACGTGGCGGCGTACCCCTTCTAGGGCCTGTCGTTCGGATCATCCCGGCGTCGCGGGGCGTGGATCCGGTTCCCCGTCAAGGAAGGGACGGGGCCTACTGCACCTGGCCGTTCCCCTCGGCATGGGCCTGCTGCTCGGCGACCGCCTTGCGAACCTCGGTCATGTCCAGCTCCCGGGCCTGCCCGATGACGTCCGTCAGGGCGGCCTCGGGCAGGGCGCCCGGCTGCGCGAACACGGCGACCTGGTCGCGGACGATCATCAGCGTCGGGATCGACTGGATGCCGAAGGCCTGGGCCAGTTCCGGCTGGGCCTCGGTGTCGACCTTGCCGAACACCAGGTCCGGGTTGTCCTCCGCCGCCTGCTCGTAGACCGGGGCGAACTGACGGCACGGCCCGCACCAGGACGCCCAGAAGTCGATCAGGACGAACTCGTTGTCCGTGACCGTCTGGTCGAAGTTCTCCTTGGTGAGCTCCACGGTGCTGCTCATGGCGTGTATCCCTCTTCCTGGTATCGGGGCTCGGGGCAAGCCGGTGTCGACAACACCGCCTCTCGGTGCCGTATTCCGCGCGCGTACCCATGTGGCCACGGCGCACACCACCCACCAGACTGGCCCCATGACGGACACGGAATCGGCAGAAGAAGCAGCACCCCTCACCTACGACGTCGTGGTGGTCGGGGCCGGGCCCGTGGGGGAGAACGTCGCCGACCGCACCCGCGCGGCCGGTCTGTCCACCGCGGTCGTGGAGAACGAACTCGTCGGCGGCGAGTGCTCGTACTGGGCGTGCATGCCCAGCAAGGCCCTGCTGCGCCCGGTCATCGCCCGCGCCGAGGCCCGCCGCGTGCCCGGCCTGCGGCACCTGGTCCGGGACCCCCTCGACACGGCCGAGGTCCTCGCCCACCGGGACTACGAGACCTCGCACTGGAAGGACGACGGCCAGATCCAGTGGCTGGAGAGCGTCGGCGCGGTCCTCCACCGCGGCCACGGCCGCCTCGACGGACCCCGAAGGGTCACGGTCGAGGGCCCCGACGGCGGGCGCCGGGTGCTGACCGCCCGGCACGCCGTCGTCGTGTGCACCGGCAGCCGCGCACTCCTGCCCGATCTGCCCGGCCTTGACCGGGTGAGGCCCTGGACGAGCCGCGAGGCCACCAGCGCCCAGGCCGCGCCCGGCCGGCTGGTCGTGATCGGCGGCGGTGTCGTGGCCGTGGAGATGGCCACCGCCTGGCAGGCACTGGGCTCGCGGGTCACCGTCCTCGTCCGCGGCAAGGGACTGCTGCCCCGCATGGAGCCCTTCGCCGGGGAACTGGTCGCCGAGGCGCTCACCGAGGCGGGCGCGGACGTCCGCACGGGTACGTCGGCCGAGTCGGTCACCCGCGAGAACGGCACCGTCGTGGTCCACACCGACACCGGTGACCGTATCGAGGCCGACGAGATCCTCTTCGCCACCGGGCGTGCCCCGCGCACCGACGACATCGGGCTGGAGACCGTCGGCCTGGAACCGGGCTCCTGGCTGCCGGTCGACGACAGCCTCCGCGTCACGGACAGCGAGTGGCTGTACGCGGTCGGAGACGTCAACCACCGGGCGCTGCTCACCCACCAGGGCAAGTACCAGGCCCGTGTCGCCGGCGCCGCCATCGCCGCCCGCGCGGCGGGCGCACCGCTGCTGGAGACCACCCCCTGGGGCCCCCACGCGGCCACCGCCGACCACGCCGCCGTGCCCCAGGTCGTCTTCACCGACCCGGAGGCCGCGGCCGTGGGCCTCTCCCTCGCCGAGGCCGAGCAGGCCGGCCACCGCGTCCGCGCCGTGGACGTCGACTTCGCCTCGGTCGCGGGAGCGGGCCTCTACGCCGACGGCTACCGGGGCCGCGCCCGCATGGTCGTGGACCTGGAGAAGGAGATCCTGCGCGGTGTCACCTTCGTCGGTCCCGGCGTCGGCGAACTGATCCACTCTGCGTCGATCGCGGTCGCCGGCCAGGTCCCGATCGGCCGCCTCTGGCACGCGGTCCCGTCGTACCCGACGATCAGCGAGGTGTGGCTGCGGCTGCTGGAGGCGTTCCGGGACACGTGAGCGGCTCGGGTCCGACGGGCCGGGGCCGTCCTGGCCCGTCAGTCGGGCAGCGTGAATCCGAGGGACTCCGCGGCCCGGTGCGGGGCCGGGTCGTTCCAGAGGCCGGCCACGGCCTGGTTGGAGGACAGGGAGCGGAGTTCGGCGCGGTCGAGGTACAGCGTGCCGTCCAGGTGGTCCGTCTCGTGCTGGACGATACGGGCGGGCCAGCCGGTGAACTCCTCGTCGACCGGGTGGCCGTGCTCGTCCAGCGCCGTGAGCCGTACCCGGGCGTGCCGGGCCACCACGGCCTGCCAGCCCGGCACGCTCAGACAGCCCTCGAAGAACGCGGCACGCCCGGCGCCGACGGCCTCGTACGCCGGGTTGACCAGGACACGGAAGGGCTGCGGCACCCGGCCGCGCGCGAGCCGTACCTCCTCCGGCACCGGCGCCGGGTCCTCGACGACGGCGATCCGCAGCCCCACCCCGACCTGCGGAGCGGCGAGTCCGACACCCGGCGCCGCGTGCATCGTGGCGCGCAGGGCGGCGACGAAGCGGGCCAGCAGGGCCGGGTCCAGCTGGCCGTCGAAGGGTGCCGCGGGGCGACGCAGCACCGGGTCGCCCGCGGCCACGATCGGCAACGGCCCCTCGTGGGAGAGGAGTCGCTCGACCTGGTCGCGGAGCCGGCGGGATGTCCTACGGTCGCTCTCTGATGCCATCGCGCCAGCATGCCAAGACACGTCACGCGATGCGGGGCGGATCCCGCGGAGAGAGGTACGGGCCACATCTCCGGGGACCCGCACGGCGGGCGTGGCTCCGCCCCTGGGACCCTAACCGGCCGCGAGCAGCAGCTCCGTCACGCTCTCCCGGGCACGCGCCACCCGTGAGCGCACCGTTCCGATCGGGCACCCCATGGCCGACGCCGCGTCCGCGTACGGCAGTCCGGCCAGCTGGGTCAGCACGAACGCCTCGCGGCGGGGCGCGTCCAGGGTCCGGAGCAGATCGAGCAGGGTCACGCCCTCGTCGAAACCGGGCAGCCCGCGCGGCTGGGTGCGCTCGGCGGCCGCCTGCCAGTCGCAGGCATCGGATATCCGCGGCCGGGCCGCCGCCGCCCGGAACCGGTCGGCCACCGTACGGCGCGCGATCGCCAGCAGCCAGGTGCGGGCGGTGGAGCGGGCGGTGAACCCGTGCAGCGCGGTCAGGGCGCGGAGATACGTCTCCTGGGTCAGATCGTCGGCGCCGGGCACGTCACCGCTGAGGTGCGCCACGAAACGCCACACGTCCCGGTGCGTCGCACGGACGAAGCGCTCGAGGGCGTCCCGGTCACCGGCGCGGGCGGCGAGCGCCCACCGGGTGACCCGCTCGTCGTCGCGGACGGGGGTGTCGTCGTGTCGAGGAGCGGCGTCGCGTCGAGGGGCGTGGCGGTGTCGAGGGGCACGGTCCTGTACCGGAGTGTTGCTTACCGGGGCCTGCGGAAGCGCAGGAGTCATCGCTGAGGTCCTTTGGCGAAGAGAGGGGCGCGTACGCGGGCACAGCGGCCGCGATGGGGAGGGCACGGCTGTGGACGCGTACGCGAGAACCCGCCCGTCACCAGTGGTCGTGACGGGCGGTCAGCAGTGGACGAACCCCGTCGGCGGACCTCTGCGAGCGACGGCGTACTGCAACAGGACCCCGAGCAACCGGCGTACGGGAACGAGCAGTTCGGCTCGTACGGGAGGTGCGGGCCGGACCGGGACCGGGCGCAGGAAGACCAGACGCAGCGGCGGGAACACCAGGGCGGCCAGCGAACGGCCCGCCCGGTGGGCCGCCACCTCACCGCGCCACAGCCACACCCCGCACAGCAGCGCGGCGAGCACGTGGGCCGCGAACATCGAGAAGGAGCCGTAGTCCCCCAGCTCCGTACCCGCCGACTCCAGGCTCACGGACGACCCCGCGGACCCCATGGCGGCGGACGGCTCGTCCATGGAGTGCATGTGGCCCGTGCCCATGTGCCGCGGGGATGGGACGGCCGCCGGGGCGCTCAACCGCTGGGCCAGCCCGAAGAGTTCATGGAGCCCCAGCTGGGCGGCCACCGTGGCACCGGTGACGAGCGGAGCCCCGCGCTCCCGTCCCGTCAGCCACCACGCGACCGCCGTCGTGCCCGCGAACGCGCACCCCACGGTCCACCACGGCAGCGCCGCCCGGGACATCAGCACGTGCCCCAGGGCGGCCGTCACCACGCACACGGCCGCGAACACGGCGGCGCGCGCGAGGCGTAAGGCGCTCCCTGAGGTCATGCCGAGCATCGTGCCAGGACAGCGGGGCATCCCCCCAACCACCCATCCACATGTGACCTACGACACCCACGCGCCCCGGAACTCGACGCGCCCTCGCTCCGACTACTGGACCGCAACAACGTCCCCACCCACCGGAGTAGCCCGCCGATGTCCACCGCTCCCTCGACCGAGACGGGCGAGTCCCCGCAACCCGTCACCACGCAGCCCGTCACCACCCCGAAACCGCGGCCCGCCGCGCTCAGGTCACTCAAACCGCTCGTTCTGCGGCTGCACTTCTACGCGGGTGTCCTGGTCGCCCCGTTCCTGCTGGTCGCGGCCCTGACCGGCTTCCTCTACGCGGCCTCGTTCCAGGCCGAGAAGATCGTGTACGCCGACCAGCTGACCGTCTCCTCCGTCGGCGACCGCAAGCTGCCGATCTCCGAGCAGGTGGCCGCCGCCCGGAAGGCCCACCCCGAGGGCACGATCTCCGCCGTACGGCCGTCCCCCGAGGACGACGCCACCACCAGGGTGATGCTCGCGGGCGTCCCCGGCGTCGACGAGACCCACACGCTCGCGGTGTTCGTCGACCCGTACACCGCGAAGGTGCGCGGATCGCTGGAGCAGTACGGCTCGACGGGCGCGCTCCCGCTGCGCACGTGGATCGACGAGTTCCACCGCGACCTGCACCTCGGGGAGAGCGGCCGCCTCTACAGCGAGCTCGCCGCCAGCTGGCTGTGGGTCATCGCGGCGGGTGGACTCGCGCTCTGGTTCGGCCGCCGCCGCGGCCGGCGCAAGGTGCGCGGCACCAGCGGCCGTCGCCGCACCCTCGGACTGCACGGCACCGTCGGCGTGTGGGCGGCCGCCGGGTTCTTCTTCCTCTCGGCGACGGGTCTGACCTGGTCGGCGTACGCGGGTGCCAACATCGACACCCTGCGCACCTCGCTCGGCCAGGCGACCCCGGCGATCTCGGCGACCGCCTCCGGCGGCGACCACGCGGCTCACGGGGACGGCGAGGACTCCTCCGGCGCGGCGCCCGAGGGGGACCTCGACAAGACCCTCGCCGCCGCGCGCGCCAAGGGCCTGGGCGATCCCGTGGAGATCGTGCCGGCCGCCGACGCGTCCTCCGCGTATGTCGTACGGCAGGTCCAGCGCAGCTGGCCCACCAAGCAGGACGCGGTGGCCGTGGACCCGGCGACCAACGAGGTCACGGACACCCTCCGGTTCGCCGACTTCCCGGTGCTCGCCAAGCTGACCCGCTGGGGCATCGACGCCCACACCGGCGTCCTCTTCGGCTTCGTCAACCAGCTCGCCCTGATGGCCCTCGGGCTCTCGCTGATCCTGCTCATTCTCTGGGGCTACCGCATGTGGTGGCAGCGCGGCCGGGCCTCGGCCTTCGGCCGCCCCATCCCGCGCGGCGCCTGGCAGCACGTGCCGCCACAGATTTTGGTCCCCGCACTGGCGGCCGTCGCCGTCGTCGGCTACTTCGTCCCGCTCCTGGGTATCCCGCTCGCGGCGTTCATCGTGGTCGATGTGGTGCTGGGCGAGATCGCTCACCGGCGGGGCGGGCGGACGCACGCGGAGTAGGGCGGGCGATGTGAGCGGAGTACGGGGACCACGCAGGTTGGGCGTCAGCCAGGTGGGGAAGGGGGCGCCGGCCGCTCCGGTTCTCGGTGGGCACGGACTTCCGTGCCCACCGAAGGCCCCCTGCGGCGACCTGTTCGAACGGTCCTCAGCCCTGTCGCTCGAAGTCACCGGCGAGGGCGGAGGCGATCCGCATGTGCGACTCCGCCTCCTCGTGCCGTCCCTGCCGCTGGAGCGTGCGCCCCAGCATCAGGCGGGCGTAGTGCTCCACCGGATCGCGCTCGACGATGACGCGCAACTCGGTCTCCGCGCGACGCAGTTGGGCCGAGTGATAGTAGGCGCGCGCGAGCAGCAGCCGCGGCCCGGTCTGCTCGGGCACCTCGTCGACCAGCCCTGAGAGGACCCGCGCCGAGGCCGCGTAGTCCTTGGCGTCGAAGAACATCCGCGCCCGCTCCCAGCGCTCCGCGGCCGTCCCGTGGTCGTAGTACGTCGTGTCCACTCGTGACCTCCTTCGCGGCGTACAACCCCACGAGACGGTTGAACATTCCACTGGTTGCGGAACGTGGTCGACCGCCCCTCCCCGGCGCACGGGCGATGGCCTGACGTGGAGAGCGGGACGGGGCTAGGTTGGCGCCATGAGCAATCTTGATCGCGAAGCCGTGCCCTCGGTGTGCGGCGGCCGGGGGTTCGTGGTGGCCGAGCCGGTGCGTGAACTCCTCAGTCCCCGCCGGGTGAAGCTCGGCGAGTCCACCGAGGTGCGCCGGCTTCTGCCCAATCTGGGCCGCCGCATGGTGGGCGCATGGTGCTTCGTCGATCACTACGGTCCCGACGACATCGCCGACGAGCCCGGTATGCAGGTCCCGCCGCATCCGCACATGGGTCTGCAGACCGTCAGCTGGCTGCACGAGGGCGAGGTGCTGCACCGCGACTCGACCGGCAGCCTCCAGACGATCCGCCCGCGCGAGCTGGGCCTGATGACCTCCGGCCGGGCGATCAGCCACTCCGAGGAGAGCCCCAGGCCGCACGCCCGCTTCCTGCACGGCGCCCAGTTGTGGGTCGCCCTGCCGGACGGCCACCGGCACACCGAGCCGCACTTCCAGCACCACGCCGACCTGCCTGTCGTCACGGCGCCCGGCCTCAGGGCCACCATGATCCTGGGCACCGTCGACGGCGTGACCTCGCCCGGTACGACGTACACCCCGATCGTGGGCGCCGACCTGTCCCTCACCCGTGGCACCGACGTACGGCTGCCCCTGGAGCCGGACTTCGAGTACGCGGTCCTCTCCATGTCCGGCGAGGCCCACGTCGACGGCGTCCCCGTCCTCCCCGGCTCCATGCTCTACCTCGGCTGCGGCCGCACGGAACTCCCCCTGCGCGCCGGGTCGGACGCGGACCTGATGCTCCTCGGGGGCGAGCCGTTCGACGAGGAGCTGATCATGTGGTGGAACTTCATCGGGCGTACGCAGGAGGAGATCGAGGCGGCGCGCAGGGACTGGATGGAGGGCTCCCGCTTCGGTGAGGTGAAGGGCTACGACGGGGGGCGGCTGCCTGCTCCCCAACTGCCGCCGCGGGCGATGAAGCCGCGGGGGAGGGTGCGCTGAACTGCGGTGATGTGCTCCGGGCGCATCGCCGCTCGATGCCTTCTCCATCCCCCTCGGTGGACCCGGTGGAAGGGGGCGGAGGTGTCTGGCGGTGATCTTTCGGTTTCGTCTGCGCGTCCATTTGTGCCTGCTGGGCACGGCGTGGGCGGCGAGGCGACGCACTCCGCCCGGGAAGCGCAGATTGCGGCCGTCCTGTCAGGAGGGCGCTTTCGCATCGGGCGTGGCGTAGTGGTCCAGGAACATCTCCACTCCCTGTGCGATCAGTCGGTCGGTCAGATCGGCGTTGAGTTCGGTTCCGTAGCTGCTGAAGACCAGCTGCGGATAGAGCAGCAGTGAGTAGAGCTGGATGATCGCGACCTCGAGGTCCGGGATGGCGAGTCGACCCTTGGCCACGAGCTGTTCCAGTGCGCCGGCCACGGCCGGGTGGTGGTGTCCGGGGGGCTGGTGCTGCCATGCCTTGCCGAGGTCGGGGAAGCGGTGCAGCTCGCGTGCGACCAGGTTCCGCATGGCCAGGACGTCGGGGTTGTCCCGGACGCTCGCGACCCAGGCCTGGGCCGCCTCGGTGAGTGCCTTGCGTAGATCGTCGGCCTCGGCGAGCTGATCGACGGCGGTCACCAGGGTTCCGCCGACCGGTGCGTCGAGGGCGTCCGCGATGACGGCGGTGAAGAGCGCTTCCTTGCTGCCGAAGTGGTTGTACACCGTCACCTTGGACACGCCTGCGTTGGTGGCGATGAGGTCCACACCGGCCGCGAAGCCCTCCTTGAGGAAGGTCTCCCGCGCAGCCGCGATGATCGCCGCGCGCTTCTGCTCGGCTCGCGCTCCGGACGGAGGTCGCTTGGTGGTGGCTGCCTCGTGATCCATGGCCGTATCCTACCCGCCAACTGAACTGAACAGTTGAGTTCAATTAGAATGAACTGTACTGTTCAGTTCATGAGTGCATCCGTCCGCACCCCCTCAGAGCCTGCGTTCCTGCCGCCCCGCAGGCGCTGGCTGACCCTAGCCGTGCTCGGCGTGAGCCTCCTGGTCGTGGGGCTCGACACCACGGTCCGGTGAGGCGCTGATCATGCCCGCCACGCTGGCGATCATCGGCACCGTCTTCACCGAGCCCACCGAGCGCACGAAGGCGATCGGCGTCTGGTCGGCCGCCGTCGGCGCAGGCACCGTCATCGGACCCGTGGTCGGCGGCCGGCTCCTCGATCACTTCTGGTGGGGCTCGGTCTTCCTGGTCAACCTGCCCATCGGAGCCGCAGGCCTGGTCGCCTCCGCCATCCTGGTCCCTGCCACACCGGCCATACGCGGCCGTCGGCTGGACCCGGTGGGTGCCGCACTGTCCATTGCCGGGCCCGCCCTGCTGCTCTGGGCGCTCATCGAGGGGCCGTCGGAGGGGTGGACCGATCCGTTGGTGCTCGGCGCGTTCGCCCTGGCTGCCGTACTCATCGCCGCGTTCGTGGAGTGGGAGCGCCGTGCCCCCAACCCGTTGCTGTCGCTGGGGATCCTCCGCCACCGAGGGCTCGCCGTCGGCGCCGTGCTGATCCTGCTGTGCGCCTTCGCGATGATCGGGACGCTCTTCGTCCTCGTACAGCATCTGCAATTCAACCTCGGCTACACGGCGGCGCAGACCGGCTGGCGGCTCGGGCCGATGGCACTCGCGCTGCTGGTGGCCGGGCCGGTGGCCGGAGTGCTCGCCCAGCGCCTCGGGGTGCGGTACGTCGCGGCCGCCGGACTCGCGCTGGTGGCCGGGGCGTTGACCGTGTTCGCCACGACGAGCCCGGGGGACGGCTACGGCCGGGTGCTCGTTGTCGTGGTGCTGCTGGGGTCGGGTGCCGGGTTCGTCATCACCGCCACGTCCGACTCCATCGTGGGTTCCCTCCCGGAGAGAGATCTGGGCGTGGGGTCGGCGACCAACAGCACCGCCATTCAGTTCGGTGCCGCCCTCGGGGTCGCGGTCACCGGCAGTCTGCTGGCCGGTCGCTACCGCCGTGAGATCGGCCAAAGCGCCCTGGAACCCGCGCAGAAGGCCGCCGCGCACGACTCACTGGGCGCGGCCCTCGCCGCAGCCGAGCACTTACCGAGCCACGCCGGGACCGCCCTCGCCCGCGCAGCCCGCGACGCGTTCACCGCGGGGCTCGGTCCATCCATGTTCACCGGAGCCGCGATCGCCGTGGTCGGCTTTGTCGTCGCGCTCGTCCTCGCCCCACGCCGTACCAACTCCGATGATTCGGGAGCCCCGTCATGAGCCACGTACCGGAAACAGCCCACTCGGACCCGCACACGCACGGTTCGGCCGCTCCAGCCGGACACCCGCACCGCTGGAAGCTGTTGACGCTGCTCTGCCTCGCCCAGTTCATGCTGATCGCCGACGTGACCGTCATCAACGTCGCCCTGCCGACCATAGGCAAAGACCTCGGTCTCGACGGCTCGGGACTCACCTGGGTCGTCACCGCGTACACGCTCTTCTTCGGCAGCCTGCTGCTGCTCGGTGGACGTCTCGCCGATGCGATCGGGAAGCTCCGTGCCTTCCTCGCCGGGCTGACGGTGTTCACCGCTGCCTCCATAGCTTCCGGGCTCGCGGCGGGCGGCGGAATGCTCATCGCTGCCCGCTCGGCGCAGGGAGTCGGTGCGGCGCTGATGTCACCGGCCGCGATGGCCCTCGTCACGGCCCTCTTCCATGGGCCCGACCGCAACAAGGCACTCGGTATCTGGGCCGCGATCGGTGGTGCGGGATCTGCCGTGGGTGTGCTGCTCGGGGGCGTGTTCGTCTCCGGTCCCGGATGGGAGTGGGTGTTCTTCATCAACGTGCCGGTGGGGCTGGTCGCCCTCCTCGGAGTACCGGCCCTGCTCGGCAACTCGCGTGATCTCGCGTCTCCTTCTGGCGCGGGCCGTTCCCTCGACCTGATGGGCGCGCTCACCCTGACGGCCGCACCCGGCCTGCTCGTCTACGGGCTGGTGCGGGCCCGCGACCACGGGTTCGACGCGCCGGATGCCTGGTTGCCGCTTGTCGGTGCCGTGCTGTCGGCGGTCGCCTTCGTGGCGGTCGAGCGCCGGGTGCGCGAACCGCTCGTACACCTCGTGATCTTCGCGCGGCGCTCGCTCGTCGGCGGCAGCGTGGTCATGCTCGCCGCCTCGGGACTGCTCATCGCGAGCTTCTTCCTCAGCTCCTTCTACCTCCAGCACGTCCTGCGCTTCAGCGCGTTGAAGACCGGTCTCGTCTTCCTGCCCGTCGCAGTGGCCATCACGCTCGGGGCGCACGCCGCTTCGCATCTGGTGGCCAAGCTGGGATGGCGTCCCGTCGGTGCCGTTGCCTTCACGCTGACGGCCGTGGGAGCCGCCCTGCTGACCCGGTTGGACGCGAACAACAGCGTCTGGACCGAACTCGTCCCGGGCTTCGCCCTTCTCTCGCTCGCTCTCGGTACCGCCTTCGTCTGCGCCACCACGGCAGCGATGAACGGACTGTCGCACCAGGACATGGGCCTCGCATCCGGACTGGTCAGCACCTCGCACGAACTCGGTGCGGCGCTGGGCGTCGCTGTCATCTCGACCATCGCCGGGGCGAGCCTGGAGGGCGGTGGCGCGGGTGCGACGGCCGGTACCGGCGGCTTCGACAACGCCTTCACCGCCTGCGCGATCACCGCTGCCGTGGTTGCAGCCGTCGGCGCTCTGCTGCTGCCGGCCGGGCGCCCGGACCCGGGACAGGGCCCGGTCATGGCGCACTGACCGGGGGGAGGGGCGCACAGCTCTGTATGGTCGGCGCTGCCACAGTCGAAGTGTCCTGAGGCCACCTCACGTTGCACTGACCTGAGCACACCCCGATCAAGGACACCGCCATGACCGTTGGGTCCGTCCCCCGGGCCGGCCTCGTCCGGCGCGTACGCGTCGCGCTCACTCCGCGCGAGTGGGCCCGGGTCGGTGGACTGGCCGCTGCGATCCTCGCCCTGCACGTCATCGGGTGGGGCACGTTGCTGTTCGTCGTCCCCCACCACTTCGGCCTCGGCAGCCAGGGCGCGTTCGGCGTCGGCCTCGGCGTCACCGCGTACATCCTCGGCATGCGGCACGCCTTCGACGCGGATCACATCGCCGCGATCGACAACACCACCCGCAAGCTGATCTCCGACGGCGGGCGCCCGCTGTCCGTGGGCTAAGGACCCCGAGGTCCTGGAGTCCACCCGCCGCGTCGACACCGTCGTCCTGGACAAGACCGGAACCGTGACCACCGGCCGGAACCTGCGCTGGATCGTGCCCGCGGTCTCCCGGAGCGGCTCCTCGCCACCTGCGGAGGGAGACCGTGCGGCCCGTGTCGTCGCGTACACCGCCACAGCAGTCAGGGCTGCTGCGCGGCCGATGTGGAGCCATGCCGTCAGCTGGCGGGTCAGTGACCTGGGTGCCCTGCGTGGTGGCCGTGGTGGTGCTCGTGTCGGCCGGCCGGCCCTCGGCCGTCCGGCATGGAGTGCCCGTTACGCAGCCCGGACAGCGTCACCGTCACGAGCCGGTCGGTCGCCGCTTCGGAGGGTAGGGCGGCAGCGGCCGTCAGGGCGTGGAGGCAGTAGGTCGCCAGCTCGTCGGGTGCGACGTCGTCACGGAAGACGCCGGCTTGCGCGCCCTCGGCCAGCAGGTCCCGGATCATGCCGTGGAGCTGCTGCTGCGCTCGGACGACGCGCTCGTCCCGGTGAAGAAATGCCCCGAGTTCCGTGCCGTTGTGCGCGCCGGTCTGGCGCGAGATGTGAGCGAACGCCCTCAGAACGGCCTCGAGTCGGTCGCCGGGGCCATCGGCCTGGTCCCGGACCTCCGCGAGCTGTTCCAGGTGCTCGGTGATCCGGCGGTCGTGCCAGGCCAGCAGGATCGCCTCGACGTCCGGGAAGTACTTGTACAGCGTGGCCCGGCCGATGCCGACCTGTTCGGCGATCTGGGACATCGTCACCGACCGCACCCCGTGTTCGGCGGCGAGCTGCGCCGTGGTGGACAGAATCGCGTCGCGCACGGCGCGGCGGTGCGCCTCGATCGTCTCGTTCCACAGCTTCGGCACCAGGTCAGTGTACGCGGCGCCGTCATCGATACGCCGTGGTTGACATAGTAGACAGTGTGTCTCGTAAAGTGCGCATGACGACCGTCCGCCAACCAAGCACCCAGGGACGCACCCATGGCTGACTCGCCTTCCCGTACCGAAGCCGCCGACTCCGCGCCACGCTCTGCGGTGTATCCCGGCATGCCCCGCTGGGTGAAGGTGTTCGGCATCGTCGCCGGATCCGCACTGCTGGTGGCGCTCGTGCTCATGCACACGATCGGTGGCGGGATGGGCGGCCACTGACCGCCATGGCCATGAACCCCCGCCTCCGCAAGCTCACCCTCACCGCACACGTCACCTCCTCGGTCGGCTGGCTCGGGGCTGTCGCCGTGTTCGTCGTCCTGGCTGTCGTCGGTCTGAACGGCCAGGACCCACAGGACGTGCGCGGCGCCTACCTCGCGATGGAGCTGATCGGCTGGTACGCCCTTGTCCCGCTCAGCTTCGCCTCGTTGCTCACGGGGCTCGTTCAGGCCCTGGGGTCCGCCTGGGGGTTGTTCCGCCACTACTGGGTCGCGTGCAAGCTGCTGATCAACGTGGTGGCGACGGTTCTGCTGCTGGTGCACATGCAGGTGATCGGCCATGTCGCCGGCGTCGCGGCCCAGAGGACGCTTGCCGACGGTGACCTCGTGGGGATGAGGGTCCAGCTGCTGGCCGACGCCGGCGCCGCTCTTCTCGTGCTGATCGTCGCGGTGGCGCTGTCGGTGTACAAGCCGAAGGGGCTGACCCGATACGGCTGGCGCAGGCAGCACGAGCCACGGGAGCGGCAGAGACTCACCGCCGACGGGGATTCAGCAGTGGGTGTGGCGGTCCGCTGACTGCCCGCCACGTTTCGCAGTAAACACTTTTGCACCGGACATGGAGCTGCGTCCCGCAGCGGAACGACAACTTTGGCGTGTCAGCTCAGGAGGCAAGCGGCGCGAGTTCGGTGAACGTCTTGCCGCCGTCGCGTGACTCGTACACGCCCGTCATCGTCGCCGCGAGGATGCGGTCGGCGTTCACGGCGGTCAGCGCCTGGGGTTGCCCGCCGGGTACGGTCGTGAGCTCCTTCCACGTCTTGCCGCCGTCCGCGCTGCTGCTCAGCTTCCCGGACGTGTCGATGCCGAAGAGGGACTCTTCCACCGGCCAGGACAGAAACGCCTGCACCGGCTCGGTGCCCTTGCCGAAGCTGCGGCCGCCGTCAGTGCTGGTGGCGACGCCCTCCGCCGTGGTGGCCAGCAGCTTGGCCCCGGAGGGGCTCACTGTCACATCGAGTGCCTCCAGCGAGGCCCGGTCGTCCCAGCTCTTGAGGTCGCTGCTGATCCGGATCCGGCCGCCCTCGTAGCCGTAGACCATCCCCTTGGCCGAATCCAGGGAATGGAAGTCGGCGTCACCCTCCAGTGACCGGGACGTCCAGGTACGGCCCGCGTCCTTGCTCTCGATCAGGCCGAGGTTCCCCGGGCGTCCGCTGCCCTCGGCGCCGTGACCGCTGGCGATGAAGGTGTTCTCGCTGGTCACGGTGAAGCCCATGAAGTCGTCCTTGCGGTCGCCGACGAGCTTCGGCTTTCCGCCCTTGGCCACGGTGTAGAGGCCGTTGTGGGTGGCCACGTACACACGTCCGTCAGCAAGGCCCACACCCAGACCGTGTACGTGGGACAGCATCGCCGACGACTCCGATGTGTCCGCTGCCGAGCCCGCTTCGGTGGTGCCACCTGCGCAGGAGGTGAGGACCAGGGAGGTGATCGAGGTGCCCGCGATGACGAGGAGGGGGCGGACGGCCCGACGTGCGGTCACGAATGTTCCTTGGGCGGTGTGGGGGTGGGCGCTCAAGGCCTGCTGGCAGCGAAGAACGGCATGGAGTCCAACGGGACGATCTCGATGTTCTTGCCGGTGCGCGGCGCGTGGATGGCCTTGCCGTTGCCGACGTACATGCCGTTGTGCTGGGTGTCGTTGTACCAGTAGATGATGTCGCCGGGCTGCAGGTCGGACCTGGCCACCTTGCGGCCGGCGTCGTACATCTGCTTGACGGTGCGCGGCAGCGATACGCCCGCCGCACGCCAGGAGGCGCCCACCAGCCCCGAGCAGTCGTAGGAGTCGGGCCCGGTGGCGCCCCACTCGTAGGGCTTGCCGAGCTGCGCGTACGCGAAGTCGAGCGCGACCTTGGCACGGCCGCTGGCCGGGCCGTTGTACGTCGCCGGGGAGTCACTGGCGCCCGCGGCGGCGTCGTCGCGCTCTTGATCCGCTTCCATCCTGGCGCGCTGCGCGGCCGTCAGGCTGTTCAGGAGCTTGCGCGCCTTCGCGAGCCTGTCCTGGACCTCGTCCTTCGTCCTGGCAGCCTTGGCGCGCGTCTCCTCCAGGGCCTTCAGCTGCTTCTGAGCGGCCTCGCGTTCCTGGGTGAGCTCGCGTTGCTTGCGCCGCATCGCCTCGAGCGCCTCGGCCTGTCGGCTGCTCGTGCGGTCGAGCATCTCGGCCTGGCCGAGGTAGTCGTCCGGGTCGCTGGACAGGAAGAGCTGCACGCTCGGGTCGATGCCGCCGCTGCGGTACTGCGCGGCCGCCAGCGGGCCTATCTTCTCGCGCAGTTCGTTGATCTCCTGTTGCTTGCGGGCCAGACGGTCCTTTGCGCGGTCGGCTTCGCGCTGCAGCTTCTTCTGCTTTTCGCGGATGGCGTTGTACTCCTCGGTGGGAGCCTCGGCCTCTTCGTAGAGCCGTTCCACTTCCTTGCGGACCTCGTCCACCGTGGGCTTGGGGGCCGCCTGACTCTGCGTCGGCAGGAGGCTCACGGCACCGGCGGCCATGCCCAGGGTGGCTATCCGAGCGCGGCTGGGCGGCTTCGGCCGACGGTGCGATCCCATCGTGGAGTGACTCCTCTGCGCGTCTGCGGCCGAGCGACGGACTCTGGTCGTCGGGCGACACCAGTCAACTGCGGCACTGTCCCGGTGGATCCGATGCTGGGCGCGAACCTTGGCCCGCGCCCAGCATCGCATTCATAGAGTGAGCTTAGAACTTAGTAGCTTCGTAGTGCGCATCGCAAGTGAGCTCGAATCACAGCGGCCTCGCCGGACCCGTCCGGCGGGCGTCAGCCGAGATGCGGCGGGCAGGCGACCAGCAGAGGCAGCAGCGGCACGGTGACGACCGCGGCAGCCACAGAACCCCACAAGGCCGGGTGTGGGGCCTTGCGCGGGCCGAGGACCCGCTTCAGGCGGATCAGGACGTTCTGGCCGCCCGCTGCCAGCGCACCCTTCGGAGTGCGGGCCGCCGCCATCTCGTACATCGCCGTGGCCAGCGCCTCGTGGGAGTGGCTGCGCAGGGCGCGGTCGTCCGCGACCATCTCCAGCAGCAGCGTCGTCTGCTCCCGCGCGTGCCGGGCCAGCGGCAGCCACCGGAACACCGAGTGAAACGCCTCCGCGGCGGCCAGGAACAGGTGGTGGCGACCCACGATGTGGGCCTGCTCGTGCTCCAGCACGGCGGCCAGCTGCTCGGGTGTCAGCTCGCGTACCGCCGCGTCACTGATCACGATCCGGGGATCACGCCCGGGCAGGCAGTACGCGGCGGGCACGTCGTACGGAAGGACGGTGGCACTCAGCCGGGTCGAAGGGCGGCCCACCAAGTCCACCGCTTCCCGGTGCTCAGTCCGCACCCGACGGGCTCGTACGACGTGGAAGACGAAGCTCGCGATCAGGGCGATCCCGATCGCGGCGGGGACACCGACAGCAAGCCGGTCCGCGGTGTGCGGGTCGGGCTGCGCCGTGCCCATGTCCACGCCGCAGGTGTGCAGCAGCCCCACCAGCCCTGCGTGCAGGTGCTCGGCCGGCATGGCCAGGCTGTACGCGGCCAGCGCGGCCCCGATCGAGAACGAGACCGCCAAGGCGTGCCACACAGCTACCGCCAGGGCGGGGGCCCGATGCTGCCAACTGCCGCGGAGCATGAGGCGCGGAGCGACGAACCCCACTGCTGCCGTGTAGCCGACCAGGGCCGTGGCCGCGTTCACGACTCGGCCTTGGCCTGTCGTCCCACGGTCCGCAGGGCCTTGCGCAGGGCGGCCTGTTCTTCCTCCGACATGTTCTCGACGAAGTGGACCAGCGCGGCCGGGCGGTCCTTGCTCTCGCCCAGGCCGTCCTCCATGAGCGCGGCGGCGTACGCCTCACGGCTGCGCACCGGGGAGTACAGCCAGGCGCGCCCCTGCTTGCCGCGCAACAGCCAGCCCTTGGAATACAGGATGTTGGTGACGGTCATGACCGTCGTGTACGCGATGGGGCGGATCTTGTTGATGTCGTCGACCACTTCGCGCACCGTCGCCGGACGATTCCATGTCCAGAGACGATCCATGATCTCTGCCTCGAGATCCCCCAGCCGCCGCATCGCCCTGACTTCCTTCCGCCACCGAGTACGCAGCTCCATAGTAGACGGCCGCTCGGGGCGGGCTTTCGACGCGAGGATGAAACGTCACACTGGTTTCTGGTCTCCATGCCCGTGGCGCGGGGCGGAACAAGAGGTTTGCGAACCGTGAAGTCCCCAGAGGGCGGCCTGGTTGGCGCCACAAGGTGACCCTGGCGCCGTCATGTGGCTGGGTTCACGCAATGTTCTCCTGGGGCGGCGCGCCGGGGCCCCGCGATCGGGTTAGGATCACAGCGTGATTACGGCCTGGTCTCCTTCTTGTGCGCCGAGAAGCCGCTCATCAGCGGCTCTGCTGCGCGTGCTGGGGCTTGGCCTGTTCCTCTTCGGCCTGCTGTATACACATGCGGCCAGCCCTGACACCACGGTGAGTCACCTCTCCTCTCACAAGGGCGTCTCGGCGTCGGGCGTTCATCTCAAGCCCATCGCCGAACACGAAAACGTTGCGAGTGCCACGTCGGCTCAGTCGGCGGGCGAGCACTCCGAGGGCCATCACGACGGTCACGGACAGCAGCACGCCGGTGAGGGCTGTGTCGCCGGGCAGCCTTCGCAGAGTCCCGCTGTGGCGGTGCCCTGCCTGTCTCCGCTGAGCTCGGAGAACGGTGACGAGGCGCCCGGCTCCGCGCTCGCCCGTCACGCCTCCGCGGCACGCGACTTCGCGGTCCCGAGAACGCAAGCGGCGGACTCCACGGTTCTTCGCATCTAGGTCGGCGCCTCCTTAATCGGTCGCCCTGCCCGGGATTCCTGTCCGACCTGGCCCAAGGTCGCGTCACGCCTTTCCCCGGACGACCGTTCCACGACGTCTGACCTCCTGCACACAGCGCCCAACGGCGTGGTGCGGGTCGGTCGACGGCTCTCTCCCTCACCCCCACCGTTCCCTGCCC
>NZ_VJZE01000105.1 GCF_009377205.1 Streptomyces phyllanthi
TCCACACCCGGTCCGCCAGATACCACGCCGCCGTCTCCAGCGCCCCCCGCTCCACCCACCGGTACAGCTCCTCCAACTGCTCCGCGGGCTCCCCCCAGTCACCCGCCGGAAACGGCCGCCCGGTCAGCTCGGGCCCGACCGCCCACGGCCCCGCGCCCTCGCTCCATCCGTCGCTCGGCCTGTCGCTCCGCCTGTCGTCCCGCCTGTCGTCCGGCCCCTCCTGGGACGCTCCCTCGGGCTGCATCTCCGGCTGGCTCACCAGGCACTCCCTACTGCTGCTGACGCGACGAGACCGCATAACACCCGGCCGCCCCCTTCCTAGCGCCCACCGGACGGCGGCGACGGTGCTTTCGCCGTTTTTCCGCCCGGACGAGGGGCTTGATCAGGTATGGGTTTCCGTGTGACATCACTCGAAAGAGTGCTTGGGCGACGGCCACGCAGACCACGTAGGCTCGTTCCAGACGCGGAAACCCGCAAGACCCAGCAAGACAGCCCCACAAGACCCCGCAAGACAGCCGCAAGAACCCGCAAGACAACCTCCGACACAACCCGCGAGAGGGAGCTGATCGTGATCCCCGGTGGTGGCCAGCCCAACATGCAGCAGCTGCTCCAGCAGGCCCAGAAGATGCAGCAGGACCTCGCGAACGCGCAGGAGGAGCTCGCCAGGACCGAGGTGGACGGCCAGGCGGGCGGCGGTCTGGTGAAGGCCACGGTCACCGGCTCCGGCGAGCTGCGCGGCCTGGTCATCGACCCGAAGGCCGTGGACCCGGAGGACACCGAGACCCTCGCCGACCTGGTCGTCGCCGCGGTCCAGGCGGCCAACGAGAACGCGCAAGCGCTCCAGCAGCAGAAGCTGGGCCCCCTCGCCCAGGGCCTGGGCGGCAGCGGCATTCCGGGCCTGCCGTTCTGACGCCTTCCGCCGCCCGGCACCCCCTCCCGGGCCCCGCGGAATCCCGGCCTGCCTTCCTCAGACGGGCGAGGGCCAACTACCGTACGAACTGAAAGACTCCACGAAGGGCAGGCAGTCCGTTGTACGAAGGCGTGGTGCAGGACCTCATCGACGAACTGGGGCGGCTCCCCGGCGTCGGTCCCAAGAGCGCCCAGCGGATCGCCTTCCACATCCTGCAGGCCGAGCCGACGGACGTACGCCGTCTCGCGCAGGCCCTCATGGAGGTCAAGGCCAAGGTCCGCTTCTGTGCGACCTGTGGAAACGTGGCACAGGAAGAGCTGTGCAACATCTGCCGCGACACGCGCCGCGACTCCTCCGTCATCTGTGTGGTGGAGGAGCCGAAGGACGTGGTCGCGATCGAGCGCACCCGCGAGTTCCGCGGCCGCTACCACGTGCTCGGCGGAGCGATCAGTCCCATCGAGGGCGTCGGCCCCGACGACCTGCGGATCAGGGAGCTGCTGGCGCGTCTGGCCGACGGTACGGTCACGGAGCTCATCCTGGCGACAGACCCGAATCTGGAGGGGGAGGCCACCGCCACGTACCTCGCCCGCATGATCAAACCCATGGGCCTCAAGGTCACCCGCCTGGCCAGCGGCCTCCCGGTGGGTGGCGACCTGGAATACGCGGACGAGGTGACTCTCGGCCGCGCCTTCGAGGGGAGACGACTCCTAGATGTCTGACGCCACGCTGCACGCGACGCACCAGGACCCGGACGACTTCGCGGTCCAGGTCGCGGACCAGGTAGAGAGCTTTCTCGTCGCCGTGACGGAGGTGGCGAAGGGCGACGAGCCGGACTCGGCGATCCCCTTCCTCCTCCTGGAGGTCTCCCAGCTGCTCCTGGCCGGCGGCCGGCTCGGCGCGCACGAGGACTTCGTGCCGGAGGAGCGGTACGAGCCCGATCTGGGCCCGGAGCCCGACGTGGACGAACTCCGCGAGAACCTGGCCCGGCTGCTGGACCCGATCGACGTCTACTCCGAGGTCTTCGACCCGTACGAGCCGCGCAAGGCCCCCGTTCCGGCCCGTATCTCCGACGACCTCGCCGGCGTCATCACCGACCTCCGCCACGGCATGGCCCACTACCGCGCGGGCCGTACGACCGAGGCCCTGTGGTGGTGGCAGTTCTCGTACTTCTCCAACTGGGGCTCGACGGCCTCCGCGACCCTGCGCGCCCTCCAGTCCCTGGTCGCCCACGTCCGCCTGAACCAGCCCCTCGCCGAACTGGACGGCCTGGACACCGACCAGGGCGTGGGCGACGACACGCTCGAGTTCGAGGCGGGCGCGGTGATGGCCCAGGAGATCGCCGGTCCGCTGGGCCTGCGGAAGGTCAAGTAGCGTCTGGCGGCTGTCCGGCCTCGGGCCCGGCCCCCTGCTCCGGCTTCATGACCAGTCCCGGAACCTTTGGGAGGGCGGCTCGGACGGCTTCGCGGACCCGGTCGAGGTCCACGTCCAGGCGTTCGAGCCGCTTGACGAGTTCACGGGCGGGCAGGCGGGACGCTTCGGAGGTCTGAAGGAAGTCGCTGAGCGGTGCGTCGAGGTTCAGGGGAAAGCTGGTCGGCAGAGTCGTCGCTCCACGGAACAACGACAGACAGAGTCCTCGATCGGCCTCGTCCAGTTGGTCCAACCGGTCGGTGGAGACCTGGAAACCGTACGCGGACAGCCATTCCGCGACCTTCCGGGGCTCCGTGAACAGAAATGGCGCGATGGTCACCAGATAGTGCAGCGGGACCGGCTTGCCCATTTCGAGCGGTTCGTTGCCATACCGGCTCAGATCGCGGAAGTAGGCGTTGACCCTGAAGTCGCCCTCGGGCATGGGCTGGGCCGGAAGAGACGTGTCCGGCGGCAGCAGACCGTAGGCGCGCAGCCGGGAAGCCACTGCCACCGGTGGCATTCCGGTGTGGAGGGATGCCCGCGCCACGTGAAGGGCGGGTACGGAATCGTCCTCCTTCCACCAAGGGTGTCCTCCGGTGAGGTTGAGGCTGAGAATCACCACGTCCGTGTCGTCCGTCTGCGGGGGCAGCGTGGCAGGGGTCTCGAAGCCCAGCGTCTGGAAGTGCCGGGCCGTCTCCTCCAGGGAGGCGCCCCGGAGGGACGCGCTGTGGACGAGCAGACCTGGCAGGACCTTCCCGCTGTCGCACAGGTATCCCCAGTCGCCGATGTCCAGGCCCCAGTCCGAGCTGTCCTTGAGGACGTCAAGGGGCAGTTGTTCGTGAACGGGGCTGATCTCCACGGCGACATCATGGGCTCGGAACTCTCGCACCACCTCGGCGACCGGTCGGTCCAACTCGGCGGCGATCTGGAGCAGACGGCTGGCCGGGACAGGTTTCGTGAGGTCCATCAGCTGAACGCTGCCGTCAGTGAACAGGCGGACCGTGCTCTCGTCCGGATCATCCGTCATCGCGCTCGCCCCGTGAACGCTGAAGCCGAACGCCGTCAGACACTGGATGGCCTTGCCGATGCCGAGGCCGAGTTCGGAGTACGCCCGGTACAGGTGCTGCGGAAGAACCGGCTCGTCGATGTCGAGCCAGGAGTACTGGCCGTCCAGGTCGCGGCTGAACAGACGGATTGCCGCCTCGTCCATGTCATCCGCGGAGGGGGGCGGTTCCGGGACCCGGAAACCGAATGCCCTCAACCTCAGGGCGGCCTCCTCGACGCTGATGCCGAACTCGAAGTGGGCCTTGAGCAGATGCCCTGGAGGCACTGTCGCGTCGGCGCGAAGAGGACTCCAGGGTAACCCGGCACGGCTGTACAGGTCGGAACTGACGAGCGCGAGATGGATCTCATCGACGACGGGATCTGCGTCGGGCGGCTCCGGAGTCGGCAGGCGCAGTTCGGCCAGACGCGCCACGGCCTTCTCGTACGAGAGCCCGCACACACTGGCGAGGGAGAACGCGTGTCCCGGATCGGCCGTTCTGGCGGCATTGCGCTGGCCAGGCCAGCTGCGGTCGCCCAGACGGAGGCCGCCGAGAGTTCGAGCGAAGTTGTCCGAAGGGAGTGCGGGGAGCACGCTCTCGACCTGGTTCAGTTCCGGAACGGTCTCGGCCAGCGCGGTCAGCATGGCGTTGGGCCGGTGGGCCAGCAGCCGCCAGAGCAGGGTGGGATCGTCCGGGGAGCCGTACGTGCTGATCCACGGCCGCGGCGCGTCGAGATCGTCCCTGCCGAAGATCTCGACGTCGGAAGGGAAGAACCCGGCGACGGCGACCGCCGAGGCAGTGCCGTGCAGCTCCAGCTCGTACCCCGCCGCTCCGGCCGCCTCCGTCACGATGTCGGCGAGCCGGAGGTTGCGGTGGGCGACATCGGTGAGCCACTCATGGGTCAGGAGCGCAGGCTCCGCCGAGAGGAGTGTCGGCAGTGCGTCCCTGACCAACTGCTCCACATTCACGCAGAGGTCGTCGTCCAGGATTTCCGTACGGTCCACGGAGAGCCGCCGGGGCCGGCTCCTGCCGGTGAGGTTCACCACGACTCCGCGCGGTCGGCGCGAGTCGCTCATGGCGCTCAGGACGCCCCGCAGTACCCGGGGCTCGGTGTGGATGCCGTCGACGAGGATGCCTCCGCCGTGTTCGCACCAGACCACCTGGCCGTCCTCCCCGTGCGGGCCGGCGGACCAGGACACGTGGTTGCCGTGGGCCTCGAAGCCGTTGGGCTCCAGGCCCATGGGCTCCCTCGGGCGCATCATCCCCGGATCCCACCTGACCGGCTGACCCTCGTGACTGGCGGTGGTTGCGAATTCGGCGATCCCGAGGAACCTGCGCAGTTCCCTGACGCACGAGGGAGCCTTGTCGCCGTCTCTCAGATACAGCCGTACGGTCGTGCCGATCGTCCCCGCGCGACCCGTCGGCCGTACCCGGAAGTAATGGCCGGGCCCGGTGATGAGGACACTTATCTCGCGCAACCTGCCGTCCACGGGATCCATATGGCAGGTCGTCACCCGCACCTCGTCGGCGAGCATGAAGTAGCTGAGGACTCCGATGCCGAAACGGCTGTTGGGTGACAGGGTGATGCCGCGGTCCTCCCACTCCTGCCGTTCCTCCCGGTAGCGGGGGAGGTCGGTGAAGCGGACTCCGGCCTTGGAGAAGACCTCCGACAGGGTGAGCTCGTCCATGCCGACGCCGTTGTCCCGGCACTCCAGGTAGTGGCGGCGCTCGTCCTTGTCAAACCCCTGGGTGAACTCGATCCGCCCCTTGTAGGAGTCGAAGCCGTCGGCGGCCCGGGACCGTGCTCTTCGGTAGCGACAGGCGTCCAGGGCGTTCTGGTAGAGCTCGCGGATGGCGAGGGAGCGGTCGCGGTAGAGGTTCTCGCCCATGAGGAGTTCCTGGACGCGTTCCTCGTCGAGCCGGAAGCGGATGACCCCGCCGACCGGTACGCGCACGCCCTTCTCGTCGACTTCGCGTATCTCGTCGGCCCAGGTGTACAGCGGCAGCCGAGCGAACTCGGGCGCGCCCGTGCGCCGTACGACCCGCAGCAGCGACTCGAACCGCTGGGTGTGCTCGGTGAGGGCGGCCACCACGGCGGGGTGGCGGCAGTCGGCCTTGAGCCCGATGCCGTCCCCGTCCCCCCGGGGAGGCCAGGAAGCCTTCTCGATCGTGGTCACGAGCGTGCCCGGATTCAGTGCCTCCGGGATTCCGACGTGGCGGACGATCACCGAGGAGAGGCCCGTGACCTCGATCGCCATCGCGTGGGCGAGCGAGAAGAGCGGGCCGACCAGCCGTTCGCGTACGTCCTGGAAGTCGCGCCCGTGGAAGTCGAGTTGGAAGCGGTCCTTGCCCAGGTGCTCGAAGAGCTCTGAGGGGCCGGCGTACGCGCAGTGCAGGAGACGGGACAAGAGGTCCGGTTCGAGGAGCACGGTGAGGTCGTCGAGGCTGGAGGCGTGGGTATCCACGGCCGACAGGAGGTCCGGGAGCCGCCCCGGCTGCCGTCCCGCCCACTGGTGGAACAGCCACCATCCGATCTCCGGCCGCCCGTCCCGGCGGTCCAACAGAACGCCCGCCTCCGCCAGAGCGCCCAACTCCGCCCGCCGGACGAGCCGTTCGTGCCCGCCCAGTAGTACCTCGTACATCCGCCGGTCCTCGTCCGGTGCGGTCCACTGCCCGAGGTCCACAGGGTCGACATGGGACAGCTCGGCCGCCGTACGCGCTCGGTGCACCTGGTGCAGGAAGGGGAGCAGCGCGATCAGCGCGGCCTCGGCGGGAGAGAGGAAGCCCGGCTTGCCGCGCCAGAGCAGATGGATGAGCTGATTCGTCCGGCGGGAGATCCGCCGTGCCAGGTGCTCGTCGCGCCAGGGGTCGCCGTCGAATGTGCCGCGTACCTCGTCGTACAACTCCGCGAGCCGCTGGGCGAGTTCCTGCGCCTGCTCCTTGAGCGCTCCAGCCGGTTCCGCTTCCGCGCCACCGGGTTCCAGCAGATACCAGGCCGCGCACTCCGCCACGTCCTTGCGCCAGTTCGCCCGGCGGCCCGGTGTACGCGCGGGACTCGCGGAAGGGGCAGTGGGGCCGGTGCCACACGGGGTTCTCCCGCGCCTGGCCCGGGCGCGCTTCGCCATCCCGCGCCACTGCTGGGCCGTGACCTGCGGAACCGGGCCCCGCTGCCTTGTCCTCGCGAGGTGGTGGACCGCTGCCAGGAAGAGCTCCAGTTGCTCGTCGGTGCGGGGAACTGTCCGCAGCGCCACCCAGTCTGCGACGGTGCTGTCGGCCGGGGGCTGATGGCCTGCCGGCAGTTCCTTGCCCATCTCCACCCGCACGGTGGCGGCTTTGGGCCATCCGGCCAGTTCCAGCAGCCTGTCCAGCACCTTCTCGTAGTCCAGCGGTTCCGCCATGGCTCCCCGTACCTCGTACCTCGTACCTCGTGCCCGTGAACGCGTGCGCCGTGCCGCCCCATGCCACGAGTCGGCCGACTCGGCCGACTCGGAATCTCCCACGTTACTGCTCTGACCTGCGCGGTAACCACGGCTCGCACAGATTTACCGATCCGGCGAACGACTCCTCTTCGGCACCGTCGACCTCGTCATCGTCCGCGTTGTCCACGTCGTCCACGACATGTGCGTCGTTCGACGTTCCCTGAGGAGCAGTCATGGATCCCGTTCTCGTCGCTGCCGTGTGCAGCGTCATCGTCCTGCTGATCGTCGCCGTGGCAGCTGTCCTGGTCGTCCGGTCCGCCCTCGACGGAACCGAGTCGAAGGACCGGGCCCGGATTCTGACCGCCGTCGCCGAGGTGGTCAGGGCGGTACGGGGAAAGCGGTGAGCAGCGTGAAGTCAGTCACACAGAGCTGCGCGTGAAGCTACGCTCGGTAGCGAGTCGGAGAGGTGCACAGGGGAGTGCGCCGGTCGGAGGTGGTGACCGTGTCGGATGCGCCCAGCAACAACCAGCCGCCCGTGGCCTGGCGTTACAGCGGCGACCAGATGAAACGCTGGCGCACGAGGGCGGACGTCAGCCGCGAGAAGCTCGCCTCCGCCGCCAACTACTCCCCGGACACCATCGCGTCCTGGAGCGCGGTGTACGGAGGCCGACGTCGCGCGTGCTCGACGTGGCGGACGAACTGTGCGGCGCGGAGGGGATGTTGAGTGCCGCCAAGGAGTTCCTGAACCGGGAGCGGTTTCCGGCGCGGGCGCAGGACTTCATGGAGCGTGAGAGGGAGGCGACCAGTATCTGGTGGTACGAAGTCGCGCTCGTGCCGGGGCTGTTGCAGACGAAGGGGTACGCGCGCGCCCTCATCGACAGCCGTATCCCGCCGCTGGACGAGGAGACGGTGGGCGAGCGCGTTGCCGCCCGTATGGAGCGGCAGGCCATCCTCACCGAGCGGAAACCGCCGGTGGGCCTGAGCTTCGTCGTCTACGAGGCCGTGCTGCGCGCCCCGCAGGTGGACACCGAACAACTGCGCCGCCTGCTGGAGGTGGCGCGCCTGCGGAACGTCGTGTTGCAGGTGCTCCCCTTCGAACGGGCTGTCAGCGACGCACTCCTGGGGCCCATGGTGCTGCTGGAAACGCGTGACCACGAGCGGTTCGCCTTCACCGAGGGGCCGTTCGCCAGCGAGCTTTCGGCTGATCCGGGTGTTGTCAGCCGGATCACCGAGCGGCTTAGCATGATCCGCACACAGGCTCTCGGACCCGACGAGTCGGCCCGTCTCATCGAGCGGATGGTGGACAGTCGTGAGTGACCAGCTGAAGTGGTTCAAGTCCAGTTACAGCGACAACGAGGGCGGCGCCTGCGTCGAGGTCGCGCTGGACTGGTTCAGGTCGAGCTACAGCGACGACGAGGGCGGCAACTGCGTCGAGGTCGCCCTCCCCGCCCCCCGGACCACCGTCCACGTCCGCGACTCCAAGGTCCCCGCGGGCCCCCGGCTCCACCTCACCGCGGCCGCGTGGACGGCCTTCCTCGCCGACGTTTCCGCAGGTCGGCCCGGAGCTTGAGCCCCGGGCCCCGAGTCTCGGGCTTCGAGCTCCTCCCCATGGTTTTTCTGGTTCTGGGTGGTTGAAAAACCAACCCAACCAACCAAGTCCGTACGTGAGTTGAGGCGGCGTACCTCGAAAGGGTGACGTTGCGTGATCGGCTTGCGTCGGAACGTAAAGCCGCTCCAGGTTCGCGGCGAACGAGCAAAAGATCGGCCCCGGTCGGTGCTACCAACACCGGCTCCGGGGCCTGGACCTACGGATCGAAGAGGACTCGATCGTGGCTTACGCCCAGCCTAGCCCTGCCCTGCCATCACGAGCCGACTGAGGGCGGGCGTCTGACAGCGGAACTCGGCGCGGACCTCGCCGAGCGGCTGCGCGCGTATGCGGGGGCCGCTCGCCGATCGGTCGACGCTGTGGTGGCGAACGCGGTGGAGGAGTACCTCGGCACCCATCCGAACCGTGAGCAGGTGCGCGCCGCCGGACTCGCGGCCATGTACGAGTACGAGGCCGAGTACGGGCCCTTCACGGAGGAGGAGCCGGCCGCAGCCGATGCACGGACCGACTGGCCCTTCGGCCCCGGAGACGGCGACCAAGGCGGCCCTCCTGCCGGGGGTCCGCCGGACGGGAGGGACGTGTGAGCGTGCAGGACGCGCCGGTCAGGGCACCATGGTGTCGAGGAGGCGACGCCATGACCCCCAGGACCGAGGACCGGCCACAGATGTCCGTCGAGGAGTTCGAGGAACTGGAGCGCCATGCCCCGGAGACGGTGCGGCTGGAGTTCATCAACGGAAGGGTCCAGGTCAAGCCCGTGACCGACGGCAACCACGATCAGATCATCGCCTGGTTGCAGAGGCTGTGCATGCAGCATCGTCCTGAGCTCTGGCTCTACGGGGATCGTGGCATGAAGGTCGAGCGGTATAGCAGGGGGCGGGCACGCCCGGACGGGGTCCTCGCGCCGTTCGGATTCCTTGAGGGGCACGGGGACTGGTCGGAGGCACAGGACGTGCTCATGGCTGTCGAGGTCACGTCGCACGACTCCGACACACACCAGCGTGACCGGGTTGAGAAGCCCGACGGCTACGCGGCCGCCGGCATTCCCGTTTACCTGCTCATCGACCGTGACGACTGCTCGGTCGTGGTCTTCAACCAGCCGGAGGACGGCCGCTACCGGCACGAGGAGAAACTCCCCTTCGGCGCGACCGTCAAGCTCCCGGATCCCGTGAACATCTCCGTGGACACCGAGCCCCTCAGGAAACTGGCGGACTGAGACGCCCGACTTCGTCGGGTCCCGAGCCTGGGTGTAGCCCGCTGCACCCAGGTGTCGCTTGGGGCGGGGGTCCCGCTCCTCAAGGGCTGTGGCGCGGCGGAGCAGGCCCGCTGAGGCGGCCGGTGGGGCACCTGGAACGTGAACGGGCCCTCACCGTACGTGAGTTGGGCCTGCCCTGGCTTCCCCTTGTACGTCCGTTGCACGGGCCCTAACCGGCGTGAGGCGAGTCTGGAGTCACTCCCACCGCAGAGAACGCGGACGGGGAGACACCCACCTCATCCGCACTGGAGACAGCGATGACTCGCAAGACCCGCATACGCGCCGCCCTCGTCACCGCCGCCGCCGTCGTCACCGCAGCCACGGTGACCGCCGGAATCAGTGTGGCCACCCCGGACCAGAAGCACGCACCGGCCAAGCCGGGCAAGAAGCAGATCACGGCCCTGTTCGACAACTGGAACGCGGCCCTGCAGATCGGTGACCCGGAGAAGGTTGCCGACCTGTACGCCAAGGACGCGATCCTGCTGCCCACCGTCTCCAACAACGTCCGCACCGACCGCGCCGAGATCGTCGACTACTTCGAGCACTTCCTCGAGAACAAGCCGGTCGGCAAGAAGATCGAGACCCACGTCAACGTCCTCGACAACAACTCCGCCCTCGACGCGGGCGTGTACGAGTTCACGCTGACCGACCCGAAGACCGGTCAGAAGCGCGTGGTCGAGGCCCGCTACACGTACGAGTACGAGAAGCGGAACGGGAAGTGGCTGATCGTCAACCACCACTCCTCGGTGATGCCCGAGGGCTGACCGCCGGTCGCGTACAGCGGCAGTCACCCCGCCAGGCCCGGGGGCTGAGCGCGGGCGCTATCCCCCCGCCGTCGCCTCAGCCCCCGCCCCTCGGGGCCGCCCGCAGGGTGAGCGTCACACACAGACCGCCCCTGGGCGCGTCGCCCAGGGCGACGGTCCCGCCGTCGTCGGACATCAGCTGCTTGACGACGGCGAGGCCGAGTCCGGAGCCGGAGCGGCCGGTGAGGCCCTGGCCGCGCCAGAAGCGGTCGAAGGCGCGGGACTTCTCGGCCTCCGACATACCGGGGCCCTCGTCGAGCACGGACAGCACCACCTCGTCGCCCCGGGGCTCCACCCGAACCGTGATCGTCGCGCCGTCCGGTGAGACCTCCAGGGCGTTCGACAGCACGTTGTCCAGGACCTGGTCCAGATGACCGGGGCTGGCCATCACAAGCAGCCGGCCGTCGGCACTCCCCCTGAGCGTGATGGTGACTCCGCGCTCGTCGGCGGCCGGCCTCCACACCGCGAGCCGCTCCTCGATCACGTCCCGGAGCGGAAGCGGCTCCGCGGCCGTGACCTTCGCCTCCGCACGCGCCATCACCAGCAGGTCGTTGACGAGGCGGCTCATCCGGACGACCTCGGCCGTCGCCTGCTCGACGTCCTCCTTGACGAAGTCGTCGTCCACTCCGTCCGCGATGTTGTCCAGGGACAGTCGCAACGCCGTGAGAGGAGTACGGAGCTGATGGGACGCGTCCGCCACGAAGATCCGCTGCGAGGCGATCAGCGTGTCCAGGCGCTCTCCGGCCTGGTTGAGCGTACGGGCGAGTGTCTGAGTCTCCTGGGGGCCCGTCACGGGGGAACGGGCCGTCAGGTCACCGTCGCTGAGCTTGCTCGCCATGTCGTTGAGCTGCCGCAGCGGGGCGGTCAGGCGGCGGGCCGCCACGGCGCCGATCAGGGCGGCCACGGCCAGCACGAGCACCGCGAGGATCGCCCGGAAGCCCCAGATCGTCCACAGCCGCATGGTCATCTCGTTGGTCGGATACACGATCCGTACGGCCCCGACGACCGGCCCCTCGTCGCCGGCCCCCTCTGTCGTCTGCTGGTGAGCGGGAACGGTGACCACCAGCTTGGGTCCCCATATGAAGGGGGAGCCCCAGTCGGTCGTGGGTTCGCCCTTCTCCTCGGCCTTGGTCAGGGCGGTGTCCTGGTCCGGTGCCGACAGGTTCGGCGTACAGGCCTCGATGGGGGTCACCTCGACCGTACCGTCCTCGAACGCCTTGGCCATCGCCCGCAGCGCCTTGCACGCGTCGGGCGTCCCGGCGCCCAGGAGCCGCGCCATGGTGGTGGCCTCGCGGTTGACGGCGCTGCCGGTGTCGCCCCGGAGCTGGTCGGTGAGGGTGAACGCCACCGGGACGGTGAACAGGGCGATCGCGACCGCGACGAGCAGGACGTAACTGCGGATGAGCTGACGGATCATGACGCGCTGCCGTCACCCTGCCGGGACGCCTTGCCGTCTCCTTGCCGGGACGCCTTGACGTCTCCCTGCCCGGATGCCTTGTCGTCTCCTTGCCCGGACGCCTTGCCTTCCTCCGGCCCGGGGGCGCCGGCCCCGGTGTCCTCGTTCACGACGAGCCGGAAGCCGACCCCCCGGACCGCCTCGATCGTGATCGCGCCCGCCAGCTTCCGCCGCAGCGCCGCCACATGGACGTCGAGCGTCTTCGTCGGCCCGAACCAGTTGGCGTCCCAGACGGCCTCCATGATCTGCTCGCGCGACATCAGCGCGCCCGGCTCCTCGGTGAGGAAGGCGAGCAGGTCGTACTCCTTGGGCGCGAGGGAGACCTCCTCGCCGTCCAGGTGGACGCGCGCGGCCTTGCGGTCGACGGTCAGGCGCGGCCCGTAGCGGTCGGGGCCGGGCGCGGACGCGGAGGCCTCGGGGACGCGCGGCTGCATACGGCGCATGACCGCCCGTATCCGCGCGATGACCTCGCGGACCCCGAACGGCTTGGACACGTAGTCGTCGGCGCCGAGCTCCAGACCGACCACCCGGTCCGTCTCGTCGCTGCGGGCGCTGATCACGATGATCGGTACGTCCCCGCGGTCGCGGAGCGCCTTGCAGACGTCCAGGCCGTCGGTGTCGGGCAGACCGAGATCGAGGAGTACGACGTCGTACGGGCTCTCGTCGGCCAGCGCCGCCGCGCCCGTGGTGACCCACTCCACCTCGAAGCCGTATCTCAGCAGGCCGCGCCGGAGCGACTCGGCGACCGGCTCGTCGTCTTCCACCAGAAGTACGCGCACGGAGCGAACCTTAGTGCTTGAAAGTTGAGGCTCCGCGGGCACGGCCTTACTGAACGATAGCGGGTGTGACTCGGGGCACTTTTCCGAGTGGTGCTCCCCTTGGTGGGCAGGTAACGGTCCGGAGCGGCCGGGACCCGCCGAGGGAAAACCCGGCGGGCTCCGGGCGGAAATCCGGAGAAATCCGGGGTGGTCACAGCGTGAGCGGGACATCTCACCATGCGGCACCCCAGAGGCGGATTCCGGCCGCTCGATAGACTGAGCCGACCGCAGTACGTGGGTATGTGCGGATAGAGACGGACTGAGCGAGGAGCGCACGTGGGCCTTGTCGTGCAGAAGTACGGAGGCTCCTCCGTAGCCGATGCCGAGGGCATCAAGCGCGTCGCCAAGCGGATCGTGGAAGCGAAGAAGAACGGCCACCAGGTGGTCGTGGTCGTTTCCGCGATGGGCGACACGACGGACGAGCTGATCGATCTCGCCGAGCAGGTATCACCGATGCCGACCGGCCGTGAGTTCGACATGCTGCTGACCGCCGGAGAGCGGATCTCCATGGCGCTGCTGGCCATGGCGATCAAAAACCTGGGCCACGAGGCCCAGTCCTTCACCGGCAGCCAGGCAGGCGTCATCACCGACTCGGTCCACAACAAAGCCCGGATCATCGACGTCACGCCGGGCCGGATCCGGACGGCGCTGGACCAGGGCAACATCGCGATCGTCGCAGGGTTCCAGGGCGTCAGCGCGGACAGCAAGGACATCACGACCCTCGGCCGCGGCGGCTCCGACACGACCGCCGTCGCGCTGGCCGCGGCCCTCGACGCCGAGGTCTGCGAGATCTACACGGACGTCGACGGTGTCTTCACCGCCGACCCGCGGGTCGTGAAGAAGGCCCGGAAGATCGACTGGATCTCCTTCGAGGACATGCTGGAGCTGGCGGCGTCCGGCTCCAAGGTGCTGCTCCACCGCTGTGTGGAGTACGCCCGCCGCTACAACATCCCGATCCACGTCCGCTCGTCCTTCAGCGGACTGCAGGGCACGTGGGTCAGCAGTGAGCCGATTCAGCAAGGGGACCAGAAGGTGGAGCAGGCCATCATCTCCGGTGTCGCGCACGACACCTCCGAGGCCAAGGTCACGGTCGTCGGTGTGCCGGACAAGCCGGGCGAGGCCGCCGCGATCTTCCGCGCCATCGCCGACGCGGAGCTCAACCTCGACATGGTCGTGCAGAACGTGTCGGCCACGTCGACGGGCCTCACCGACATCTCCTTCACGCTGCCGAAGACCGACGGCCACAAGGCGATCGAGGCCCTGGAGAAGGCGAAGACCGCGATCGGCTTCGACTCGCTGCGTTACGACGACCAGATCGGCAAGATCTCCCTCGTCGGCGCCGGCATGAAGACCAACCCGGGCGTCACGGCGTCCTTCTTCGAGGCGCTGTCCGACGCCGGGGTCAACATCGAGCTGATCTCGACCTCGGAGATCCGTATCTCCGTGGTCACCCGTGCCGACGACGTCCCCGAGGCCGTCCGCGCCGTCCACACGGCCTTCGGGCTCGACTCCGACAGCGCCGAGGCGGTCGTCTACGGAGGCACCGGCCGCTGATGGCCGTGGATGCCGGGCGAACCGGCAGGCCGACGCTGGCGGTCGTGGGAGCGACCGGGGCCGTCGGCTCGGTCATGCTCCAGATCCTCTCGCAGCACGCGGACATCTGGGGCGAGATCCGTCTGATCGCCTCGTCGCGCTCGGTCGGCCGCAAGCTGGCCGTGCGCGGCGAGGAGGTCGAGGTCGTGGCCCTGTCGGAGGAGGCCCTCGACGGAGTCGACGTCGCCATGTTCGACGTACCCGACGAGGTCGCCGAGCGGTGGGCGCCGGTCGCCGCCGCCAAGGGTGCGGTGGTCGTGGACAACTCGGGCGCGTTCCGGATGGATCCCGAGGTGCCGCTGGTGGTGCCGGAGGTCAATCCGCACGCCGCGCGGCGCCGCCCGCGCGGCATCATCGCCAACCCGAACTGCACGACCCTGTCGATGATCGTGGCGCTGGGCGCGCTGCACGCCGAGTTCGGGCTGCGCGAGCTCGTCGTCTCCTCGTACCAGGCGGTGAGCGGTGCGGGGCGCGCGGGCGTCGAGACCCTGCGGCGGCAGCTCTCGCTCGTCGCCGGTACGGAGTTGGGGACGCACCCGGGTGACGTACGGCGGGCCGTGGGCGACGACACGGGCCCGTTCCCGGAGCCGGTCGCTCTGAACGTCGTCCCCTGGGCCGGTTCGCTCCGCGAGGACGGATGGTCCTCGGAGGAGATGAAGGTACGGGACGAGTCGCGCAAGATCCTCGGGCTGCCCGCGCTGCCGGTCGCGGTGACGTGCGTCCGTGTGCCCGTGGTCACGACGCACTCCCTCACCGTGCACGCACGGTTCGAGAGCGAGGTCACGGTCGACAAGGCGCGCGAGATCCTCGCCACGGCGCCGGGTGTGGTGCTCTTCGACGACCCGGCCGCGGGGGAGTTCCCCACGCCGGCCGACGCGGTGGGCACGGATCCGACGTGGGTGGGGCGTGTGCGTCGGGCACTGGACGACCCGACGGCACTGGAACTGTTCGTCTGCGGCGACAACCTCCGTAAGGGCTCGGCCTTGAACACGGCCCAGATCGCGGAACTGGTGGCAGCGGAGCTCATGGGGCGCGGCGGGGTGTGAGAGGGCACGCGTTCCGCGGATCCCCGAGGGTGTTCACGGGCACGTCGCGACTTGGGGCGCCTGACCGTAGCGGGTGGGCCGGGGGCACGCCGGGGCTCCCCGCCCTTGGTCCGGTGGTTCTGCGGTCCGGTGGTTCTGCGGTTCTGCGGTGCGATGCGGTGCGGGGGACGTGTGTGCCGTGATGGCGGCGCGGTGCGGGTGACGGCGTGCGGTGGTGACGGCGCGTTGTGGTGACGGAGTGTGGTGGTGACGGCGCGTTGTGATGCAGGGCGCGCCCGAGCTCTTCAGGGGCGCGGGGAACTGCGCGACCAGCCGCAACGAACCCGCAGCCGCCCGCCGAACAGCACCCGGCACACGAGGCGAACCACAGCCCGACCAGCGGAGCGCCCTCGTGTAAGTTCTTCGCTTCAGGCAGTCCGCGACCGAAATCCGGCAAGGGCGGAACCGCATCGATGTGCAGGATCTGTGTGGTTTCCGTGGCCCAGGGAGGTGGTCCGGACCACTTGATTCGAAACCCCGAGCATTCGAAGATTTTCCCTCCCTGTTCTCCGCAACCGCGCAGAGGGTCGGGAGCGTCTTTGCGAACGCCCTTCGGGGGGCCGAACGCCAAAGCAAACGGGCATAGGGGAAGAGCTGGTACGCATGTGGGCATGTGGCACGCCGTCCGGTGCACCGTCGGACAGATCGTCGGGCACGTGGGCGGGGGTGCAGGCTGACGTAAAAGTGATGCCTGTCCCGTACAACCCCCGTGGGGGGACGCGTGTCCAACTGGCGTGGCAGAGGTACTCGACTTCACCGCGGTACAGGCGAGGGGCACAGCCCTTCGCCCACCCCGCCGTCCCCGCATGCCCGGTGCGCCCGGCGGCATGCCGGTGATCGCCCCCATGCCCGCAGCGCGGCCCACCCGCATTCCAAGTCAGCGTGACGGCGCCGAGGAGACGACGTCGGCGACAGGCACGACCGTCGACCATCTCACCGAGACCTACCGCGCCCACTACCGGTCGCTGCTCGGTCTCGCGGCGCTCCTCCTCGACGACACCGCGTCCTGCGAGGACGTCGTCCAGGAGGCCTTCATCCGCGTGCACTCGGCGCGCAAGCGCGTGCGCGACCCGGAGAAGACCCTGGCGTACCTGCGTCAGACGGTCGTCAACCTGTCCCGCTCCGCCCTGCGCCGCCGCATCCTCGGACTCAAGCTGCTCTCCAAGCCGATGCCGGACATGGCGAGCGCGGAGGAGGGCGCGTACGACCAGCTGGAGCGCGACTCGCTGATCGCGGCGATGAAGGGGCTCCAGCGGCGGCAGCGCGAGGTCCTGGTCCTGCGCTACTTCGCGGACATGACGGAGGCCCAGGTCGCCGAGACGCTCGGTATCTCGCTGGGCTCGGTCAAGGCGTACGGTTCGCGCGGCATCGCGGCCCTCCGGGTCGCCATGGAGGCTCCGGCATGAGTGGGCACGACGAGCGCGAACAGAGCCAACGGCACGCACAGCACGAGCACGAACAGAACGAGCACGAACAGAACGCATCGCACGCTGGGAACGGAACTGTGAAGCACGGCCCCGAGGAACACGGCCAGGGTCCCGAGGAGCAGGACCCCAAGGGCCAGGATCTCGCGGGCCGGGGGGAGGACGAGGACGGCCTCGCCCCCGGCCGGGCGCGGCTGGAGGCACTCGTCTTCGCGGGCGGCGCATCCGGCCGGGCAGGACCGGGCGGACCGGGCGGATCCGGTGAACCTGACGAGTCCGACGGACCGGGCGGGCTCGGGGCCGACGAGCTGGCGCTGCGCAGGCTGCTGCACGAGGCCGTGGAGGAGCTCGAGCCCCGCGACGGCACGCTGGAGCACCTGCGGCGCGCGGTGCCCGCCCGGCGCGCCCGCAAGCGGCACGCCACCGTGGGCATGGCGGCCGCCGCGTTGTTCGTCTGTACGGCGATCCCGGCCCTCGTACACGTCTCGAACTCGGCCGGTTCCGACGCCGACCCGTCCAACGTGGGTCACACTTCGCAGACGCAGGGCAGTGACGGCCAGGACAAGGGCGCGAGCGCGGGCTCCGGTTCGTCGGGCGATTCCGCCGGTTCGTCCAAGGGCACCGGCAAGGGCGACGGCAAGGGGGACCAGGGCAAGGGTTCGAGCAGCGGTGCCACCGGCCCCGCGGCCACGGCCTCGGCCGAGAACCCCCCGGCCTGTACGGCGGCCCAGCTCGGCGGAGCCACCGCGAGCGCGGGCTCACCCGACGCAGCCGGCGCGGTGTACGGCACCTTCCGGGTGGCCAACATCTCCGGCACCAGCTGTACGGTCACCGGCGCGGGTGGTGTGGGCGCGGCCGCGCAGGGCGCGGCGGACCCGTCCAAGATCAGTACGGCGAGCCATGTGGCGGGCGACAGGGCGGCCGGGCTGCCCGATCCCTCCCTGTCCGCTGCTCAGCTGGTCCTGCAGCCCGGTGCCGCGTACGAGGTGAAGTTCGCCTGGGTGCCGACGGAAACCTGTCCCACCTCCGGGGGCACGGGCGGCGGCGGCACCGATCCGTCCCCCACCCCGACACCCACCGACAACACCGGCGAGAACGCCGGCACCACCACCGAGGGCAACGGAGTGTCGCCCCAACTGGTCACCGAGGACGGCGTCGCCGACGGCAGCGTCGTGGTCTCCCACACACCACAGGTCGGCGCACCCTCGGCAGCGACCACGGTGCCCAACGCGTGCGCGGGAACGGTCTACTACACGGGGTTGCTGGCAGGCGCCTGAGCGGGGGAGCCCGCCGCGAGCGGGCCGGGGCCCGGCCGCCCAGGGGGAGGCGGCTTCCCGGGCAGCCGCCTAGGGGGAGGCGGCCTCCCGGGCACGTTCGCCGTCCCGCGACGGCCCGTCCTCCCGCGACGGCCCGTCCTCCCGCGTCGGCTCCTCCTCGGTGACCAGCCCCAGCTCCGCGTCGCGCGCGAACTCGACCTCGCGGCGCAGCAGGCGGAACCACATGAAGACCACGAAGCCGGCGAAGACGAACCACTCGCCGGTGTACCCGAGGTTCTGGAACGCCTTCAGGTCCAGGCCCGTGTTCACGGGCGCGGTCGCGGGGACCGCCTTCATACCGGAGTCGCCCTTGTCGAGGGTGATCCACGCGTCGTACAGGTCGTCCGGCACGAGGTTCACCAGTGAGGCCGCGCTGATCGCCGCCGTCTGGCCCTCGGGCAGCCCGCCGGCCGCGCTCACCCCGTTCGACCCGGGAGTCTCGGACGCCTGCAGCGCGCCGGTGACCGTCACCTCGCCCTCGGGCGCGGCGGGTGCCTTGGCCGGGTCCGCGTCACCGGGCAGCCAGCCCCGTACGACGGGCAGCGACTTGCCGTCGCCGGTGCGCAGCAGCGTCAGCACGTAGTACCCGCGCCGGTCGTCCAGCTTCCGGTCCGGCACCAGCAGTTGCCTGCCGTACCGGCCCGTCGCGGTGGCCCGCTCGCCGGAGGTCTCCTGGTCCACGGGCAGCAGCTCGTCCAGCGGCCGGGCCGCCGAGCGCTTCGCGGACTCGGCCTGCTCGCCCGCCGACCGGTGGCTCTCCACGCGCTCCTCGAACCGCCCCAGCTGCCATGACCCCATGAACACGCAGAACGGGATGGCCAGCAGCACGAAGACGTTGATCCCCCACCATCGGGGCGTCAGCAGGAACCGGTACACGCCCTCAACGGTACGGTGCCGCCACGCGCTCCCGGGGCGCGGGGTCGGCCTCCCGGGGCCCTTGTGCCGACCGGTCGGGCGGTGCTCAGTACCGCTCCACCAGGTGCTCGCGGCCCGCCGGCGGCTCGTACGGCTCGGGCCAGAAGTCGGTGACGGTGGCTATACGGCCGTATCCGTCACCCGTGAAGAAGGTGACGGCGTCCATCTCCCGCGGACCCACCGTCACACGCGTCCACGTGACGACGTGGTCCGGTTCGGCGACGACGCGCTCGGTCCGCACATGCCAGTCGCCCGGGTACTCGCGGTTGAACCGCACGTATCTCTCCAGCCCGCTGATCCGCTCGCGCGTCTGCGGCAGCGTGTACACCACGTCCTCGGCCAGCGTGCCCGCGAACGCGGTCCAGTCACGGGCCTCGGCCGCTGCCCAGAAACGCTCGACGGCCGCGCGTAAATCGGTCGTGGGCACACCGGTCGTCCGTGAGGTCATGTCGGAGGTCATGTCGCGAGTGTGCACCCGCCCGCTGACAATCGCCCCTGGCCTGCGGGGAAGAAAAGTTTTCCACAGGCTGGGGACCCTCGGCAGCGGAGTGTCGGGCGGTGCGGGCACTATGGGGCCATGACTGAGAGCAACGGATCCACCCCGCAGGAGCAGACCCGGTCGGTGCCCGACTGGGAGAAGCGCTTCCGCGCGCCCAGGGTGTCGCTGCCGGACTGGGCGGAGGACGCGCCCCACCGTTCGCTGTTCGTCTCCAACGCCACGGGGACGTACGAGCTGTACGCGTGGGACCGCGAGACGGGGGAGCAGCGCCAGGTCACGGACCGGGCGAACGGCACGACGGACGGTGTGCTCGCGCCGGACGGCGAGTGGATCTGGTGGTTCGACGACAAGGACGGGGACGAGTTCGGCGTGTGGCGCCGCCAGCCGTTCCACGGCGGACCGGACGAGGAGGCGGCACCGGGCCTCGCGCCGTCGTACCCGGCGGGCATGGCCATCGGACGCGACGGCCGTACGGCGGTGATCGGCCGCTCGACCGACGAGGACGGCTCCACGATCCACCTCTCCCGGGCGGGCACGGATGCTGCCGACGGCTCTGTGGTGATCTACCGGCACCGCGAGTCGGCAGGCGTCGGCGACCTCTCGCACGACGGGTCGCTGATCGCGATCGAGCACACCGAGCACGGCGACGCGATGCACTCGGCGCTGCGCGTGCTCCGGCCCGACGGTACGACGGTCGCGGAGCTCGACGACACCAAGGGCGGCACGGTCGAGCTGGGCCTGGAGGTGCTGGGCTTCGCCCCGGTCGACGGGGACACCCGGCTGCTCGTCGGACACCAGCGGAACGGGCGCTGGGAGCCGTTCGTGTGGGACGTCGCCTCGGGGGAGGAGACCGACCTGGGGCTCGCGGAGAGGCTGACGGGCGACCTGAGCGCCGAGTGGTACCCGGACGGTTCCGCGCTTCTCGTGTCGCACAGCTTCGAGGCCCGCAGCGAGCTGTACCGCTACGACCTGGCCTCCCGTCGGCTGGAGCGGCTGGACACGCCCAAGGGCACGGTGTCGTCGGCGACGGCCCGCCCTGACGGCAGCGTGGAGTACCTGTGGTCGTCGGCCGCCGAGCCGTCGGTGGTGCGCTCGACGACGGGCCGGGTGGTCCTCGACCCGCCGGGCCTGAAGTGCCCGGGTTCGCTGCCGGTTGAGGACGTGTGGGTGGACGGCCCCGGCGGCCGTGTCCACGCGCTCGTGCAGCGGCCGATCGGCGTGAAGGGCCCCTACCCGACGGTCTTCGACATCCACGGCGGCCCGACCTGGCACGACAGCGACGCGTTCGCGGCGGGACCGGCGGCCTGGCTTGACCACGGGTACGCGGTGATCCGGATCAACTACCGCGGCTCGACGGGCTACGGCCGCGCCTGGACGGACGCCCTGAAGCACCGCGTCGGCCTCATCGAGCTGGAGGACATCGCGGCGGTACGGGAATGGGCGGTCACCTCCGGCTTCGCGGACCCCGCCCGACTGGTCCTCACCGGCGGTTCGTGGGGCGGCTACCTCACGCTGCTGGGCCTCGGCACGCAGCCGGACGCGTGGACGCTCGGCATCGCGGCGGTCCCCGTCGCCGACTACGTCACGGCCTACCACGACGAGATGGAGGCCCTGAAGGCCATGGACCGCACGCTCCTGGGCGGCACGCCCGAGGAGGTCCCGGAACGCTTCGAGGCATCGTCACCACTGACGTACGTGGACGAGGTCAAGGCCCCCGTCTACATCTCGGCGGGCGTGAACGACCCCCGCTGTCCCATCCGCCAGATCGACAACTACGTCAAGCGCCTCCAGGCGCGGGGTGCGGTGCACGAGGTGTACCGCTACGACGCGGGCCACGGCTCGCTGGTGGTGGACGAACGGATCAAGCAGGTGAGACTGGAACTGGACTTCGCGAAGCGGCACTTGCCGACCTCCAGTCCGTCCGGCGGGTGAGGACGAGGCCCGTTCAGGCCGACGGCCGGGGGCCTGCCGGCCCAACCGCCGGTTGCAGAGCCGGAGGACGAGCCGCAGGACGAGCCGCAGCCGCGGGTTGAGCCGCCGGGCCGTGAGCGCGGCCCGGATGTTGGTACGCCAGGTTCCAGCGGAGCCCACGCGGAGCCCACGCGGGGTCACCGCGTGGGCTCCGTCAGATCTCCGTTCGGACGTCCGTCGAACTCTCCGTCAGCGCACCGGACTCACGTGTGGGGGCAGGTGGCCCGGTACTGGCTGATGTTCGCGTCCGGCGCGGGAGCCGGGCACAGGAACTGGTCGTAGCGGGTGTCGAGGTCCACGAACCGCTTCAGCCAGGAGATCGCGTACTTGGCGACGACCGGACCCTCGGCCGCGGGCACGAAGTGGTCACCGTTCTTCAGTTCCAGGTAGGCCTTCTCCGGTGCCGTGATGCTGGTGAAGAAGGGGATGGACATCGAGTCGACGGGTGCGACCGCGTCCGACTGACCGCCGATGATCAGCGTGGGGACTTTGTCCGCCTGTGCCCAGGAGCTGTCGACCTCCCACGGTGCCAGCGGTACGGCGGCCTTGAGCGAAGGCCGGTTCGCGGATGCCCACAGGCTGGCCCCACCGCCCATCGAATGGCCCATGACCGCAAGGCGGCCCGGGTCGACCCGGTTCTTCACCGCGCTGCTTGTCGTGAGGTAGTCGAGCGCGGCGAGGAGCTGCTTGGCGCGGTCCTGGGGAAAGTCCTGGCCGTTGAAGGTGTCCAGGGTGAACACCACGAACCCCTGCGAGGCCAGGCGCGGGCCGAGCCACTGGATCACGGCCTGCGGGGACATGAAGCCGGGGATGACGGCGACCGCGCCGAACGTGCCCTCGGCCGTGGACGTCGGGTAGTAGATCGTGCCGTTCTTGAACCCGGTCCCGCTGCCCTGAGGCACGGTCAACTGACTGATGGCGAAGGGCCCGCGCGAGGCCGTCACGCTGGCCTCGGTGGGCGCGGGCCCGCGTTCGTAGGGGCTCTGCTGCGCGTCGACGGCGGCCACGGACGACACGCCGTACCGCTTCTCGTACGACGTGGCCGTGTCCGCCTGGGCCGTGGAGACGCCCAGCAGGGCGGCCAGCGAGATACTCGCGGCCAGCAGTGCCGTCCGCCGCTTCTTCAGCGCTGTTCTCATCACGCTTCGTCCTCTCGTACGGGCGGGGGGATCCCGTGGGGGAGTCCGTTACCGAGAGGAATCGTGAGAGCGGGGCCACGGGTAGCGCTGTACGGGAGAACGGGGAGTTACGCGGGTTACTTGTCGGTTCGCCACAGGGTTCGCACCGATCTGCGCAAGATTGGCTCGTGACGGACAACTGAGCCAACTGTCCTTGTCACCCAGGTGAGTTGACGCGACGCGCGTTACGCGAGGAGCATCCGGGGCAGAGGAGCCCGCCGGAACCCGGAGGGGGAATTCGTGACCGTCACCCACCCACCGTTAGTGCCGCTAGCACCGCTCACCGTCGCAGGACCGCACCTGTCGGCCATGCTCCGTCCGCACCTGGCGGATGCGGTGGAGGAGATCGAACGGCATGTGCGCATGCGGAGCCTCGAAGCCGGACGGCCCCTGGACGGCGAGTACGCCCAGGTCGTCCACGAGGTCATCCGCGAGACCGTCGCCTTCTTCGTGGACTCGCTGGGCCAGGAGGACCCGGACGTCGGCGAACTCGCCGCGCTGTACGCCCGGCTGGGCGCCGAGGCGGCCCGCAGAGGCCGGGGAGTCGACCGCCTCCAGACGGCGCTGCGGCTGAGCAGTCAGGTCGCCTGCCGCCGGTTCATCAAGGACGCGTACCGCTTCGGCTGGCCCAAGGAGACCCTCTCCCACCTCACGGACCACCTCTTCGAGCTGCTGGCCAGAGCAGCCGATGCCGGGGCCCAGGGGTACGCCCGGCAGCAGGGCCATATGGCGAGCGACCGCGAACGCCGTCGCGCCCGGCTGCGCGACCTGCTGGTCCGTGAGCCGGCGTCGGCACCCGAGGCGATCGCGGAGCAGGCCAGATCGGCCGAGTGGAAGCTGCCGGCGACGCTGGCGGTGGTCGCCCTGCGCCCGGGCGGCTCGCCCCTCAAGCCGAACGGGGGGACCGCCCGCAGCAGGATCCTGCCGCCGGACGTGCTGGCCGACTGGGACGCCCCGACGCCGTATCTGATCGTCCCCGACCCCGACTCACCGGGCGGCGACTGGCTGCCGACGCTGCTGCGCCGCCTCGGCCCGGCGGCGATCGGCCCGACGGTGCCACCGGCCCGTACGGCCACGTCCCTGCGCTGGGCCCGGCACACGATCGCCCTCGTCGAGCGCGGCATCCTCGATGCCGACCGCCCGGCCCGCGCCGCCGACCACACGGCCCTGCTGGCGGGGGCGCTGACGGAGGACCTGATCGACACCACGGCGTCGGCGTCACTGGCCCCGCTCCTGGCCCTGCCCGCCCGCCGCCGTACGCCGCTCCTCGTCACCCTGCTGACGTATCTCCAGTGCGGCGACAACGCGGTCCTCACCGGCGACCGCCTGCACATCCACGAACAGACCGTCCGCTACCGCCTCCGCCGTATCACCGAACTCACCGGCCACCCCACCCACGATCCGGCCCACCGTCTGGACCTGATGCTGACGCTGACGTGGCTGATCCACGCGGAGGGGAGGAGCGGGGCGAGGGAGGCACAGGCGAAGCAGGGATGAGGGA
>NZ_VJZE01000106.1 GCF_009377205.1 Streptomyces phyllanthi
GGGTTGCGGGCGTCGGCGTTGACGAGTGCGGGTGGGCGTCGGCGGCTGTCGGCGGATGCCGTGGAACGTTAAGTTACGCTGCTCTGAGGCACCCCGGCAGTGCTTTCGTGTGACGATCGTAGGCCCGTGTGGACGGCTCGAATGCCAGGACGGTGGTAGTGTGCGCGCCTCCCTCATCCAGATCGGTGTAGAAGAGGGCGAATCGGTCGATTCGCGTCGGCGACGTGTCGCTTCCCTCGTCAGGGAACAGGCAGGTGCCGACCTCGTCGTCCTCCCCGAGCTGTGGACGACCGGCGCCTTCGCCTACGAGGCGTTCACCGCCGAGGCCGAGCCGCTGGAAGGGCCCACGTACGAGGCGATGGCCAAGGCCGCGAGCGACGCGGGCGTGTGGCTGCACGCGGGTTCGATTCCCGAGCGGACTGCCTCCGACAGCGGCTCCGCCGCGGGCGAGGGCCCGCTCTACAACACGTCTCTCGTTTTCTCCCCCTCCGGTGAGCTCGCCGCGGCGTACCGGAAGATCCACCGCTTCGGCTTCGACAAGGGCGAGGCCGTCCTGATGGGCGCGGGCCGCGAGCTGGTGACGGTCCGGCTGCCCGGGACGACCGTCGGCGTCGCGACCTGCTACGACCTCCGCTTCCCCGAACTCTTCCGCGGTCTCGTCGACGCCGGTGCCGAGACCCTCGTGATCCCCGCCGGCTGGCCCGAGCGCCGCCGGTCCCACTGGACGCTGCTGGCTCAGGCGCGAGCGGTGGAGAACCAGGCGTACGTCCTCGCGTGTGGAACGGCCGGTACACATGCCGGGGTTCCCCAGGCGGGTCACTCGATCGTGGTCGATCCGTGGGGCGAGGTACTGGCGGAAGCGGGCGCCGACGAGGAGGTCCTCACGGTGGAGTTCGACCCGGCGAAGGTGGGCGTGACGAGGGAGCAGTTCCCCGCGCTGAAGGACCGGCTGCTGGGACTGGCGGCTCCACGCCGCTGAGGCACCGCCTGGTGAGGAACCGCCCGGTGAGGAACCGGGGACGCAGTCCTCGTCCGGGGGCTCAGTCCTCCTCCCCCTCCTTCTCCGCCAGGTGGATCACACACACCGCCACGGCGATCAGCAGCGCCGGATCAGCGTCCTCGCGCACGATGTCGACGCCGTACGTCTCCACGACGCGCAGCCAGCGCCGGGAGATCTGGGCGAGCAGCTCACCGTCGTACTCGACGGCGAACTCGCGGTCGAGGACCTTGCCGCTGACATCGAGTTCGGTGCCGTCCACCAGTGACACCCGGTAGTGGTTGCGCAGGAGCGAAAGCCGTTTGCGGCGGACGGTCGCCAGGGGCTCGCCGTCCCGCTCGATCACCATCGTGTCCCGCAGGGCGAGCATCTTCCGGTGGATGTCGATCAGGACGTGCCCCTCGGGGTCCTTCAGCTCGAAGGTGTCCCGCAGCCGCAGCGCCTTGCCGTCGACGAGGAACACCTTGGTGCCGTGCTCGTCCTCGATCCAGTAGTCGTCGCCGATGCCGAGAAGCCGGTCGCGTACGAGGAGTCTCATGCCTTCAGCGGTTCCCCGGGGGCCGGTCCGAAACGCCGCCGGTAGGCCGATGGGCTCAGTCCGGTCTCCCGCCGCAGCCGCGCCCGCAGGTTCGCAGCGGTGCCCAGGCCGCTGCGCTCGGCGACCATATCCAGCCGTTCCTCCCCGCGCTCGATGAGCCGGCAGGCCAGCGCCACCCTCTCCCCTGTGAGCCAGGCCAATGGCGTCGTCCCGAGCTGGGCGCGGAAGCGGCGGTGGAGGGTGGCCGGGCTGACCGCCGCGCGCGCGGCGAGACCGGACACCGTCAGCGGTTCGCCGAGCCGCTCCTGGGCCCACTCCAGCAGCGGCGCCAGCGACTCGTCGGGCACCTCGGGCACCGGCCGCTCCACGAACTGCCGCTGCCCTCCGTCCCGGTGGGCGGCGAACACAAGCCTTCGGGACACGGCGTTCGCGATCTCGGCGCCGTGGTCGCGGCGGACCAGATACAGCCCCAGATCGAGCGCCGCCGCACTGCCTGCCGAGCTCAGCACGTCGCCCTCGTCCACGAAGAGCACGTCCGGCTCCAGCAGGACCTCGGGGTGGAGCATGCGGAACTCGTCGACCCAGCGCCAGTGGGTGGTGGCGCGGCGGCCGTCGAGCAGTCCGGCCTCGGCGAGCGCGAAGGAACCGGTGCAGAAGCTCACGACGCGGGCCCCGCGCGCGTGGGCGCGGCGGATGGCGTCCCGTACGGGGGCTGTTCGCGGCACGACGTTGTCCGGGCGGCCCGGTACGACGAGGGTGTCGGTGTCCTCCGCGGCGTCGAGTCCGGCCACGCCGGTCATCGTGAAGAAGCCGTGGTTCATGCGGACGTCCGGCGCCGGCGCGCACAGCGTCAGTTCGTACAGCGGTCGCGCGAGTCCGAGTTCCGGTCGCGGCAGCCCGAACAGCTCGGTGGCGACACTCACCTCGAACGGATTGGTGCCCTCGTCGACGATCACCACGACCCGGTGCGGGCTGCCGGACACGTGCGAGGATTCTTGCGGCATGTGCGATTTCTAGCACTCGTACGACAGGACCGGCACCCCCGACGATGGCCGTATGGAAGCCACGGAACCGATCTCCCTCGACAAGGCCCTCGCGTCCTTCGACGCCCTGTGGAGCCCCCGCATCGTCACCGCCGTCAACGACTACGACGTACGCGTCGCCAAGGTGGCCGGCGAGCACCTCTGGCACGCGCACGACCACACCGACGAGTTCTTCCTGGTGCTGGACGGCGAACTGCACATCGCCCTGCGGGAGCCGGCCGGGGAACGGACCGTCGTGCTTCCCAAGGGCTCGGTCTTCACGGTGCCGCGCGGGACGGAGCACAGGCCGAGCGCTCCCGGCGGTGCCTCGATCCTGGTGTTCGAGCCGTCCGGGACGCTCACCGTGGGGGACCGCCACGGCGAGGTCCCGGACCATGTGGACGCGACGACGGGACACGCTCTGGACTGAGTTACCGGTAGCCCTCCCTTATGTCCACGTCCCAGTCGTCGTAGGAGGAGCGGCTCCGGTCCTCCCTGGTGCCGTGGCGCTCGGGCATGTCTCTCGTCTCGCGCTCGTGCCGTTCGTGCCGTTCGTGCCGCTCGTACGGGTCGTACGGGTCGTGCTTGCGACCGTCGCGGTCCCGCGTCTCGGGGTCGTGCCGGTCGCGGTCGCGGGTGGCGGAGCCGCCGGTCTCGTGTGCCATGGAACTGCTCCCTCGGGGTCGGCCCCCCTGCCTGCGTCGAGCATCCCTCCAACCCCGTCCGCACGCATCCGGTACGGAATCGCCTACGGAAAGTGACGAAAACGGGCAGCGGTAGAAGTTGTCCACAGGCCGTGGAGAAGGTCACGGGAAGGTTGTCCACAGGCCCGCGAGCGCCTTCCGCTCAAGTGGCACCCTTGATCCATGACCGACTCCACAACCCCCCGCCGCGTACGTGTCCGCGCCCCTGAGCTCACCGGCAAGGGCGGCTGGCTGAACACGGGAGGCGAGCAGTACACCCTCGCCGACCTGCGAGGACGCATCGTCGTTCTCGACTTTTGGACTTTTTGTTGCGTGAACTGCCTGCACGTCCTGGACGAACTGCGGGAGTTGGAGGAGAAGCACCGGGACACGCTGGTGATCATCGGCGTGCACTCGCCGAAGTTCGTGCACGAGGCCGACCACCGGGCGGTGGTGGACGCGGTGGAGCGGTACGGCGTGGAGCACCCCGTGCTCGACGACCCCGAGCTCGCCACATGGAAGCAGTACGCGGTGCGCGCCTGGCCGACGCTGGTGGTGATCGACCCCGAGGGGTACGTCGTCGCACAGCACGCGGGTGAGGGGCACGCGCACGCGATCGCGAAGCTCGTCGGGGAGCTGGAGGCGGAGCACGAGGCGAAGGGCACACTGCGCCGCGGTGACGGGCCGTATGTGGCGCCGGAGCCGGAGCCCACGGTGCTGCGCTTCCCCGGCAAGGCGCTGCCGCTGCCGTCGGGGACCTTCCTGGTGAGCGACACGACCCGGCACCAGTTGGTGGAGCTGGCGGCGGACGGTGAGACGGTCGTGCGGCGCATCGGCTCGGGTGCCCGGGGGTTCGCGGACGGCCCGGGCGGGACGGCGCGCTTCAGCGAACCGCAGGGGCTGGCGCTCCTGGACGACGGCTCGGTGGTCGTCGCCGACACCGTCAACCACGCCCTGCGCCGACTGGAGTTGGAGACCGGCGAGGTCACCACGCTCGCCGGCACGGGCCGCCAGTGGTGGCAGGGCTCACCGACATCCGGTGCCGCCCGCGAGGTGGACCTGTCGTCCCCGTGGGACGTGGCGGTCTTCGAGGGGCGGGTGTGGATCGCCATGGCCGGTGTCCACCAGCTGTGGACGTACGACCCCGTGGAGGGCACGGTCGCGGTGGCCGCGGGCACGACCAACGAGGGTCTGGTCGACGGCCCGGGCCCGGAGGCGTGGTTCGCACAGCCGTCGGGTCTCGCGGTGTCGGCCGACGGGGACCGGCTGTGGCTGGCCGACTCGGAGACGAGCGCCTTGCGCTGGGTGGACCGGGACGGAGCCGTCCACACGGCCGTCGGCACCGGGCTCTTCGACTTCGGCCACCGTGACGGCGCCGCCGAACAGGCCCTGTTCCAGCACCCGCTGGGCGTGACCGCCCTGCCCGACGGCTCGGTCGCGGTCAGCGACACGTACAACCACGCCCTGCGCCGGTACGACCCGGCGACGGGCGAGGTGACGACGCTGGCCACCGATCTGCGCGAGCCGTCGGACGCGGTGCTGTCCGGGGACGACATCGTGGTCGTCGAGTCCGCGCGACACCGGCTGACCCGGCTGCGCCTGCCGGAGGAGGCCGTACGGGTCGAGTCGGTGGCCCACCGCACCCGGCGCGCGGCCACCGAAGTCGCCCCCGGCATGCTCCGGCTGGATGTCGTCTTCCAGGCGCCGGCGGGTCAGAAGCTGGACACGCGGTACGGCCCGTCGACCCGTCTGCTGGTCTCCGCCACCCCGCCCGAGCTGCTCCTCAAGGGTGAGGGCGCGGACACGGATCTCTCCCGCACGCTCGAGATCGACCCCTCCGTACCGGAGGGCGTGCTGCACGTCTCCGCGATGGCCGCGTCCTGCGACGACGACCCGTCAAACGAGTACCCCGCCTGCCATGTCCACCAGCAGGACTGGGGCGTGCCGGTCCGCGTCACGCCGGGCGGAGCGGACCGGCTGCCACTGGTGCTCGCCGGGATGGACGAGGGCGCCTGAACCGGCGGCCCCGGACACCGCGGCTACCGCGGCTACCGCGACTACCGCGGCGGGTACTGCGGGGATGCCGCCGTACCGTCAGACGCCGCCGTAGCCGCCGGGGTTGTGGTGCCGTTCCTCGTCGATGACAGGGGTCGAAGGCGGCACCACCACGCGCCGGCGCTTGGCGATGCTGCTGAACGTCGCGACTCCGATCAGCCCGACGATCATGAAGATGATGCCGACCAGGTCGAGGTTGACGCCCTGCATGTCCCAGTCGGTGGCGAACGTGAGGATGGCCCCCACGGCGATCAGAATGATGCACCCGCCCAGGCCCATGAGTTGTTGCCTCCCTGTGTGGTCCGGTCGTCCCGGATGGTCCGGTCGTTCCGGTCCAAGCCGGGTACCCGGGAGGGCTTCACCCATGCGGCACAGGACGGCTACCGGCCCTCCAGGAAGCGCTACCGGCCTTCCAGGAACGCCTCCACCGCGTTCGCCAGCAGGAACGGGTCGTCCGCGCCGCACAGTTCGCGGGCGCTGTGCATCGACAGGATGGCGACGCCGATGTCGACGGTCTTGATGCCGTGGCGGGCCGCGGTGATGGGGCCGATGGTGGTGCCGCACGGCATCGAGTTGTTGGAGACGAAGGACTGGAACGGGACCCCGGCCCTCTCGCAGGCGGCGGCGAAGATCGCGCGGCCCGAACCGTCCGTGGCGTAGCGGTTGTTGACGTTGACCTTGAGGATGGGGCCCCCGTTGGCACGCGGGTGGTGGGTCGGGTCGTGCCGCTCCGCGTAGTTGGGGTGGACGGCGTGGCCCGTGTCGGAGGACAGGCAGACGGTGCCCGCGAAGGAGCGCGCACGGTCCTCGTAGGAGCCGCCGCGGGCGAACACCGAGCGCTCCAGCACCGAGCCGAGCAGCGGACCGTCGGCGCCGGTGTCCGACTGCGAGCCGTTCTCCTCGTGGTCGAAGGCCGCGAGGACGGGGATGTACGGCAGCTCCACGTTCCCGCCGGCCTCGCTGGTGGCGAGCGCGGCCAGTGCCGCCGTGCCCGCGTGCACGGACAGCAGGTTGTCCATGCGCGGACCCGCGACCAGCTCCCGGTCGCGGCCCAGGTAGGCGGGCGGCTCGACCGAGTGCGTCATCAGGTCCCAGCCCGTGACCTCGCCGGAGCCCAGGCCCGTCTCCTCCTCCAGGAAGGAGATGAGGTCGCCGTCGCGGACGTCGTCGCCGAGGCCCCAGACCGGCTGCAGATGGCGCTGCTTGTCGAGCTTGAGCCCTTCGGAGGAGACGGAGCGGTCCAGGTGGATGGCGAGCTGGGGGACGCGCAGCAGCGGGCGGTCGATGTTCACCAGGCGGGTCGAGCCGTCCCGCAGGGAGAGCCGGCCGGCGAGGCCGAGGTCGCGGTCCAGCCAGGAGTTGAGCAGCGGTCCGCCGTAGAGCTCGACGGCGACCTGGCGCCAGCCGTGTGCGCCGCTGTCGGGCAGCGGTTTCACCCTCAGGTTGGGGGAGTCGGTGTGCGCGCCCACGATGCGGTACGGGGTGTGCGGCTCGGCGCCCTGGGGGACGTACCAGGCGATGATCGCGCCGCCGCGCAGCACGTACCGGCCGCCGCTGGTCGCCGAGGCGTCGGCCCCCGGCTCCGTGGTCCAGGCGTCCGTCTCCGAGACCTGGCGGAAGCCGGCCTTCTCCAGCCGCTCGGCGACGTTGGCCACCGCGTGGTACGGCGACGGGCTCGCCGCCAGGAAGGTCAGGAGGTCGTCGGTGTGGCCGCGGTCGAAGCGGGCGCGCGTGCTGCTCATGGGTTCACCTTAACGACGTACCAGGGCCCGCTCCCGGTGTCGGGAAGCGGGCCCTGGTAAAGGGGGGTACGGAGAGCCGGGCGCTGAACGGACGGACAGGATCCGTTCGGGCGCCCGGCCCGGTCGGAAGGGGGGCGGGTGCCTCGCGGCGAAGCTGGCCGGGGCCGGCGCGGAGCAGGATGCCCCGCAGGGAAGGGGGCGGATGCCCGGCGGGGAGCAAGCATCCCGCGCGGAGCAAGCGTCCCGCGCAGAAGGGGCGGGTACCCCGCGGGGAACAAGCGTCCTGCGGAAAGCGAGCGCCCCGCGCGGAGCAGGATGCCCCGCGCGGAAGGGGCGGATGCCCCGCCGTGGAGCAAGCGTCCCCGTGCGGAGCAAGCGTCCCCGTGCGGAGCAAGCGTCCCGTGCGGGAGTGGGTGATGCCCCGCGCGTCCTAGAACGCCGTCTCGTCCAGCTCCATCAGGTCGAGGTCCACGCCCTCGGACAGCTTGCGGGCCAGGGTCACGCCCGGCAGGACGTTGGCCGCGAAGAACCGTGCCGCCGCGATCTTGCCGGTGTAGAAGGCCTTGTCCTTGGCGGAGGCGCCGGACTCCAGCTTCTCGGCCGCGACCGCGGCGCCCTTGAGGAGCAGGTAGCCGACGACCACGTCACCGGAGGCCAGCAGCAGGCGAGTGGTGTTGAGGCCCACCTTGTAGATGTTCTTGACGTCCTGCTCGGTGGCCGCGAGGTCGGTGAGCATCAGGCCGACGATGGCCTCCAGCTCGACGGCGGCCTTGGCCAGCTGGTCGCGGGCGCCGGCCAGCTCCTCGCCGCCCTCGCCGAGCGCCAGGAACTTCTTGATCTCCTCCGCGAGCGAGTTCAGCGCGGCGCCCTGGTTGCGGACGATCTTCCGGAAGAAGAAGTCCTGGCCCTGGATCGCCGTCGTGCCCTCGTACAGGGTGTCGATCTTGGCGTCGCGGATGTACTGCTCGATCGGGTACTCCTGCAGGAAGCCGGAGCCGCCGAAGGTCTGCAGCGACTGGGCGAGCTGCTCGTAGCCCTTCTCGGAGCCGTAGCCCTTGACGATCGGCAGGAGCAGGTCGTTCAGCGCCTCCAGCGCGCCGGTGTCCTCGCCGGCGGCCTCCTTGACCTGGATGTCGTCCTGGATGGACGCCGTGTAGAGCACCAGCGCGCGCATGCCCTCCGCGTACGCCTTCTGCGTCATCAGCGAGCGGCGCACGTCGGGGTGGTGGGTGATGGTGACCTTGGGCGCGGTCTTGTCCATGAAGTTCGCGAGGTCGGGACCCTGGACGCGCTCCTTGGCGTACTCCAGCGCGTTCAGGTAGCCCGTCGACAGCGTGGAGATCGCCTTCGTGCCGACCATCATGCGGGCGAACTCGATGATGCGGAACATCTGGCGGATGCCGTCGTGCTTGTCGCCGATCAGCCAGCCCTTGGCGGGGTGCTTGTCGCCGAAGGTCATCTCGCAGGTGTTGGAGGCCTTCAGACCCATCTTGTGCTCGACGTTCGTCGCGTAGACGCCGTTGCGCTCGCCCAGCTCGCCGGTCTCGAAGTCGAAGAGGTACTTCGGGACGAGGAAGAGGGACAGGCCCTTGGTGCCGGGGCCGTGGCCCTCGGGGCGGGCGAGGACGTAGTGGAGGATGTTCTCCTCCATGTCGTGCTCACCGGACGTGATGAAGCGCTTCACGCCCTCGATGTGCCAGGAGCCGTCCTCCTGCTGGACCGCCTTGGTGCGGCCGGCGCCGACGTCCGAGCCGGCGTCCGGCTCGGTGAGGACCATGGTGGAGCCCCAGGTCTTCTCCACGGCGATCTGGGCGATCTTCTTCTGTACGTCGTTGCCCTCGTCGTAGAGGATGCCGGCGAACGCCGGGCCGGAGGCATACATCCACACGGCCGGGTTCGAGCCGAGCAGCAGCTCCGCGTACGCCCAGATCAGGGAGCGCGGGGAAGTGGTGCCGCCGATCTCCTCGGGCAGGCCGAGCCGCCAGTACTCCGAGTCCATGAAGGCCTTGTAGCTCTTCTTGAAGGACGCGGGCACCGGAGCCGTGTTCGTCTCCGGGTCGAAGACCGGCGGGTTGCGGTCGGCGTCCGTGAAGGACTCCGCCAGCTCGTTCTCCGAGAGGCGGGTCAGCTCCTCCAGGATGGTCTTGGCGGTGTCCGTGTCCATCTCCGCGAACGGGCCGGTGCCGTACAGCTTGTCGCGCCCGAGTACCTCGAAGAGGTTGAACTCGATGTCGCGGAGATTCGACTTGTAGTGCCCCATGGCGACGGCTCCGTAGAGAGATCGGCGAGGCACTGACTCCTCGCTCCCAGTTCACGTACTCAAAAGTAGCTACGATGATGCTACCCGTCGGTAATAAGAAGCAACCCCGATCGGGTCATCTGTGACTCGTTACTCTTTGCGGCATGTACGGCTACGACCAGACCGCGGGTCCCCAGCAGCAGCAGTACGCCCCGCCGCAACAGCCGATGGGCGGCGGGTACGGGCAGCAGTCGCCGCTGTACCCCGAGCCGTCGCCGCCCTCGCTCGCGGACGCGGTGCGCGCCTTCACCACAGGACAGATGTCCGCCGAGGACTTCCAGCAGGTCTTCGCGACGTCGAAGGTCTACTGCCCGCGCGGTGACAACCCCGGTTTCCTCGCGCTGCACAACACCCAGCAGCCGGTGATCCCGATGTTCACCTCGCTCAAGGAGCTGCGCCGGTACGCGGGCAAGGAGTCCAAGTACTTCGTGATCACCGGCGCCGAGGTCATCGACCTGCTCCCGACCGGCTACGGCTTCGTGCTCGACATGGAGGGCGAGCACCGCATGGTCTTTGACGCGAAGGCCGTGGAACAGATGGTCGAGTTCGCGATGCGCCGCATGTACGGCTGACACGTCGAATGTGCGGCTGACGTACCGCGTGTGCGGCTGACGCCTCATTCGCGCTCGGTGGCGCCCGGAGGGAATGCCCTCCGGGCGCTCTTCGTTGAGCCTGGTGAGAAGTTCAAGAATCAACTAAACTGAGCGCACAAGGAGGTACCGACATGCCCGCGGTGACCGTAGAGAACCCGTTGACCCTGCCCCGTGTCGTTGCGTCCGCCGACGCCGTGGCCCGCCCCGTGCTCGGCGTGACGACCGCGCCGAGCGGGTTCGAGGGTGAGGGCTTCCCGGTGCGCAGGGCGTTCGCCGGGATCCACTACCGTCATCTGGACCCGTTCATCATGATGGACCAGATGGGCGAGGTGGAGTACGCGCCGGGAGAGCCCAAGGGGACCCCCTGGCACCCGCACCGCGGCTTCGAGACCGTCACGTACATCATCGACGGGATCTTCGACCACCAGGACTCGCAGGGCGGTGGCGGCACCATCACCAACGGCGACACCCAGTGGATGACGGCCGGCAGCGGCCTGCTGCACATCGAGGCCCCGCCGGAGTCGCTCGTCATGTCCGGCGGCCTCTTCCACGGGCTCCAGCTGTGGGTGAACCTGCCGGCCAAGGACAAGATGATGGCCCCGCGCTACCAGGACATCCGCGGCGGCAACGTCCAGCTGCTCACCACCCCCGACGGCGGCGCGCTGCTGCGCGTCATCGCCGGTGAGCTGGACGGTCACGATGGTCCCGGCATCACGCACACGCCGATCACGATGATCCACGCGACGCTGGCTCCCGGTGCCGAGATCACCCTGCCGTGGCGTGAGGACTTCAACGGTCTCGCGTACGTCCTCGCCGGGCGCGGCAGCGTCGGCGCGGAGCGGCGGCCGATCCACCTGGGCCAGACGGCCGTGTTCGGCGCCGGTTCCTCGCTGACCGTCCGCGCGGACGAGAAGCAGGACTCGCACACCCCGGACCTGGAGGTCGTGCTGCTCGGCGGGCAGCCCATCCGTGAGCCCATGGCCCACTACGGCCCCTTCGTGATGAACACCCGCGAGGAGCTGCAGCAGGCCTTCGAGGACTTCCAGAAGGGCCGGCTCGGGACGATTCCGGCGGTGCACGGGATGGGCGAGGGCGGGCTGTAGGACACCCTCGGCGATGTGACGGCGCCGCACCGGTCCACCCCCGTGGGTCCGGTGCGGCGCCGTCACTGAGCCTGGTTCGTGGGACCTTGTCCGGCAAGGGGCTGTCGTGTCCGGGACAGACTCGTGGCTGTCCGGGCAGGTCGGCGTGGTGCCGGAGGGAGCGGCCGGTAGCCGCCGGACATGGCCGGGACGGTGGTTGTCGGCTGTTACGGGCGTGATGACAATGGCCGCATGGCGATCTCGGGGGGCCCTGATCCGGCGGAGGCGCGCACCTCGGCTGAGTACGTCGCCCTCTTACGGGGGCTCAAGGAACGCAGCGGGCTGACCTACCGTCAGCTGGAACAGCGGGCCGCCGAACGCGACGACGTCCTGGCCCGCAGCACGGTGGCGGACATGCTGCGCCGGGACACGCTGCCCCGCGCTGAGGTGGTCGCGGCGCTGGTCCGGGCCTGCGGTGCCGAGGAGGACGTGCCGCGGTGGCTCGAGACCCGGGAGCGGCTCGCGTCCGCCGACCCGGAGGCCGCGGAGGCCCCGGAGGCCGACGGTGGGGAACCGGACACGGACGGGCACGGGGGCGGGGACGCCGCGAGTGCGCACAGCGACGGTACGGCCCCGGACGGGCCACCGGGGCAGCGGGCCGTGACGGTGGGCGGCGGCCGTGTCCGCACCGCGTCCCTCGTCGCGCTCGCCTCGCTCGGCACGGTCGTTCTGCTGGTCATAGGCGTGCTGGTGCTGCTGCCGCAGGACGGTGACACACCGACCGCCGGTGAGGCGGGCGGGAAGGCGACCCTGAACGGGGCGGCCGCCTCCGTGGGCCCGGGCCCCAGCCCGGGGGTGTCGCGCGTCCGCCCCGCACGCGCGAACGGACTGTGCCTGACCGACGGGGACGTGCGCGTGGACGGCGAGTCCAAGCTCCTCGCGGTCCAGCGGCCCTGCGAGCAGGCCGTGCCGCCGACCACGACCCTGCTCCGGGCGGACGACGGGCTCTACCGCGTCCGGTGGGACCACCCGCAGCACGGCCCGGGCTGTCTCACCGTCCTGCCCGGCGGACCGTTCCGGAGCATGCTCGAACCCTGGACCGACTGCGAGGCGGGTGACTCCCAGCGGTTCCGGATCGAGAAGGCCGACGGCAAGGGGCGGTGGCGGCTGCGGTCGGCGCTGGACGACGGGCAGTGCGTGACCATCCGCGGAGGCGCCGACGAGGTGGGCGCCGTGGCCGTGATGAAGAAGTGCGCCGGGCGGGACGATGCCGACCAGGTGTTCCTGATCGGCCCGGGGTGACCCGGCCGCCGTACGGCGCGCGTGAGCTCGCCGTACGGCCACCTCGGGCGTACCGGGTCCTACTTCGGGCGTACGGGCCGCCGCGCGCCCGCCGGGGCCTCGTGCAGCTCGAACCAGATGCTCTTGCCCTCGCCCCGGGGGTCCACGCCCCACACGTCCGCCAGCCGTTCGACGAGCAGCAGGCCGCGGCCGGAGGAGGCCAGTTCGCCGGGGCTGCGTCTGTGGGGGAGGTCGTCGGCGGTGTCCGTGACCTCGACGCGTATCCGGCGCCGCTCCGGGCCGTCGCCGGCCTCGGTGATCTCGGTGATCTCGGTGATGAGGAGGGCGTCCGCGTCCGTGTGGACGAGGACGTTGGTGAGAAGCTCGGAGACCAGGAGCACTGCCGAGTCGATCTGGTCGGCGGAGTTCCAGTCGTGCAGCAGCTCACGCACGTGCCGACGGGCCCCCGCGATGCGCTCGGGCTCGTCCTGGGCCACGGTCAGGACCGTACGGCGCACGGGGGGCCGCCGCCGTACGAGGCGGTGGTCGTCGGGGTGGCGGTCGTCGTCCTGCCGGCACAGCAGCAGGACCGCGATGTCGTCCTCGCGGCGGTCGGCCAGGGGGCCGGTGGTGTGGTGGGAGAAGGGCCCGTGCACGGCCTGGACCAGGGCGTCGGCCAGGCCCTCGAGGTCGCCCTCGTGGTCCTCCAGGATCCGCCGGATACGGCGCCAGCCGGTGTCCAGGTCGTGGCCGCCCGTCTCGATCAGGCCGTCCGTGCAGATCAGCATGGTCTCGCCGGGCTCCAGGACGATCCGAGTCGTCGGGTAGTCGGAGTCCGGGTCGATACCGAGGGGGAGACCGCCCGCCGTGTGCCGCGACAGGACCGTGCCGTCGGCCATACGGACCGCCGGATCGGGGTGCCCGGCCCGGGCCACGTCCAGCGTGCCGGTCGCCGGGTCGACCTCGACGTACAGGCAGGTCGCGAAGCGCAGGTCGGTGCTCTCCTCGTCGTACATCCCGTACAGGAAGCGGGAGGCGCGGGAGAGGACCGCGTCGGGGCGGTGGCCCTCGGAGGCGTAGGCGCGCAGGGCGATGCGGAGCTGGCCCATGAGGCCGGCCGCGCGTACGTCATGGCCCTGGACGTCGCCGATGACCAGGGCGAAGCGGTCGCCCGGCAGCGGGATCATGTCGTACCAGTCGCCGCCGACCTGGAGGCCGCCGCCGGTCGGGATGTAGCGGGCCGCGAGGCTCATGCCGGGTATCCGCGGGCCCAGGGAGGGCAGCATCGAGCGCTGCAGTCCGTCGGTGAGCTCGCGCTCGGTCTCGGCGGCGCCCGCGCGGGAGAGGGCCTGGGCGAGCATACGGGCCACGGTGGTGAGGACCGACCGTTCGTCGGGGGTGAACGAGACGGGGTACGTGAAGGCCGCCATCCACGCGCCCATCGTCTGCCCGGCGACGGTGAGCGGCAGGAAGGCCCACGACTGGCGGCCGAAGCGCTCGGCGAGGGGCCAGGACGCGGGGTAGCGGGCCCGGTAGTCGTCCGGGGAGGAGAGATAGACGGCGCGGCCCGTCCGTACGACGTCGGCGGCCGGGTAGTCCATCTCCACGGACAGCTGGGTGAACGGTCTCTCGTCGCCCGGTTTCTGCCCGTGGTGCCCGATGACGGTGAGCCGGTCGGCCTCGACGCCGAAGACGGCCAGACCGTCCGGTGAGAAGCCCGGCATCGACAGCCCGGCCGCGACCCGCAGCACCTCCTGCGTGGAGCGCGCCTCGGCCAGCGCACGGCCCGCGTCCAGCAGGAACGCCTCGCGCGAGCGGCGCCAGCCGCCGGTCACGGGGGTGCGGGCGGCCGTGCCCGGCGGGGGCTCGGAGACCTCCTGAAGGGTGCCGACCAGCTCGTACTCCCCGGTCAGCGGGTCGATGGCCGGTTTCGAGCGGCTGCGCACGATACGCACCACCCGGCCCCGCTCGTCCATGATCCGCATCCGGGCCTCGGCGATGGTCCCCTCGGCGACGGCGAGCTGGACGACGCTGTCGACCTCGATCCAGTCCTCGGGGTGGAAGCGGGCACGGATACCGGCCTCGGTGAGGGTCGTCGGCACCGGGGGCAGCCCGACCAGGCGCGCGGCCTCGGCGTCCAGCGTGACGAACCCCGCGTTGTTGTCCCAGCGCCACAGGCCGGTCGCAAGGGCGGAAAGGACATCCCCCACAGCGGGCAGGGGCTCACCAGTGAGCATTGACCCACTTTAAGAACAGCTGATCGCTGACTGCCACCGAAGCTGTACAGGACATCAAGCCACTCTGGCCGGGACGGGCCCCCGTCGGCGGGGGCGTATGGCGGGAAGACGCCACTGCCGGTGGGGCGGCCGAGGGGGCGGAGTGCCGCTCCCGGTGGGAGCCGGTGGCGTATGCGGGGCCGTCGCCCGCCGGTGCCGGTTTCCGCCACGGCTGACGGGATGCGCCGTCCACGATCGGACGCCAATGGCGGGGAAGCGCCGTACACGTTTCTCGGTGGGCCGTTCGCGGTCGTCGGTGAGCGCCCGCGGTCCTCGGTAAGCCGGGCACAGTCCTCGGCAGGCCGGTAAATGGTGGGGAGGCGATCTTCGGGTGGCCGGTACGCTGGGGGTGTTTCACGTGAAACACAGACCCCGATCCGCGAAGACTGGATGAACCACGATGCATCGGTACAGGTCCCACACCTGCGGCGAGCTCCGCGCCTCTGACGTCGGCACCGACGTCCGGCTGAGTGGCTGGCTGCACAATCGGCGCGACCTGGGCGGCATCCTCTTCATCGATCTGCGCGACCACTACGGCATCACGCAGCTGGTGGCCCGTCCCGGCACGCCCGCGTACGAGGCGCTGGACCGGATCTCCAAGGAGTCGACCGTCCGCGTCGACGGCAAGGTCGTCTCTCGCGGCGCCGACAACGTGAACCCGGACCTGCCGACCGGTGAGGTCGAGGTCGAGGTCGGCGAGGTCGAGCTGCTCGGCGCGGCCGCCCCCCTCCCCTTCACGATCAACACCGAGGACGGGGTGAACGAGGAGCGGCGCCTGGAGTACCGCTTCCTGGACCTGCGCCGCGAGCGCATGCACCGCAACATCCTGCTGCGTACGTCGGTGATCTCGGCCATCCGCCACAAGATGGCCGCGATGGGCTTCAACGAGATGGCGACGCCGATCCTCACCGCCACCTCCCCCGAGGGCGCCCGCGACTTCGTGGTGCCGTCCCGACTGAACCCGGGCAAGTTCTACGCGCTGCCGCAGGCCCCGCAGCAGTTCAAGCAGCTGCTGATGATCTCCGGCTTCGACCGCTACTTCCAGATCGCGCCCTGCTTCCGCGACGAGGACGCGCGCGCGGACCGCTCTCCGGGCGAGTTCTACCAGCTCGACGTCGAGATGAGCTTCGTGGAGCAGGAGGATGTCTTCCAGCCCATCGAGAAGCTCATGACGGAGCTCTTCGAGGAGTTCGGCGGCGGCCGGCATGTCACGTCCCCGTTCCCGCGCATCCCGTTCCGCGAGGCGATGCTGAAGTACGGCTCCGACAAGCCGGACCTCAGGGCCCAGCTGGAGCTGGTGGACATCACCGACATCTTCGAGGGCTCGGAGTTCAAGGCGTTCGCGGGCAAGCACGTCCGCGCGCTGCCGGTGCCGGATGTCTCCGGCCAGCCCCGGAAGTTCTTCGACCAGCTCGGTGAGTACGCGGTCGAGCAGGGCGCGAAGGGCCTGGCCTGGGTGCGGGTCGGCGAGGACGGTTCGCTGTCCGGCCCGATCGCGAAGTTCCTCACCGAGGAGAACGTCGCCGAGCTGACCAAGCGCCTGTCCCTGTCGGCCGGTCACGCGGTGTTCTTCGGCGCGGGCGAGTTCGACGAGGTCTCGAAGATCATGGGCGCGGTGCGGGTCGAGGCCGCGAAGCGTGCCGGGCACTTCGAGGAGGGCGTCTTCCGGTTCTGCTGGATCGTGGACTTCCCGATGTACGAGAAGGACGAGGACACCGGGAAGATCGACTTCTCGCACAACCCGTTCTCCATGCCCCAGGGCGGCATGGAGGCCCTGGAGACCCAGGACCCGCTGGACATCCTGGCCTGGCAGTACGACATCGTCTGCAACGGTGTCGAGCTGTCCTCGGGCGCGATCCGGAACCACGAGCCGGACATCATGCTCAAGGCCTTCGAGATCGCGGGCTACGACCACGAGACGGTGGAGCGCGAGTTCGCCGGCATGCTGCGCGCGTTCCGCTTCGGCGCCCCGCCGCACGGCGGTATCGCGCCCGGTGTCGACCGCATCGTCATGCTGCTGGCCGACGAGCCGAACATCCGCGAGACGATCGCCTTCCCGCTCAACGGCAACGCCCAGGACCTGATGATGGGCGCGCCGACGGAGCTGGAGGAGGCACGGCTGCGGGAGCTGCACCTGACGGTGCGCAAGCCGCAGCCGAAGTAGGCCGTCCCCCAGCCGCTTTCCCGGCTGCGGACAATTAAGTAAGGCAAGCCTTTCTTTCGCCTCTGGTGAAAAGGGTCCTGAAGTCGCCCGTCGATTTCAGGACCCTTTTTCGCGCGTGGGGAAAAGGAGCTGTTTTCTCAGCTCGCTGACAGGGTTCTTATCTAACTTCCGGGCGCATGACAGCTAATGAACAGCATCAGCAGCCGCAGGAGCCGACCGGCATAACGGATGTGACGGACACGCAGGACATGACGCGCCGCAAGGTCGTCGCGGCGGGTGCGGGCGTGGTCGCGACAGTGGGCCTGGGCGGCACCGCCTTCGCCGCGAACGCCTTCGACGGCGAAGGGAGGAACAAGCCCGGCGGAAGCACCGCGGATTCCTCCTCCGCCCCGGAGGAGTGCTACAGGCTGACCTCGGAGACCGTCGAGGGCCCGTACTACATCGACGCGGACAAGATCCGCCAGGATGTCACCGAGGACCGGGAGGGGATCCCGCTGCTGCTCCGTATCAAGGTGATCGACTCCGAGACGTGCAGGCCGATGCGCAACGCGGCCGTCGACATCTGGCAGTGCGACGCGGTGGGCGTCTACTCCGGTTACGAGGACATGGGCAACGGCGATGGCGGCCCCGCCCCGACCGGCCCGCCGCCGACCGGCGACCCCTCGGGCCCGCCCCCCGGCGGCGGCCACCAGGAGCCGACGGACGACACCCGCTACCTGCGCGGCACATGGAGGACGGACAAGGGGGGCTTCGTCACCTTCAAGACGGTGTTCCCGGGCTGGTACCGGGGCCGTTGCGTCCACATCCACACCAAGGTGCACGTCAACGGCGAGTGGACGGACGCCGGCTACGAGGGCGGCAACACCTGCCACACGGGCCAGTTCTACTTCGACGAGGAGTCCGTGCTCGCCACCACGGTGCTGGAGCCGTACGCGTCGAACACGGCGGAGCGCACGACGCTCGACGAGGACGCGATCTACGACGGCAACGGCGCCCAGGGCGGCCTGCTGAAGCTGCGCTACGACAAGAGGGACATCGCGAAGGGGGTGCGCGCGTCCCTCACGGTGGGCGTGGACCCGGAGGCGACCAACGACGGGCAGGGGCCGCCGCCGCAGCCGAGCACGTCGGCGTCACCGTCCGCTTCAGCGAGCTGACGGGCGTACGCCCCTGCGTGTGGAACTGATGGGCGTACGCGCCTGCGTGTGGAACTGACGGGCGTACGCGCCTGCGTGTGGAACTGACGGAGGTACGCCCGACACGTGACGAAGGCGTACATCTGAACAAGTAGGCGAACTTTTCCGAAGGCTTTTCCGAAAAGAGGCCCGAAATCGACACGGATTTCGGGCCTCTCTTTTCTCCTCCCGGGAGTAAAGGGCAAACCACAGTCCCTTCTTAAGGCTTTGACAGGCTGCCTGCCTAACGTCCCTTCCCATGACGGGAAACGAAACCGACAACAAGACGTCCCAGGGACCCAAGCACAAACGGGATCTGACGCGCCGCAAGGTCGTGGCCGCGGGCGCCGGTGCCGTTGCCGCGGTGGGCGTGGGCGGCGCCGTCGTCGCGACGGCGAGCGCGGGTGAGACGAGCGAGAACGGCAGTGCCTCCCCGAAGGCCTCCAGCAGCACCTCGGAGGAGTGCTACAAGCTCACCTCGGAGACCACCGAGGGTCCGTACTACATCGACGCGGACAAGCTCCGCCAGGACATCACCGAGGACAAGGAGGGCATCCCGATGACCCTCCGCATCAAGGTGATCGACTCCGAGAACTGCAAGCCGATCCGGAACGCGGCCGTCGACGTCTGGCACTGCGACGCGCTGGGCCTCTACTCGGGGTACGAGAGCCTCTCGACGGGTGGCGGGGGCGGCGCCCCGACGGACGCCCCCTCGGGTACGCCCACGGGTGAGCCGCCGTCCGGCGCGCCCACCGACGGCACGGGCGGCGGCGGTGGCGGTGTGCACGAGGAGCCCACCGACGACAAGCGCTACCTGCGCGGCACCTGGAAGACGGACAAGGGGGGCTTCGTCACCTTCAAGACGATCTTCCCGGGCTGGTACCGGGGCCGCTGTGTCCACATCCACACCAAGGTGCACGTCAACGGCGAGTGGACGGACGCCGGCTACGAGGGCGGCAACACCTGCCACACAGGCCAGTTCTTCTTCGACGAGGAGTCCGTGCTCGCGTCCGCCGAGGTCGAGCCGTACTCGACGTCGACGACCGAGCGCACCACGCTCGACGAGGACACGATCTACGACGGCAGCGGCACCCAGGGCGGTCTGCTCAAGCTGAAGTACAAGAAGAGCGACATCGCCAAGGGCGTCACCGGCACCATCACGGTCGGTGTGGACCCGGAGGCGACCAACACGGGCACGTAGGACCGAGCTGAGGCAGCCCCTCCCGCGGCGAGCTGACGACGTACGGGACGGCTTCGGCGAGCTGACGACTTACGGGACGTACGGCTCGGCTTCGGCGAGCTGACGGACGTACGGCTCGACGGGTACGAACAGGCCCGGAACCCCTCCCCCAGGGTTCCGGGCCTGTCCGCTGCCCGGCCGCCGGTCCTGCTGGTGCCCGGCCGCCCGCTTGCTGTTCACATACATGATTACTTGACCAACCCATTGACCCGGAAGGCGGGCCTCCGTAAGGTTCCCGAGGTTCACGCGTACATGGATGGCGTTCATGTATGTGCACGACCGAGGGGAGACAACGATGTCAGAAGTCGTGGTACCCGATGCCGAGCGCCGTGCCGTCGGCAAGTTCCTGCGCCGGATGCTGCCGATCCTGGTTCTGATGCTGCTGATCAACCAGATGGACCGGACGAACGTGGGCTTCGTCCAGGACGAGTTGCGGGCCGACGTCGGGGTGAGTGCCACCGCCTACGGCCTCGGCGCGGGCCTGTTCTTCATCGGGTACGCCCTGTTCGAGGTGCCGAGCAACATGTACCTGGAGCGGTTCGGCGCCCGGGTCTGGCTGACGCGGATCATGATCACCTGGGGCGCGGTGATCGTGGCGATGTGCTTCATCCAGAACGTCACGATGTTCTACGCCCTGCGCTTCCTCCTCGGTGTCGCGGAGGCCGGCTTCTTCCCCGGTGTGCTGCTCTACTTCACCCAGTGGCTGCCCGACTCCAGCCGGGGCCGGGCGAGCGCGATCTTCCTGGGCGGCTCGGCCACCGCGTACATCGTGACCGGCCCGATCACGGGCGCGCTGCTGGAGCTGCACGGGCTCGGCGGGATCGCCGGCTGGCGCTGGATGTTCGCGCTGGAGGGGGTCTTCTCGATCGTCGTCGGCTTCGTGGCCGGTTTCTTTCTCGTCTCCCGGATCCAGGACGCCCGCTGGCTCACCCAGGAGGAGAAGGACGCGCTGGGCGCGGCGGTCGCCCGGGACGAGGAGGCGCGCAGCCGCGCTCCCAGGGTCTCGCGTCTCAAACTGCTGGTCCATCCGCAGGTCGCCCTGCTGACCACGGTCTTCTTCGCGATGGCCCTCACCGGGTACGCGATCACCTTCTGGCTGCCGAGTCTGGTCGAGGAGATCGGCGGGCTGTCGCCGTTCCAGGTCGGTCTGCTGTCGGCGGTGCCGTGGATCTGCGCCGTGATCGCCATGTACACGGTGAGCCACTTCACCGACGGTGCCCCGGACCGCCGTCCGTATCTGGCGGTCGCGCTGGTCCTGTCGGCCACCGGCACGTTCCTCGCCACGCTGGGCTCCCCCTGGTTCGGGCTGGCGGCCATCACGCTGGCCGCGGTCGGCGGGAAGTGCGCGGCGACCCTGTTCTGGCCGATGGCGCAGTCGGGGCTCGACCTCAAGATCGCCGCGCCCGGTCTGGCGGTCGTCAACTCCCTCGGAAACCTGGGCGGTTTCGTCTCCCCCACCCTCTTCGGCTACCTCAAGGACACGACCGGCAGCACGAACGGGGGGCTCTACACGCTGTCGGCGGCATCCCTCCTGGCGGTGTGCGGCGTGGCCCTCATCCGCCGGACCCGCGCGACGGCGGCTCCGCTGCCGGAGGCGGCGCCGGTGCCGCACCGGAGCACGAACAGCCCCTGAACCGAGAGAAGTGGACGGCTCCCGCGGTGTGCGCCCCGGTGAAAGGCCGGTCTCCTCGGTCCTCTCGGGGAACTCACTGTCGGCGCACAGGGAGTCCGTGGGGGGCGCACAGCGGCGGGGCGTCTCATGGGAGGTGCGGGGAGGAACCCCGTGGTCCAGCCGGGACACCACGTCACACGCCAGAGGAAGCCATGGGACTCGCCGTGCTGCTCGCACTGTTGCTGATCGTCGGAGCGGTGGTCGCGGTGGTCGCGGTGGTCGCGGTCGTCGCCCGGCGGCGGCCGGGCCCGGGTGGGCGGTCGGGCCCGTCGGGCATGTCCGGCCTGGACGCGGAGGTCGAGGCCAACCGCTGGGTGGTGCGGCTCGGCGGCAGCCTGTCCCCGGGTGCCGCGGGCGGCGACCGTACGGCGGCGCAGGCGCTGGCGGACGCCGCCGAACGCCACCGCACCGCCCGCGCCCAGCTGGCCGCCGCTCGCACGCCCGCCGAGTACGCGCTGGTCACGCGGACCGCCGTCGAGGGCCTCGACCACGTGCGCACCGCCCGTACGGCTCTGGGTATCGACGCCGGGCGCGGTGGTGAGCTGCCGGGCCGACCGGCTGGAGTCCGACCGGCTGGAGTCCGACCGGCCCGGGGGCGGGTGCCGTTTGCCCGCTCAGGTGACCACCCTCCAGGTCGGTGACCTGAAGGGTGGTCTGGGGGGCTGGTGTCCGGAGCGGAGCGGCTACCGCTTCCACCAGGCGGCGGACGCGTCGCGCAGGGTGTTGGTGCCGCAGTGGATCTCGCCCATGCCGAGGTGGTACGTGTACCAGTCGTCGACGTACGAGACCTTCATGCCGGCGCGTGTGTACGCGGCGGTGACGGCCTCGGTGAAGATGTCCTTGCCCCCGATGACGGGCCCCCACTGGCGCGGGGCGAGATAGCGGTCACGGGAGAGCAGGATGCCGTTGACGGCGCCGGGGACGTACGCGCTGGTCATGACGGTGTTGGGTGCGGGTGCGGGCGCTGCGGAGGGGGTGCTGCCGGTGGCCGGTGTGCCGTCGCGGCCGAGGAACTGCTGCTGGCCGTGCTCCTCGGCGGCCTCCGGGCCGGCGCTGCCGCCGAGGCGGCGGAGCAGGGGCACGCGGGTGCCCTCGTCGCCGGTCTCCGTGCCGCGGGTGTAGAGGGCGGGCACCTTGACGATCTCCTCGTCGGTGACGCCGGTCTCCCGCTTCAGGATGTCCAGGTTGGCCGCGATCTTCTCGGCCGCCATCGTGTTGTCGGACACGAGGTACCTGGAGGCGAGGGCCTGGTCGACGGTCTCCGTGGGAGCCTGCTGGCCGTCGAAGCCCGGCACGGAGAACATCCTGGTCGCGCCGTGGCCGTCGCGCTGGGCGTCACGGAGCAGCCGCAGACCGGCCTCGGGGTCGGCGACACCGATCCGCCAGCCGCGCGGGGTGTCGGCCGGGAGGAACTGGACGAACTCGTCGACGTGCCCCACGTGCAGCCACGAGGTGTCCAGCAGGAGCGGGTCCTGAAGCCCCTGGGACTTCAGCAGCGTACGTATCTCTTTCGAGGGACGGATGCCGCTGCCGTCCCTGCGCTCACCCATGATGATCCGCCCGGCCGGGAACGAGCGGCCGTTGTGCGCGTAGGGCGGGATGGTCTCCAGGTTGCCGTAGGAGTTGAGGGTCTCCCAGCCCTGCATGTCCCGGCCCTTGGCCTGGACGACGCCGATGTCCGGGCCGCGCATCTTCTCGAACAGCTCGCGGCCCGCCTCGCGGTCCTGGGCGGAGCGCAGCATCACGCGCATCGTCCGCTGACGCCCGTCCGTGCCGGTCATGTTGAGGTACGCGGGCTCGACGAAGTCCTGGGCCCAGATGTCGCCGTACTTCTCGAAGGTCACCAGCGGCTTGGTGATACCGGCCTGCTGGGCTTCCTTCTCCAGGTTCTTGACGAACTTGCGCTGGTGCTTGGCCCAGGAGTCGTCGCCCTTGACCTTGGTGACGAGCAGCTGCTGGGTGTTCTGCAGGGCGTGGTGGGTGAGCAGCGGCGCGGCGCGCAGGGTGACGGTGTCGGAGGCGGTGCCGGAGGACGAGGTCACCTTCAGCCGGATCGCCGTGCGGCCGTCCCACTTGGCACTGTCCCGGATGACGTCCTTGCCCTCGACGCCGAACTCGACACCGGCGCGCAGCTCGGCCCGTGTCAGCCGGGTCTGCGAAGTGACCGGCTTCCAGGAGCCGTTCCGCTTGATGAAGACCCTGGTCTGCGCGGCCCCCTTGGTGACCTTGACGCTGCCCTTGGCGTCGGAGGGCAGGTTCGTCATCGGCACCGAGCGCACCCGGGCCAGGTCGGCGGCGTCGGCCCGGCCGTTGACCTTCTTGTCGGAGGCGTCGTTGCAGCCGGCCAGCTTCTTGTCGGAGAGCTGGGCGCCGTTCGGGCCCGTGGTGGGGCACCGCTTGCTGTCGTCGTCGATGTTGGGCAGGAAGACCGCCCCCCGCTCGACGGACCAGGTGTTCTCACCGGCGGTGTCGGTGTCGCCGGTGAGGTCGACCCGTCCGTCGCGGTCGACGTCCGCCCTCAGGTCGACGCGCAGTGGCTCCTCCGCGTACGCCAGGGCCGGGGGTGCCAGCACCGCTCCCGTCGCGGTGAGGGCGAGTACCACCCGTCCAGCGTTCCTCGTCAGCACATCGCTTCCCTTCGTTCCGTGCGGTCGTCCCCCGTTGACGAGGAAGAGGCGGAACGGGTGCTGTGCGTTGCCTGTGAGGGGGGAAGTCGTCCTTGTTGATGAGGAGTTGATGAGGAGTTGATGATGTGGCGCCCACCTGGTGGAGGAGTGGGGCGAACACTCGGAGGAAGTCGACGTTGCTGCCGGGGAGTTGGGCGGTAAGGGACGTGAATATCGTGGACCGTCGCACAGCGGCCGTGATGCACTGCGCGGATGAGTCTTGCGGTGGATGTCTTCGTCATCGGCGCGAACGGTGAGAGGCAGGTGCTGGACGTCCCGGAGGGGTGCTCCGACCTGGCCGGCTTCGAGCGCTGGCGTACCGCTGTGTGGGGCTCGGAGGTGGTCCGTTCCCTGGGCGCCCGGTTCCTGCCGGTCCTGGCCGACGGCGACCTGCAGGTGGAGCCCGGCCAGGTGACGGAGTTCCTCGCCGAGTGCGCGCTGCTCCGCGACAACCTGGGGAGGATCGTCGCGGGTACGGACCCGGTGCGGACGGTCGAGGAGCACAGGGAGACGATCTCCGCGCGGCTGGCGAACATCGAGG
>NZ_VJZE01000107.1 GCF_009377205.1 Streptomyces phyllanthi
GAGAAGGGGGGCGGGCCGTGTTCGGGTCAGAGCTTCACGACGACCACACGGTCGGCGCACAGCCTGCGTATGTCGTCCTCGTCCGACGCGAACACGATGACCCGGCCGGGCCGCCGCAGGGCGACGGCGGCGAGGGCCGCGTCAATGGCGCACTTGTGGCCGTGCAGGCCCCGTCTCCCTGAGGAGGCCGGTGGCCTCCTCGGCGATCTCCTCGGTCACCGGCTCGACACGCATCTTGCCTCTCGTCGTGGCTAGCATCCAGCCATGGCCACCGACCCCACCCCCTTCGACCTGGCGCGACAGGGTTCCGCCGGGAGCACCACGGGATCGGTCTTCGACACCGTCGTGGACCGCAAGCACAGCAACTCCATGAAGTGGGCGTTCGCCCATGAACTGCTGACGGCCGACGAGGCCGCCGCCGACCCGCTGCCGATGTGGGTCGCCGACACCGACTTCAAGGCCCCCCAGGCCGTGATCGACGCGCTCCACCAGGCCGTGGAATACGGCGTCTTCGGCTATCCGGGCGGCGCCACCGACAGCTACCTCGACGCCGTGACCGGCTGGCAGGCCCGGAGGTTCGGCTGGGAGGTGCCGCGGGAGTGGGTGCTGCAGACCGCCGGCGTCATCACCACGCTCAAGACCGCGGTGCAGGCGTTCTCGGCGCCGGGCGACTCGGTCCTGATCCAGCCGCCCGTGTACGTCCACTTCCACGACGACGTCCTGCTCAACGGCCGCCACCTCGCCCACGCCCCGCTGGAGAGGGCCGGCGACGGCTACCGGTTCGACGCCCGGACGTTCGAGGCCGCCATCCGGCCCGACACCAAACTGTTCATCCTCAGCCACCCCCACAACCCCACCGGGAACGTCTGGACCGAGGACGAACTGAGGACCATGGGCGAGATATGCGCCCGGCACGGCGTCCTGGTCATCTCCGACGAGATCCATCAGGACCTCATCATCAACCCGGACAAGAAGCACATCCCGTTCGCCTCCCTCGGCGGGGAGTTCGCGCGGAACAGCATCACCTGCACCGCCCCCAGCAAGACCTTCAACCTCCCCGGCCTGCAGAGCGCCAACGTCTTCGTCCCCGACCGCAGGCTGCGCGAGGAGCTCACCCGCCAGTACGAGCGCAACGTGTTCCCGCTGGTCAACGTACTGGGCATGGTCGCCGCCGAAGCCGCCTACGCGCACGGTGAGCCATGGCTGGAGGAACTGCTCACCTACCTGCGCGGCAACCACGCGCACTTCGCCCAGGCGGTCAACAGCGCCACCTCCAAGGTCAGGGTCCTTCCGGCCGACTCCCTCTACCTGGCCTGGATGGACTGCCGCGACCTCGGGATGGACGCCGAGTCCCTGGACAGGTTCATGCTCACCAGGGCGCGCCTGTGGCTGGACAGGGGACAGAAGTTCGGGATGGAGGGCCACGGCTATATGCGGGTGAACCTGGGCTGCCCCCGCTCCACGGTCGACGAAGCCGTACGACGGCTGCTCGCGGCTGTCGAGGGCCTGTGAACGCAGGGGAGGCCGCAGCATGACATCCGTCATCGAGGCCCGTCATCGAGGCCCGTCATCGAGGCCCGCCTCGAGGAACTCGGCGTCCCCCTGCCGGGGCCGGTCCGGCCCGTCGCGAACCACCGTGCTCCTGACGCACCGACGGAACGGTCGGCACCGTGATCACGATGCCGACCGTTCCGTCGGTGCCGTCCTGGTTCAGAGGGGATGTTCTCGTACGGGGCCGCCACCGCGCGTCCGTGGCGGGCGGTTCCGTGTCGGACTTCCCGTCAGTCGACGTCCGTGGTGCCGAGCTTGGCGTACACGTCCGGCCGGGCACGGCGCAGGCGTACGGCGAGAGCCACGCCGACCAGGAAGACGGCCGGAGTGAGCGCGACCAGCATCCAGTTGACGGCCGGACCGGCCCCGGTGAACAGGTCGAGGCGCTTGCAGACCAGCACGGTGGCGGCGGCAAGGAGGATGCCGGCCGCGGCCGGGGTGATCAGGGTGCGTAGGCGTCCCTCGCCGCGTGCGGCCGGGTTGCGGCGGAAGAAGGCGACGACCGCGAAGGCCGCAAGCGCCTGCAGGACGAGGATGCCGACCACGCCGGGAGTGTTCACCCAGAGGAAGAACTCGTTGTAGGGGTCGACACCGATCACAGCGAAGACGGCGACGACGATCACGGCCAGGACGCTCTGGGCGATACCGGCGGCCCAGGGCGAGCCGTGCCGCGGGTGCACCCGGCCCAGGGCGGCGGGGAAGACATGCTCGGCGGACAGGGCGTAGACGTACCGCGTGATGGCGTTGTGGAAGGCGAGCAGGGCGGCCAGCAGGCTGGTGACGATCAGGACGCGCTGGAGATCGGTGGCCCAGTCGCCGACGTACCGGGTCATGGCGGTGAAGAACATCTCCGCCGGGTTCTCGGCAGCGACACCAACAGCCTGGGCGCTGCCGAACGCCTGCACGATCACCCAGGTGATGAAGGCGTAGAAGAGGCCGAGGAAGCCGACGGCCAGGTAGGTGGCCCGGGGCACGGTGCGGTCGGGGTCGCGGGCCTCCTCGCGGTAGATGGCGGTGGCCTCGAAGCCGATGAAGGCGGCGACGGCGAGACCGAGCGGTCCGCTCATGCCGGAGGTGAGGACATGGGACGGCGCGAACGAGTCGAAGGCCAGCCCGCTCGCCCCGCCCTTGACCAGCACGGCGACGGCGAGCAGCAGCAGGATGGCGGTCTCGGCGATCAGCAGGACGGCCAGGACCCTGGCGCCGAGGTTGACGGAGCGGAAGCCCAGGAACCAGACGACGGCGATCCCCGCGAAGGCGTACGCCGGCCAGGGCAGGTCGACGCCGAGGAGGTCGTTGACCGTGGTGGCGGAGAAGAAACCGAAGGCCCCGAACATGCCGATCTGCAGGGCGTTGTACGAGAACACCGCGAGCAGGGCCGCCCCGAGCCCGGACGGACGGCCGAGCCCTCGGGCGATGTACGAGTAGAAGGCGCCCGCGTTGCGGATGTACGGCGTCATGGCCGTGAATCCGACCGCGAAGAGGACCAGCAGCACGCCGACACCGAGATAGGCGACCGGGGCACCGATGCCGCCGAAGAGGATGGCCAGGGGCGCGACGCCGGCCATCACGGTGAGCGGGGCCGCCGCGGCCACGACGAAGAAGACGATGTCGGCGACACCGAGGGTGCCGCGATGCAGATGAGAGCTGCCCGCCACGTGCGGTGGCTGCTGGGGAGCGGTGGGCGCGAGGGGCTCGGTCATGGAGGTCTCCGTGTGGTGCGTGCGTTGGAGGGAGTGAGCGAGTTGTCCCGGACGCGCGGGCCGGTCGTGACGACGACGGCGTACGCCTATCGTCTCCTGGCACACAGGTCGTCGGGAGTGCCGTCGGCGGCGTGGGTGCGCCGGCCGGCGAGCCAGGTGCCCAGGACGGGCAGCCGCGCGAGGGCTTCGGGGGCGGTCTCGACCGGGTCGGCGGCGAGATGCACCAGGTCGGCGCGCATACCGGGGCGCAGTACGCCCCATTCCTTCTCCTCGAACGCCTGGTGGGCGCAGCCGGTGGAGTAGGCGGCCAGGGCGGTCGCGGTGTCGATCCGCTCCTCGGGGAGCCAGCCGCCCTCGGGGGTCCCGTCGGATGTCTGGCGGGTGACCGCGGTGGCGATGCCCCGCAGCGGTTCACAGGCCGTGACCGGCCAGTCGCTGCCGAAGGAGAGCCGCGCACCGGAGGTGAGCAGGGCGGCGATCTGGTACTGCCGTCCGCCGCGCTCCGGTCCGATTCTCGGCAACGTGAGCTCGGTCATCAGGGGGTCGGACTGCGCCCACAGCGGTTGGAGGTTGGCGATCACGCCGAGTTCGGCGAACCTCGGCAGGTCTGCGGGGTCGATCAGCTGGGCGTGGGCGATGACCGGTCGGCGGTCGCCGGGGCCGCCCGCGCGGACGGCCGCCTCGATGGCGTCCAGGGCGCCGCGGACGCCGCCGTCTCCGATGGCGTGCAGATGGGGACGGAAGCCGAGGGCGTCCACGGCGGTGACGGCCTCGGCGAGTTCCGCGGGCGACCAGTTCGCGATGCCGTGGGAGTGCGGGCAGTCGGTGTACGGCTCCAGCAGGGCGGCCGTCCCGGACTCGATGACCCCGTCCGCGAAGAACTTCACCGTGCGGGCGGTCAGCAGCCCGGGCGCCTCGCTCTCGACCCGGTCCCGGTCGGCGGCGAACCGGGTGATCCGCTCACGCCAACCGTCGGGTTCCAGGAGAAAGCCGAGGTCGGCGCGGACGGGCAGTCCCGGGCCGGTGGTCATCGCGGTGATCCACGCGTCGATGTGGTGCGGTTCGACCAGGGCGTCCTGCACCCAGGTCACTCCGGCCGCGGCGAATCCGGCGGCGGCTTCACGCAGGGCGGCCACCTGCACCTCGTGGGAGGCCGGCGGGATGAGGGCCAGTACGGGGTTGACGGCTCCGAACTCGCGCAGGGTGCCCAGCGGTTCGGCGGACGCGGCCCGGCGCAGGATCTCGCCGCCCGTCGGATCCGGGCTGTCGGTGGAGTATCCGGCTCGGCCCAGGGCCTCGCTGTTCACCCAGGCGGTGTGGTGGTCCGTGGTGCGCAGGACGACGGGACGGTCGGACACCGCGACGTCCAGCCACCGGGCGTCGAAGCGGCCGTCGGGGGCGAGCCAGGGGTCGAAACCGTCACCGGTGATCCATGGGGCCTGCGGATGCGCGTCGGCCCAGAGCCGTACCGCCTCGACGATCTCCTCGACGCTGCCGCACTCCCGCACCGGGACACCCCGCAGGCCCAGCCCGCCCAGCACGGGGTGCACATGCCCGTCGCCGAAGGCCGGCAGCAGCGCCCCGCCCGCCAGGTCGACCACGGCCGTACGCGGCCCCCGGACGGTGAGCGCGTCCGGGCCCAGGGCGGTGATCCGCCCGTCGGTGACCGCTAGGGCGTCCTGGACGGGAACGTCCGTGGCCCCGGTCCGGACGGTGCCTCCGGTGAAGACGATGTCGGCGTACATGACGTGTGGCGGTGCCCTTCCCTCACCCGAGTGCCAAACTGAAAGGCATTCGGTTTCGAGTAATGTAGGCGCCGCCCCGGTGACGGGGAAGAGTTTTACTGAAAGGCATTCGGTAACGTCTGGGTCACGGCGCCGCAAGGCGCCCCACCACCACCCGCGAACCTGCGGCACAACGACGAGGAGCCACTGTGGGACGGCCACGCACACCTCTGCTGGACCGCCGGCGCATCGGCGCCGCGGCACTGCGGCTGGCCGACGAGAAGGGGACCCTGTCCATCCCGGCCCTCGCCAAAGCCCTCGGCGTCGCCCCGTCCGCGCTGTACCACCATGTCTCCGGCCGCGACGAGATCATCTCGCTCATGCGCCAGGAGCTGGCCCTGACGACCGGCGGTGGCGAAGACTGGTCGCAGCCCTGGGAGCAGGCTCTGGAGAGCTGGGCCCGCTCCTACCTCTCCACCTTCGCCGCCCACCCCGGGGCGGTGCCCCTGCTCGCCACCGCCCCGCTCACCGAGCCCTTCATGCATGCGATGTACGAGAAGGTCGCCGAGCTCCTACTCACCGCCGGCTTCGCCGAGAGCGAGATCATGCCGCTGATCACCGCACTGGAGAGCTTCATCCTCGGCTCGGCCCTCGACCTGGTGGCACCCCCCGTGATGCTCTCGGACGTGGCCCGTGAAACGGCCCCACACCTGAGCGCCGTGCTCGACCGGACCGCCACCGGCCAGAGCCGCGCCGCCTACGCCTTCGACCTCGGCCTGCGCGCCCTGCTCACCGGATTCCGCGACCTGCTCACCTGACCGCACCGTGGACGCCACCCAGGCCCGCCAAAACCACGGGTGGTGTCCGGACCGACCTCCAACCGACCTCCAACCGACCTCCAATCGGTGCCGAGCGAAGCCTCCAGGATGGCCGTCCTGGAGGCTCTACGCCTCGCCCGCCAGGCGTCCCGCCGCGAGTTCGTCGCCGAGGCCGCGGCCGAGGTCCGCGCCGAGGCCGGCGGCACGGCGCATCCAGGCCTGCTCCTTCATTTACGACGTCCCTCACGATGGGCGGAACGAGGTGTGCGCCCAGAGGTTCGGCCGATAGTGTCACCGCTGGTGATCGAGTCGGGGCAGAGGCCATCCCAGTCCGACGGGGAGCATGAGCCGGCCCGGCAGACAGTGGGGGAGAGGCGAGTGCACGCTCAGGAGACCACGTTCAAGGAGCTCGTCCAGGGCGAGAAGCAGTTCCAGGTGCCGCTCTACCAGCGCACCTACAGCTGGCAGCAGGACGAGCTGCGGCAGCTCTGGGACGACGTGCTGGAGCTGGTCGAGGAGCAACTGGAGGGCAGAACCCCCGCGACCCACTTCCTCGGCTCCGTGGTGCTCGCCCCGGGAAGGATCACCGCGGGAGGCATGCAGCGCTGGCTCGTCGTCGACGGACAGCAGCGGCTCACCACCCTCATGCTGGCCCTCACCGCGCTGCGTGACCGCTACCGGGAGCGGGGTGCCGAGCGGGACGCCGACCGCATTCACGACCTCGTGCTCGTCAACAGGTACCGCAACGGCGACGACCACTACCGCCTCCTGCCGACGCAGGCCGACCGCGAGGCCTTCACCGCCTGCGTCGAGAACACCCCCAAGGCCGGTGGCCCCGGCAACGTGGGCGCCGCCTACCGCTTCTTCCTGGCCGTCCTCACGGAGGGCGAGGAGAACGGCGGCGAGGCGTGGACGGGCGCGGTGGAAACCGTCCTGAGCAGTCTGCTGTCCATCGTCGAGATCACGGCGGCCGAAGGCGACAACGTCTACCGCATCTTCGAATCCATCAACAACACCGGTGTCGGCCTCCGCCAGAGCGACCTGCTGCGCAACTACCTCTTCATGTGCCTGCAGACCCGCGGAGAGTCCGTCTACCGCCATCACTGGCTGCCCATGCAGGACCTCCTCGGTCCCGACAACCTCGAACTGCTCGTCTGGCTCGACCTGGTCGTGGCGGGCAACAGCCGGGCCAAGCAGAGCGAGATCTACCGCGACCAGAAGAAGCGCCTGGAGCCGCTGAGCACCGACGAGGCGGCACTGGAGGCCGAGATCGCCTCCCTCGCCCGCCGGGCCGAACGGCTGATGCGCATCCTGGACCCCCGGCGGGAGCCGGACCCGGAGCTGCGCGAGGTCCTGGAGCGGCTGTCCCGTTGGGGCGGCCAGACCCACTACCCGCTGGCGCTCCAGCTGCTCGACCGTGTCGACGACGGACGGGCCACGCCCCAGCAGGCCGCCCGAGCGCTGGCGTACGCCGAGAGCTACATGGTGCGCCGCCTCTTGGCGGGTCTGTCCACCACGGGCAGCAACCGGGTCTTCATGGAGATGCCCAAGGAACTGGAGAAGGACGACGACCCGGCTGACGCCGTACGCCGCTTCCTGTCCCGGAACAGGACGGGGGCACGCGTCTGGCCCGGCGACGAAGCGCTGCGCGAGGCGGTCCGCACCCGCCCCTTCTACAAGGCGGGCCGCAGCAACCAGCGGTTCCAGGTGCTGCGCCGACTGGAGGAGAGCTACGACGGCAGCGAGCCCGTCGACTACGCCAAGGCATCCCTCACCGTCGAGCACGTCCTGCCGCAGAACCCGGCCCAGCAGTGGTACGACCTTCTCGCCGAGGACGCCGAGGACGGCCAGAGCTCGGACGAACTGCACGCCCTGCTCGTCCACACCCTGGGCAACCTCACCCTCTCCGCGGACAACGCGCGCCTGTCGAACCATCCCTTCCGCCGCAAGCAGGAAATCCTCGACGCCAGCGCCCTGCGCATGAACCAGCGGATCGCCGCCGAGGAACGGTGGGGGAGGACGGAGATCCTCGCCCGCGCCGACGAACTGGCGGACAGGGCGGTGCGGTTGTGGCCCGGCCCGGCCGAGGGGGTCGTCCAGGCAGAGGACGAGTGGGCGGGCTGGAAGGAGCTCCGGGCCGCGCTCCTCGCCATGCCGGCCGGCACGTGGACGACGTACGGCGATATGGCGGCACTCATCGGCACCCATGCCGTCCCTGTGGGACAGCACCTGGCGACCAGGACGGGCCTGCACGGCGCCTACCGCGTGCTGACGGCGGACGGCCGCGTCTCGGCGGGCTTCCGGTGGCCGGACGGCAATGAGTCCGGCGACGCGCGAACCCGGCTTGAAGCTGAGGGTGTTCCCTTCGACGAATCGGGACGGGCCCGTCGGTCCCACCGGCTGACCACCGCCGACCTGGCGGCCCTGCTCGGCAAGGACACGGCGAATGAGACCGCGCCGTCCGCGCCCGCCGAAGGCGAACAGCAGACGGCGGCCGACCGGTTCGAAGCGCAACTCCGCGACAACCAGACCGATGAGACCGTGCAAGGCGTCCTCGGCGCGCTGCGTTTCTGGGAGCAGCAGGGTGGCCACCTTGCCTACGGCCGAGCCGACGAGACCAGTTGCTTCCCGATGGTGCGGTTCGGCGACGCGCGCGATATCGCCCGTGCGCTCTGGCCACTGGGGATCTACCCGGTCGCGGGCACCGTCGAAGTGGTCTTCCAGTACTTGAAGCGGCGCCCCCCGTTCGACGACGAGCCGCTGCGCCGTGAGCTGATGACCCGGCTGAACGGCATCGAGGGCATCGACCTGGCCGAGGCCAAACTGGACCTGCGTCCGTCCTTCCCGCTGGAGGTCTTCTCCGGGCACGGCGAGGAGATCTGCGCGGTGCTGGAGTGGTTCACGCACACCGCCGCTCTGGCCGAGGCCCGCCGCATGATGGACGACGGTCCGGACACGCTCTGACGTGCCCGTCGGTGCGTGGGGCCCGAGAACCCATGGGCCCCACGCACGTCGTGGTCGACGAGGGCCCGCAGGAACCGCGGTTGCTGCCACGCTTCGAGCGGATCGCGGTCCGTACCGAACGTTTCAAGGAGGGTGCCCAATGCGTCCTTCTCCAGGCTCCGCTGTTCTCCCTCCTGCCCTGTCGGAGGGTTGGCCCCAGGCCGTTCTCCAGGTCGTCCAGTGTCTCGTTCAGTTCCGGCGGCAGCTGCCGATGTCCGCCTCCGCTGCCGCGTGTAGCTGATGGTCGGTGATGTCGAGCTTGTTGCGCACGCCGTTGGGCATGGCGTACGGATCGTTCACCCGGCCCGCCGCTCCGAAGCCTGTCGGTGGCGGGCGATCGCGCGGGCGACAAGGGTGTCCGCGTCGAGGTCGCCCTTTACGTACGCCTCGGTGTCGCGATCGGAGGCCTCGGAGGCGTGGAGCCCCTCGGCCTCGATGGAGCCGGTGGCCGAAGCGACGGCCGCACGTCGTGCCGCGCGGCCGCTCAGCGCCTCGAAGGCCTCGACGGACAGGAGGACGCCCTGGGGCTTGCGATGGGCGCCGATCAGGACCGGGTCGGCATCCGCGCCGGACTCCGACAGGTCGGCCAGAATCCGTGACAGCCTCGCGCGCGCGTCGCTGACGGTCACGACCTCGGGAATCTCCATGCCGTCACCACACCCAAATAGAGCCCTTAATTCTGTATTTCTAGTACGGATTTCGGAGAGGTGACGTTGTTCCCGCCTGCTCGCCGCCCCCGGCGTGCCGCTGCATCCGCTGAACGGGGTGCCGCGGACCTTTCGCGCGGGGACTTGCGCGACGTACGCGACGGGCTGGCGACGTACATCCGGCGGAACCTCCTCCGTTCCTGGGACGGGGAGACGGAGGAACTGCCGCACCGGCCGGCCGGGCCGCGCTACCGGTACCTCGTGGGCATCCTAGGGAGGAACCGGCAGGTCGGACAGCGTGTGACGGGGTGGACGGTACCGGTGAGGCAAGAGCCCCGGAGCCTCACCACTCGCCTCTGGTCCGCGACGGCCGGGGCGTTACAGACCTGGGGTGTTACAGACCTGGGGTGTTACGCACGTTCCGCTCGCTGACGTCGGGCAGGAAGCGCGCGACGGTGGCGAAATCGGCGTCGTCGTGCAGGATGATCAGCCCGTGGTGCGCGGCGGTCGCGCAGATCATCAGGTCGAGCGGCCCGGCCGCGCCGAGGGCGCCCTTCTCGGCGAGAGCGTACTGGGCCGCGTCGACCCAGTCCCACAACCGCTTCGGCAGCGGCACATCAGGGTAGAGGTCGGTGAACATCTGCCCCATGGCCTCGTACTCGACCGTGTTGCGCGCTGAGCGCCGGAACTCGGCTCGTTGGGCGGCGCACGACCCGATGGCCCGGAGGATGGTGGTCTCCAGCCACGCATCCCTCAGATGCTCCTCGCGCAGAAGGCGCCACAGGCCCGAGGAGTCGAGCAGGTAGTGGATCACGCGCTCCCCTGCTTGTCCTCAGCGCGGCGTCGCTGCCAGCCCTCGTAATCCCACTGCTGGGCTGCGCGGAAGTACCTGGCCACGAGCGCGGCCCGCTCATGGCGTTCGGCGTACTCGCGGAGGGCGGCATTGACCACGTCCTTCTTGGTGCCGCCACCGGCGACACGCATGGCCTTCTCCAGGGCGTCGTCATCAAGGTCGATCGTCGTCACACTCATGTTGGACTCCTTTATTCAAGGGCAACATCCATTATATATAAGTGGGCGTCTCGTGCCCCTGCCGTTGTCCGGCATGCCGGAGTCGTCGGCGGTCGCGGGTTCCGGTTCCGGGCTCCCGTTCCGTCCCGGCGGCCGGAAGGGGAGCCCGCAAACCGAAGTACGTGCGTGCCGGTCGCCAGGGCTCCGCGCCCCCGGCGTCGTCCTCGCTCCCGGGTGCCGGCGTGCGTGAGGCCCCGGAGCCGGTGCCGCTCGGTGGGCGGGTCAGGAAGCCGTCGGCCCTCACTTCGGCGACAGCGTCAAGGTGATGTTCGACGCCCAAGGCAGCGCAACGTAGTCCGTTCCCGACGGGCGGCGCCCGCCCCGTCCGCGCCGATACGCTGACGGCGCGGCCCCTGGCCCGGCACCGCGCAGAGCTGAGCCCTCCGGGAGGATCGCCATGAAGCCCTCGACGGCTCGCAAGATCGCCTCAGCGGCGGGAGCCGTCGCCCTGGTCACCGCGGGATTCGTCTGGCAGGCGGCGGCCTCCGACTCGACGAGCGAGCACATCCCTCGGCACCGCCAAGACCCACCTCGAACGGGTGAAGGCGAAATACCGGAACGTGGGGAGGCCCGCGTCCACCAAGATCGAACTCGCCACCCGGCTCCGCGAGGACCATGAGGCCCTCGACCCGTCGCCGGGGCATCGTCCACCGACGCCGTAGGAGCCGGCAGCACAGTGGGCATCCGTGGGGTGACGGGTGGGCAACTGCGCAGCCGGCCGGCCGGGGCAGGCCCAGGCCGGGGCAGGTCCGGCCCCGGCCTGCCCCGTGACGCACGACCTGCTGGTGACTTCGGAGATCGTTCAGTGCCCCGGCTTCGGGGACAGGAAGGCGCCCAGGCTGTTGAGGAGCATGGTGCTGCCCTGCTCGGCCATGTCGCGTTCCTCGGCGGTGTCGCAGGTCTGACGGAGCACGATCCGCGTGTGGTGGTCGTCCTGCTCGTCGAGCTCCATCGTCATGACCGCGGGCTCGGGCTTGCCGGGTACGTCCATGCCGACGACCAGACGGCTGTTCTCGGCGACCTCGAGGTAGGACCCGGTCAGCGGGAACTGTCCGCCGTCAGGGGTGACCATGGTCGCCTTCCACGCTCCGCCCGGCCGTACGTCCATCTCGACGGAGCCGGCGGCGGCGCCTGCCCACTGGGCGTACTGCTCGGCCGTCGTCCACGCCCGCCACACCTTCACCGCGGGGGCGTCCAGCGCTCGGGTCAGCGTGTAGGTGAAGCCGCCTGCCGTGGTGGTCTGCTCGGTGCTCATGTCTCGTCTCCTGTCTCGCCCTTGGGCGGGATGCCGAATGTCGTACCTGCAGACGGCTGCGGGCGCGGAAACTCATCGGTGGTCTGCCATACGGGGCGACGCCATCGACGTCTCCTCACGGTGGGGAGTACGCCATGCCCGGGGTCTTCTCGGCGGTGACCTGCACGTGGATCCGACACTCGCGACAGCGCCCTTGTTGTGGTGTAGCCGATCACGGTCAGGGAGCGTGATCGTCTACACCGCGAGAAGGACACGACCCGGCTCGGGTGTGCCGCGCTGCGGTGAACTGGTGCGGACGGACCAGCAGCGGCGTGGCTCGCTCGCTCAAACAGTGGGATTCACCGCGCAGGCATAGCGGAAGTCGTCCCATTCACCGACCGTCCACATCACCTTCTCGGTCCCGCGATAGCTGAGATCCTCGGGGCCGGTGGACGGGGGCGGATGGTGGCCTACTGCTGAGCTACGCCTTCCCGTCACCGCCGCGCAGCGACGACAGGACCAGGCGTCCGTACCGTGTCGTCAGGGCCGCTGCCGTGGCGGCGACCGAAAGGCCGAGCGCGATGAGGAGATGGGTCACCGAGTCGTCGTCGAGTACTTGCAGGATGCTCAGTGCGGTGCCGAGCGGCAGGCCGAGGATGGTGAGGACGCCCAAGGCTCCGCTGATCTGCTGGCTCTCCTGTGTCTGTACGAGCCTGCTGTAGTCGGCCGCTTCGGCGAGGATCTCGTTGAAGCGGGCCGACAACCGGTGCTGGTTCTGGAAGGCGAGCAGCAGATCGTTCGCCGGGCCGTGGGCGGTGAGGTGTTGTCGCCAGTAGGTGCTGCGGAAGACGGCGATGTTCCTCTCCAGGGCGGCGACTCGGCGTGCCAGCCGTGAGGAGTCGAACACCGCGGACAGTTCGTCCGTGAGCTCGTCGATGTGATCGCGCTGGAGAGAGCCGAGTAGCAGGGCGTCGAGATAGACGGTACGGGAGTGCAGGGCCCCGAACTCGAAGAAGTCACCCGCGCCGGTGTCGGGTCGGTGGCCGACGAAGGCCGTCCCCTGCCGGAGCACCAGGGCGCTCCAGTCCGCCGAGATCCTTATGGCGTCCTTGAGCTGCTCGTCGGCGGTCTCCGGGGGGAGGGGGAAGTCCTCCGGTGTGGAGCGTGAGGCGATCTGCCACAGCCAGCGGTCCGCGGTACCGGGCAGGGCTCCTTGCGGGCCGTCGCGGAGCACGGGGGTGTGCTGCTCCGAGGGGGTCATGAACGCGATGGTGTAGGGCCGGGCGATGGCGAACGGTGCGCTTGTGACACGCACGTCGGCGACCCTGGCGAGGAGCCCGGCCGGGTCGAGGGGCCCGGTGAGCGGCTCGTCGGCCGTGCTCGGACGCCGGCCGGCCAGGGCCCGGAGCACTGGCAGGAGCGGTCTCTCCACGCTGAAGTGCAGTACCGCCAGCGCGTGTTCGGCATTGCGGGCCGTAGCCGCGCGCAGCAGTTCGACACCGAGCAGGTGCAGCCCGTCGTTCTTGACGTCCTGTGGCAGGTGCCAGCGGCAGGGCCGACCAGGTGTCCCGTACAGGGCACGTGCGGAGGCGGGGGCGAAGTACGTGGACCGGGTCACTGCGTCGGTGCGGCGGCTGCCCAGCTCGAACGGGAAGGGCCCCTCAGGCCAGTCGGGAACGCGCAGCAGCCGCACGGGCAGGACGACGGTCAGCTCCTGGCGGGCCCCGGTGGTCTCGTCGAGCGGCGGCACTTCGGCGGTCACCGGTAGTACTCGGCCGGGTCGGGCTGGTCGAGACGGATGACGAACTCGGCCCGGTCGGGGCTCTCGGCGCTGATGTGGAAGCGGACGCGTTCGCCGGGGCGGATGGTCCGGAATCCCTCGGTCACGATCTGCCGGTAGTCGAATCCGTAGTACCGCTCGTTCTCGTCGTCCTGGACGACGTAGGAGCTGAGCACACCGCGTAGCCCCCCGCCGGTCGGCCTGGTGTCGACGATGGTTCCGTGGCGCGGCCCGCCGCCGCTCATACTGCCGTCTCCTCTTCTCCGCTGGTGCCACTGTCACTGTCGATGTCCTGCACGCACCGGAAGCCGACCGCGTTGCTTCCACCGTGCTTCCGGTAGACGCCCTTGCTGCTGGCCTGCACCGCGCGCATCGGGTTGTCGTAGCTGCCGCCGCAGATGACGGCCGCGCCAGGGTCAGACAGGGAGGTGGACGTCCATTCCCAGCAGTTGCCCACCATGTCGAGGACGCCGAACGGCGAGCGGTTGCCGGGGCGTTCCCCGACGGGTGTCACCCCGGCCCGGCGTACGGCGTCGCCCGCGAAGTCCCGGTACCAAGCCTGGTACGTAACGACGGGTCGGCCGACCCATGAGTCGGCGCAGTTGACGCGTGTGCGGTCGGCTGTGTCGCCCCAAGGGAACAGCCGCCCGCCGGCGCCGCGCGCGGCAGCCTCCCATTCGAGCGCGGTCGGGAGACGCTTGCCTTCGAAGGCGGCGAAGGCATGGGCGCTCCACCAGGTGATGCAAACGGCCGGGTGAGCGTCGTAGCGGGGATTCTCGTAGTAGTCGGGGTGCCGCAGCCGGTCGGTCATGGGGCGGTGCGTGAGGTGGGCGGGCTGCTCCGGATGGTCCCATCGCGACGTGCCGTCCGCCTCCAGTGCGTTCAGGAAACGGCGGTAGCGTGCGACGGTCACAGTATGACGATCGAAGCGCACCGGGCGCCGGACGCGGCGGATCAGCAGCCTTTCGGCCGGGCCGACAAGATAGGCCCCGGCGGGCAGCAGGCAGTCGTCGGTTTCCGGAGTGTTCGGCAACTCGGCAAGAAAGGCCCGCACTTGCTCGGTGAGGAAGGCACCCCCGGGAACGTCCGCTGCGGTGGTCCGGTTTTCGGGGGCGGCGAGGTACCGGGCGGCCAGCAGTTCCTGATATGCCGTGTGAACGAAGGCGACGTGATCGGGGCCGGCGGGGCGCAGCAGTGGCGCGAGGACACAGGCGTCGAGATCGAGGCGTCCATCCATGAAGGCGTTGGCACCCAGCTGCCGGACCAGGTCGATGAGTGAGAAGACTTTACGGTCGGTGAGAAACGCCCGTCCGAACACTGACGGCAGCCTTCGCTCCAGGTCCGGCTGCCCACGTTCGCCCAGTGTCCGCGTCACGTGCGCGCCAAGAATGTCCGCCAGGGACTGCCCCGACGGGAGCTGCAGTTCGGTGGTGAGGTGCCTCTCCAGAGGAGTCGCCTCCGGCTCGGCGAGGCGTACGACGTGGAAGTGCGGGACACGAGCCGGATCGAGACCGTTGGTATACATCTGCTCGACCAGCTGCTCGGAGCGGCCCGCGCCGCTGTCCAGCAGCTGGCGCACTTGGGGGGAGTCCGTGAGGAAGGACACCCGTGAACTCATGACCACTGCCGACTCGGCGGACAGAACGGCCGCGAGATCGGTGAAGAGCCGCACGAATCCGGCGGGGCTCGACTCCTCGACCCCCTCATCGACGGCATCGAGCACGCACAGTGCGGTTCCGGACCGGATCAGGTAGAGGAAGAGGTCGTAGACGCGGGAGCGGTCCACCGACGGCATGGCCGGGGCGAGGAGACGAGCCGCGTACTCCGGGAAAGGCTCGCCCTTCGGCTTGAGTCCGAGGTCGAAGTAGAAGCGGAAGCGGCGGGTCTCCGCATCGGCCGCCAGCGCGCGCAGGAGCGTGCTCTTTCCGCTTCCGGGGCGGCCTGTGACCAGTACGTTCGCGCTGCCGCGTGCGAGGTGTGCGAGCAGCGTCGCCGCGTCGCCGGACCGCATTACCTGTGCCTCGCCGGTGCGTGGGTCGGTGGTCAACGTCGCCGCGGCGACAGCGGCCCGGGGCTCGACGGGGTCCACCGCACCGGTGAGAGGCGCGAGGTGGGTATCAAGGTTGACGATGGCGTCGACGAAGCCGTCGTACCGCACGATCCGGAAGTCCTGGCCCAGAAGCTGATGGAGGGCTTTGGGGGCCGCACCGCCGCCGCTCTCGTCCTCCAGGACAACGAACCGGGTCAGCTTGGGCAGCCGGGTGCGCAGCAACTCACCCCCGCTGGAAGCAAGAACGGTGCTCAGGTCATCGGCGTCCCGGGAGAGCATCAGCTCCACGTATTCCAGCCGCATTCCCGACTCGCGGCAGAACAGCTGGTACACCGTGTCCGGGCTGAGGACGAAGCGCTTTGCCTGCCGGTAGCCCAGCGTGACGTACAGCCCGGCAAGGAACTCGCAGCGAAGCGCTACATCCGGTGCCATGTCGGGCTCACCGCCGAGTAGCGCCGCGCTCCCGGTGTCGGTGAACCAGACCAGCACGTCGACCAACCTGCGGACCGCAAGCAGCCCGTCCTCGTCGCTGATGTCGTACCCGTCGTGCGTGGACCGGTTGCGCAGCCGCCGGATGTCCTCCAGCGCGTCGAGGACCGTACTGCTGCGGATGTGGGGACGGCAGCGCTTGACCAGGTCGTTCAAAGCCTTCGTCGAAGGGTCACCCTCAATGCCGTGGTGACGCCACAGCTCCTTCAGGAGCTTTTCGGTCAGCTTCCCGACCAGGGCGACCGCGTTCTCCGGATAACCGTCGTCGAGCGACCGCAGTGGCCGCTCCAGGTCGAGCCCTAACCGGTCGGCGATCCGCGAGTGGTCGTCGAGTTCACTACGCAGGCGCCGAAGCCGTTCGTCGACCACCGCGCTCACACGCCCTCCCCGTGGCGCTTGCCGAGGACGAACGCGAACCGATCGGGAAAGACCAGGACGGGCTCCGGGTGCGCGGCCCGCATCTCCTCGATGCCCTTCTCGATTTCGCCGTCGCTGAACGTGGACAACAGCGACATGTAACGGGCACGGACCATGCCGAAGTACTTCTCCCGGTCGATACGCAGCTCATGCTCGACGTGCGTGAGGCCGGCTTCCAGCCCGGCGGCGCGCAGGTGACCCTCGATGCCAGCCGGGTCCGGCTGCAACTCCTCGAAACGGTTGAGAGCCGCCTGGAACAGCGGGTACTGGATGGTGGCCGGGAGCATCACCACCAGGAGCCGTCCCCCAGGAGCCAGCCGGTCGGCCAGACCGCCCAGGGTGCGTGCCTGGTCGGCGACGTGGTGCACCGACTCCTTGAGCCACATCGCGTCGAGTCGTTCGTACGGCAGGTCGGCGCGACCTTCGGCGATGTCCTCGGCGGACGCGACGATCGGTGTCAGGGCAGGGGGAGGCGGCGTGCCTAGCTGGCGCAGCATCGCTTCCGAAGGGTCGACGCACAGGATCGGCTGGCGGGGCTGGAGTTGCCGGGCCACTTCCCTTGCGAACAGGCCCGTTCCGGAGCCGATGTCGGCGATCCGGTCCGCGGGGCTGAGCCGCAGTGCCTCGGTGATCCGGCCGGACATCCAGGGAATGTAGTCCGGACCGTAGACCCAGTGCTCGTCGTACTCGGCCGCCAGCCCGTCGTAGTGCCCCCGCACGTCGTTGCCCCGCCGCTCCACGGTCCCCCTCGTGTCCTTATTTCTGTCGCTGGTTGTGCGGGCTGTTGCTGGTCGTCCCGCACAGGACCTGTGCAGGTTATCGCGGGTGAGTGGACGACAACAGGGCGTCATCTGGCTGCGGTTGGGGCTTGGCCACTGTGCTCTGAGCGTGTGGGAACGGGTGGACGCGGGACGAACGAGTACACACCTTGCAGGGAACTTCGCGGGTTCGCCGGTTCGATGGCCGACCTTCTCCTAGCGTCGACAGTGAGTGACGCCCCGACAGCGAGGCGTGGTAGGCGTGTTGTCGGTGTCTGTGGGCGTGGTGCGGCGTGTCGGGCGGTGCGGACCGTGAGTTGGCGGGTTGACGGGTGACGGGTGGAGGTGGGCAGGGAGCGATGGGTGAACTGCTACGACCGGATGGTGAGGCCGCAGGGGCCGGGGTGTCGGGTCCGGAGATGGTGAGGGCGGCCAGGGAGGCAGGTGCGACCGGTGGGGACGGCGCGGGTGTGGAGTCGGGGGCGCAGCCGGAGCCGGGGACGGGCATCCTGCGGGTGTTCGGGCGGCAGCACAAGCGGTTCCGGCTCCGGGCGGGAATCGACCGTGCTGCGTACGGCGGGCGGATGGGGTACTCGCCCGCGACCATTGCGGCGTTCGAGCAGGGGCGGCGGGTGCCGCCGCCGAAGTTCATCGACGCGGCGGACGAGGCGCTGGACGCGGGTGGGGTCCTCCAGGAGCTGAAGGAGGAGGTCGCGCAGGCGCAGTATCCGGCGTTCTTTCGGGATGCGGCGCGGTTGGAGGCGGAGGCGGTTGAGCTGTGGGTCTACGGAACCCATGCCATCCCCGGTCTTCTGCAGACCCAGGAGTACATGCGGGCTGTATTCGAGATGTGGCGTCCCCTGTTGGATGAAGAGACGGTCCAACAGCGCATTGCGGCACGACTGGCCAGACAGCAGGTTTTCAACCGCAAGCCACCTCCCTTGCTGAGCTTCGTCATCGATGAGTCTGTCCTACGGCGTCCCTTGGGTGGTCGTGCAGTCATGCGTGGGCAACTGGAGCAACTGCTGCTCGTCGGCGCCTACCGAAATGTGGAGATTCAGATCATGCCGCTGGACAGAGAGGACAATGCCGGCGTCGATGGGCCGTTCATCGTCCTGCATCGAGACGGCGGAGACCAGGTGGCCTACCTGGAAGCCCAGGGGCGGAGCACAATCGTGAGCGAGCGAACAGAGGTTCGCGGCATCGTGTCCCGTTATGGAATCATCCGAGCGCAAGCTCTCACTCCGCGTGAGTCCTTGGCTTTCATCGAGAAGTCGCTGGGAGAACCATGAGCGTCGATAAGACCGCCAACAGCTCGGACCGGCTGAACTGGTTCAAGAGCACTTACAGCGGCGGAGCCGGTGGTGAGTGCCTGGAGGTAGCCACCTGCCTCCACACCGTGCACGTGCGGGACACGAAGGACACGGACCGCCCAGGCCTGGCGGTCGGTTCGGATGCATGGACCGCCTTCGTCGGGTTCGCTGCCGAAGAACTCGGCTGAGTCGCCCTGCTTGATCGTGCCCTGCGGTTCGACTCGGGACCGCAGGGCACGTCGCTTACGACCGCGAGGGCGGCGACTTGGAGCCGCAGGCACTCGGCGTACGGCCCGACCAGTCTTCCTTTCCGGCGCGGCGGACGGTTTTTCCCGGCCTCCTCGCGGGATGTCAGTCGCGGTCCGTACGCTCAGCGTTATGGAGGGGGACGACCTGCACCAAGAAATGCCCGACCGGCACCACGATCTGCCCGACCGGCACGAGAACCTGCCTGGTCAGGGCACCCGCACCGACGAGGCCTGGCAGCGGCTCAGCGCATACGCCTATCTCAGCGCGCCCGAGCGGCTGGAGTACGTCGCGGTGATGCGGGTGTTCTGCGGGACCCTGCTCGCCGATCTCGCCGTACCCGATGTGTCCGGCAAGCTGGCCCAGGTCGGGGGCCCGGGAGCGGCGCTCGACGCCGAGACGCTCACCGCCCGGCTGGAGCAGCTCGTGCGGTGGGGGAATCTGCTGCGCAGTACGCACACCGTCAGGGCGACCAGCATCGCCGAGTATCAGCGGTCCCGGTCCCGGTATCAGCTGTCCAAGCTCGGTGAGCGCGTGCAGCGGGACGCCGATGAGGTGCTGGCCGGAGCCGATGCCGCGCGGGAGGTCAGTAGTGAGCTGCTCACGCTTGTCGAGCGGGGGCTCAGCGAGATCGCCGGCATGGTCGCCGTGCCGGGCGGCGCCGATCCTCAGCAGGCGCTGGAGAGGGTCAGCACGCTCTTCGTGCAGTTCGGCGAGTTCGCCGAGTCCGTGCGGGATTTCTACGCCTACCTGGGGCAGGTGCTCGCCCGCTACGACCTCGACGGCGCCGAGTACCAGGGGTTCAAGGAGCTGTTGCTCGACTACGTGGAGGCGATCACCGAGGACGTGTCCTTCCGGGCGCCGCGCATCGCCGTGCATCTGGGGGCCATCTGGCCTCATCTGCCCGCTCTGCTGAGCCGTATCGACGAGCACGTGGTCGGACTCGGAACGCTGGGAGGACTTTCCGGTGTGCTGCCCGAGACTCGGGTGCAGCGCAGCCGGGGGCGGGATCTTGCCGACTGGGAGGGGCTGCGGGACTGGTTCGCCGACAGTGACGGGCAGGGGAGTCAGGTGGACCAGTTGCGGGACGCCACCCTGCGGGCCCTGCAGTCGCTGCTCGCCAACGCCAAGCGCATGCTCCGGTCCGCGTCCGGGGAGATGTCCCGCCGTAAGGACCTGCTCCGGCTCGCCGCCTGGTTCGACGCCGCGGAGACTGAAGAGGCCCATGACATCGCGGTTGCCGCGTTCGGGTTGTACGGGGCGCGGCATCTCGGGGTCGCGCCCGATCCCGATCAGTCGGTACCGGCGTATGTGAGCTGGTGGAACGGGCCCGTCGTGGACGTGCCCGTGGCCTTGCGCGAGCGCGGCAGCCGGGCCCCGCGCGGGCGGGCCGCGGCGGTGGAGGACCACGGCGAGCAGAAGCGCCGGCTGATGGAGCAGGCGCGCGAGCAGGCCGAAGCCCGGCTGGCCGCGGCCGCCGAGCTGCGCAGTGCCTCCGGGCGGTTCGACCAGGTCAGGCTGGGGTCCGCCGCCATGCGGTTGTTGCTGGAGCTCCTCACCGCCGCCCTCGGCAACGCCCAACTGCACAAGGGTGACGGTGACAACGGAGCTGGTGGCTTTCTGCTCGACGGGGCTCATGCCGGCGACGCCGACCTGGGTATCCGGCTCACCGCGTGGCGGACTCCCGGTCGGCACACCCTCCTGCGCTCCGTGGACGGTGACCTCACCGCGGACGATCTCACCCTCGTCGTCGAGAGCATGGGCGCCGGCGGAGCCGCCGCCGTCGAGGAGGCGAGCGCGTGATGGCCCTGCCCTCCGCGCACGACGTGGCCCTCGCCGCCGAGCGCCGTACCGCCGCCCGCCTGCTGCTCGCCCATCCGCTGGTCACCAGCGACGGTCCGTACAGCGACACCTTCCCGCTGGTCCGGCGGCATGCCGACTGGCTCGCCCAGCGGTTCCAGCAGGTGTTCGGCTATCGGCTCGTCGTCGAGGCGTCGTACGCCCGTTTGTTCAAGGCGGGACTCGGGCCCGGCTCGGGGCATCGGCTGGAGCGGCCGTCCACCGGTACGCCTTTCACGCCACGGACATACGCCTACCTGGCCCTCGCGCTGTCCGTTCTCGTCACCGCTCCGGAGCAGCTTCTGCTCTCCCAGCTCGTCGCCGATCTGAGGGCCGCGGCCGTGGACGCGGGGATCGAGGCCGGCGACACCGGGCGGCAGGCGGAGCGGCGTACGCTCGCCGCCGCGCTGCGGCAGCTCGTCGACTGGGGTGTTCTGGCGGAGACCGAGGGCCATGTCTCGGCCGTCGCCGAGGAGCGGGGCGGCGAGGCCCTGCTGACCGTGGACCGTGAGATCGCCCGCGCGGTCGTCGCGGGGCCGCTGGCGCAGAGCCGCGACGGGGCGGATCTTGTCCGCAGGGCCGCCGACCCTGGGTTCGGCGGCCCGCGTACGTACGTTCGCAGGCGGCTCGTCGAGACCCCCGTCGTCCACCTCGACGACCTCACCGGTGCCGAGCGCGAATGGCTCAGGACCCGGCAGCGGCGCGAGTCCCAGGCCTTCTCCGAACTGCTGGGCCTGGAGGCCGAGATCCGTGCCGAGGGCATCGCGCTCGTCGACCCGGACGACGAACTCACCGACCTCCACCTGCCCGGCACCGGCACGGTCGCCCAGGCCGCGCTGCTGCTGGTGGAGCGGCTGGTCGAGCGGTTGCGACCGGAGGATCCGGGTCATCCCGCCGTCGGCGGACGGCTCGTCGTCGGTGTACCCGTACCGGACGGGCTGCTGCCGGAGCTGCTCGACGAGCTGGTAGAGGAGTACGGCCGACGCGGCAACTGGCGGCGCGGGTTGGTGGAGGACCGGGACGGGCTGCTCGCCGCGGTCCTCGACCTGCTGGTCCGTATGCGACTGGTGGCGCCCGCCGGGCCGGTGCGCGCCGACGGGCACGGTCTGCCCGAGGGGTACGAGGACGCCGCGCCGGACGGCCGGTCGGTCACCGATGTCTCCGGCGCCCGCGGCCAGGACCGCGCGGGGGGCGGTTGGGTGCTGCTCGCCGCTGCGGCGCGGTTCGCCACCACAGTGGCCGTCACGTCCCGTACCGGTCAGTCCCCGCGGCCAGGCGTGCAGGCACAGTCCGGTCAGTCCGCACGGCCAGACGTGCCACCACAGCCCGGTCAGTCCGCACGGCCAGACGTGCCACCACAGCCCGGCCAGTCAACACAGCCAGACCAGCCCTCACAGCTCGACCAGCCCCCACAGCCCGGCCAGTCAACACAGCCCGACCAACCCCCACAGCCCGACCAACCCCCACAGCTCGACCAGGAGCCGCCCCGGTGAATCGCCCCCCGTCCCCGCACCGCTACCGCCTCCACCGCGCCGGCATCCGGAACGTCTGGCAGTACGACGAGCAGGAGTTCTCCTTCGGCGACGGCCGCCTGCTGCTGCGCGGCAAGAACGGCGCGGGCAAGTCCAAGGCCCTGGAGATGCTGCTGCCGTACCTCCTCGACGGGGACGCCCGTGCCCTGGACGCCACCGGGACGGGCCGGACCACGCTCCTCTGGCTGATGCTCGACGGCTTCCAGCAGACCAACCGGCTGGGCTACCTGTGGGTGGAGTTCGCGCGGACCGACGAGGAGGGGCAGGACCACCACCTCACCCTCGGCGCGGCCATCCGTGCCTCCCAGTCGACCAGGACGGCCAAGCCGTTCTTCTTCGTCACCCCGCTGCGGGTGGGCCAGGAGCTGCACCTGGCCCCCGCCGGCCAGCCGCTCCCCGTTGACCAGCTCAAGTCGCTCGTCGGCGCGGAGCACGTCACCGACCGCGCCGTGGAGCACCGGGCCCGGGTGGCCCGCCACCTGTTCGGGCTCACCGACCCGGCGCGCTACCGCAACCTGCTCCACCTGCTGCACCGTCTGCGCCGGCCCACCATCGGCGACCGTATCGACTCCGGCGGCCTGGTCTCCGTCCTCGCGGAGACACTGCCCGCGCTCGACGACGAGATCGTGGAGAAGGTGGCCCGCAACCTCGACGACCTGGACGCCGTACGGACCGACCTCGGGCGACTGGAGCGGACCGACGAGGCACTGCGGACCTTCCTCACCGGTTACCGCGGCTACCTGCACGGGGCGCTGCGCCGCCGGACGGACCAGGTGAGCGGCGAGCTGGAACGGCTGGCGGAGCACCGGCGTGCGGCCGGCGAGGCGGCGAAGAGGGCCTCGGAGCTCCGTACGCGCGAGGACGAGATCGCCGCGCGCCTGGAGATCCTCAGGGCGGAGTCGGAGGCGGCCGAGACGGACCTCGCCGCCCTGCACGACAGCGCCGCCTACCGCGGCCTGAAGGAGCTGGCGGAGAAACGCGCCACCGTGACCGCGCTGCACAGCGCGGCGGCGACCGCCTTCAAAGCCCTTCGCCAGGCCCACAGCAGCCAGGAGGAGGCGGGACGGCGGCTCACCGGCGAGGCCGGAAGGCTGGGCGAGGAGCTGGTCGAACTCGGCACGGCGCACGGCGAGTTGCTGCGCGAGGCGGAGCGGTCCGGGCTCGACCCCGTGCATCTGGGAGAGCCCGCGCCCGCCCCCGCCCTCCCGGTCGCGGCCGCGGCGGTGGCCGAACTGACGGCCCCGGAGGGCGACTTCCACCTCGTACGCCACAGCGAGGTACTGGCCGTCGACACGGACGCCTGCGCCGGCGCCCTGGACGTCTGGGACACCCAACTGGACGCGGCGGGGCCGGTGATCAGGAACCGCGCCCGAGCCGTGACCGAACTGGCCGGGCTCATGGAGAGGGCTCGAAGAGCCCGGCGTGAGGCGCACGAGACCGACGCCGCCCGGGAGCGCCTGGAGGAACAGACGGAGGAGGCACGCGCGCGGGCCGGACGCCGGCGTGAGGAGACGGCGCGGGAAGGGGAGGCGTACGCCGAGGCCGTACGGGCCTGGACCGAGCGGCTGCAGAGACTGACCGGCGTGTCCCTCGACGCCGTACGCGCCCTGACCGCCCACGACCCGGCGGAGGGCCCGCTGCCCGCCCACGCCCCCGACGAGGTGGCCGACACCGCCCGCTCGGCCGTCGACCCCTGGCTGGCGGAGCTGGGCGAACAGCGCGACGCCCGCGCCGTGGCGATCCGTGAGCTGGCCGCGGAACAGGACCGCCTG
>NZ_VJZE01000108.1 GCF_009377205.1 Streptomyces phyllanthi
CTCGGGGGGTGGGTTCCCGACGGGTGGCGGGGTGGCACTGGACAGTCGTCGGATACTCCGGGCCCGGTCCGCTCTCCAGCCTGGAAACATGACCCAGAACGCAGACGGCACGGCACTCACGGCGCCGGCCCGCGCCCCCGAGGCGGTCCGAGTCCCCGAGGCAGTCCGACTCCCCGTCGGACGCCTGATCGGCGTGGACCTCGCCCGAGGGCTCGCGGTGTTCGGCATGTACGCGGCCCACGTCGGCCCCGACCCCGCCCGGGGCGGTGTCATCGGGCACCTCATGGAACTGGCGCACGGCCGCGCCTCCGCGCTCTTCGCCTTCCTGGCCGGATTCTCGATCATGCTGATCACCGGCCGCCGTACCCCGAAGACGGGCCGGGCGGGCCGGCAGGCGGTCGCCAAGGTGGTGATCCGGGCGCTCGTCCTGCTGGTGCTGGGCACCTGGCTGACCTCGACCGGCACCCCGGTCGAGGTGATCCTCGCCTTCTACGGCCTGTACTTCCTGCTCGTGCTGCCGCTGTACCGGCTGAGCGCGGTCCCGCTGGCGGTCATCGCCGGGGCCGGTGCGCTGGTGCTGCCGCAGATCCTGTACGTCGTCCAGCACGCGCTCCCCGCAGAGGGCGCCGAGGGCGTCTGGGCGTGGCCCGCGGACGCGGACGGCATCGTCTCGCTCCTGTTCACCGGCAGCTACCCGGCCCTGACCTGGATTCCCTTCGTCATCGCCGGCATGGCGGTGGCCCGGCTCGACCTGGCCGCCACCGCCGTACGGATACGCCTGGCCGTCACCGGTCTCGCCCTCGCCGTGATCGGCTACGGCGGCTCCTGGCTGGCCCTGCACCTGGTCCCGGGTGCGCTGTCGAAGCTGAGCGCCGACAGCTGGGGCGAAGGCGTGGGCGGCTCGGCGTCGTCCGCCTGGTGGTCCGACACCTGGGGCTACCCCGACGGCACCACCCCGGCGGGCCTGCTGGTCGCCTCGCCGCACAGTGAGACGACCCTCTCCATACTGGGCAACACCGGCGTCGCGATCGCGGTCCTGGCCGGCTGCCTCGCCGCCGTGGACGCCTTCCCCCGCTTCCACCGCCTCGCCCGCCCGGTCATCGCGGTCGGCACGATGTCCCTGACCGCCTACGTCTTCCACATCGTCGGCATCCGCCTCCTCGGCATCGAGGAACTGCCGGGCTCCCCCCTGCACGTCCTGCTGGGATTCATCGCGGCCGTGACCGTGTTCGCCACCCTCTGGTCGCGCTACTTCCGCCGCGGCCCCCTGGAGTGGCTCCTCGGCAAGGCCACCAAGCCGGCCGAACTGGTCCGCTGAGCGACAACACCGGCCGAACCCGAACCCGTAGCTGCCATCCCGTGAAGGAGATCCCTTTTCTATGCCGTTCAACCCGTTGCAGAAGCAGAACCCGCGACCGCTTTGCCTCTCCAGAACCCTCGTGGCGGCCGGAGTCGCCACGAGCGTGGCCGCCGTAGGACTGACCCTCGGGGCAGCCGCCGACTCCGGCGCCGGGACCGGGACCGGGACCGGGACCGGGACCGGGACCGGGAGTGAGGAGACCAGGTCGCTTGAGCAGCTGTACGCGGAGGCGAAGGCGGAGGGCGGCAAGCTGGTCGTCTACGCCGGCGGCGACTGGAAGGACCAGCAGGACGAGACCAAGGAGGCGTTCGAGAAGCGTTTCCCTGGCATCAAGGTCGAGATGGTCGTCGACTACAGCAAGTACCACGACGCGCGCATAGACAACCAGCTGGCCACGGGCACGCTGGTGCCGGACGTGGTCCAGCTCCAGACCCTGCAGGACTTCCCGCGATGGAAGAAGGAGGGAGCGCTGCTGGCGTACAAGCCAGCTGGCTTCGGCAAGGTCTACGACAGGTTCAAGGACAAGGAGGGCGCCTGGGTCGCCACGGATGTCCTGGCCTTCGGCGCCGCCTACAACAAGGACCTGGTCGGCAAGAACGCGCCCCGCAGCGTCAAGGAGTTCGCGGATGCCAGGTGGAAGGGCAAGATCGCCTCGGCGTATCCGAACGACGACGACGCCACGCTGTTCCTGTACAGCCAGTACGTGCAGCGGTTCGGGTGGAACTGGCTGGCTGGCATGGCGAAGAACACCGAGTTCCTGCGCGGCTCCGACTCCGCGGGCAACCAGATGACCACCGGGAAGAAGGCCATCGGTCTCGGAGGCTGGGTCGCCCCGGACGCCGGCAAGGACCCCGCCGCCGAGACCGTCGGCATGCTCCCCGACACCAACGACCCGTTCGTGGCCTGGGGACAGCGCGAGGCGATCCTCAAGGAGGCGAAGCACCCGGCCGCCGCCAAGCTCTTCCTCAACTGGCAGCTGTCCAAGGAGCGGCAGACCAGCGACGGGTGGTCGGTACGCACCGATGTCGCCCCGCCCGCCGGCCTGAAGAGGGCCTGGCAGTACAAGAACGCCAACGTCGATGCCTTCCCCGCCTTCATGCGGGACCGGGCCGCCGCCGAGCGCCTCCGCCAGCAGATGACGGTCTACATCGGCGAGGTCAGGGGCGCCCCGACCCCGGGCCGTCTGGGCCCCCATCCCGGCCGCTGAGCGGGGAAGCGGCCGTCCCCGCGAGGCCGTCAGGGGCGTGCGGCCCGCAGCAGGGCGTCGAGTGGTCGATCGGCCGGGTTCGTCATTCCTTCGTGGCGGTCGGCGGCGCGCCATGGGCATATGGTCGTCAGTCCGGCGGCCAAGTGACGATGATCTTGCCGAGTCGCTCGTTCCGGGTCAGGTCGGTGAAGGCCGTGCGGAGGTGGGCGATGTCGTGGGCCGCTTCCACGACGGGCGTGATCGCACCGCGGGTGACCATCTCCAGGATGCGGGTCTGCGCCGTGGTGGAGGAGTGCGGGACGTAGACGAGCGGTGCCTTTCTCCTGCTGAACAGGGCTGCTGCCATGCCCGCGAGGTCCTTGTGCGGATTGACGTTGACGAAGGTTCCCGTCCGGGTCAGCTTCTTCCCCACCTGGCTGAAATGCAGCCTCCCCGAGAGGTCGAAGACGACGTCATAGGTGCCGGTCAGGTCCTCGAAGGTCGTGTCGCGGTAGGAGTGGACGGTCCTCGCGCCGAGTTCCTTCAGACGCGGTGCGGAGTTCCGGCCGCCGATCGCGGTGACGTCGGCGCCAAGGGCGGCTGCGATCTGCACGGCGTACACGCCCACGCCGCCACTCGCACCAACGACGAGGACGCTGTCCCCGGGGCGCGGTGCGGCCTTGTCCAGGCCGGTCAGGGCAGTCTCCGCGCCGATGGGCAGCGCGGCGGCCGGGGTGAAGTCGAGGGTGTCGGGGAGTTCGGCGAGGTACTCCTCAGGGGCAGCCACGTACTGGGCCAGGGCCTTCTCACCCTTCGTCAGATGAGGGCCGCCCATGACCCGCTGCCCCCGTGTGAAGCGTCGGCCGTCGGAGCGGACGACACCGGAGAACTCCAGGCCCAGGTTGACCGCTCTCCGTCTGGTCCTGCGGGTCAGTGAACGCGGGTCGTCGTTCTGGACGAACCCCTTCTCCCAAGCGCTCAGGGCGACGGCCCTGACCTCGACGAGCACCTCGCCGTCGGCGGGCCGCGGGGTGGGGACTGTACCGAGGCAGAGCTTCTCGGCACCCTCCTTGGTGGGGTCGATCAGGACCGCTTCCATACGGAGTTCTCCTCACACCGTTGCCGGAAAGAGCCGCACCAGCACCTCCACGGCCTCGTCCTGGCGCAGGCGCCCGGCGATGACCGCTTCGCACAGGCGGTCCGCGGCTCCCAGGAAGGCCGTGGTCAGGGCGTACGCGGTGCGCTGGTCGAGCCCGACCAGCTCGGCCACAAGGGGGCAGTAACGTTCGGCGTCGTCGGCGAACACGGCGCCGGGGCGCTCGCCCGCGGCGACGAGAGCGGCGCCGATGTCTGCGTGGAGGGCGCCGTTCTCCAGCGTGCACGCGATGTAGGCATCGCACAGTGCCCGGAGCGCGCTGTCGGCCGCGGTCCCGGTTTCCCGGTAGGCGGCCATCACCTCCATGACGGTTTCCTCGTACTCGGCACCCACACGCTGGAACATGGCGGCCAGCAGCCCGGCGAGGGAGCCGAAGTGCTGGTAGGCGATGGGCTTGCTGACACCGCAGGCATCCGCGAGCCGGGCCAGTGTCAGGGAACCAGCCCCCTCCTCCCGCGCCGTACGCAGCGCGGTCTCCAGCAACAACTCCTTCCGTGTCGCGGCCGACACCCGCCGCCGCTTCACCGGACTCTCCGAGCCGGCCCCTCCCATGTACGCCCCTCTCGCTCCGGACCCCAGCGTTATTACCGTTCGTAACTTACAGACCGTAGCTTAGGGCACAACGGGAAACCGGCACGTGTCTTGCCCCCTATGCCGTCCGGGCCGGAGCGGCTGAACCGGCTTGGCTTCGGGAGAGTTCCGTGAACCGCACGCCCATCGACTCCATGGCGGCGACATCGGCCATGACGTCCTTCGCATCCTCGGGGAAGGAGATTCCCGGATTGGGCTGGTCGCGACCGTTCAGCCCCAGCACACGTTCCAACTGCGTCACCGCGCCGGCTGCCGTGAGATGGGCTTGCCCTTCGGGGTCCTTCACCAGGATTCTGCGGGTGTCCGGGCCGTTCTTGATGGTGACGACGAACTCGTGCGGGGCGCCGTCCTTCTCTCCCGGGCTGTGCAGGATCCCGAACCTGCGCTCTTTTGAAAGCCTCGCCCACAGACCGGAGTTCACCAGCGCGGTGAACGCCGCGTTGGTGGGACGGTTGTCGAAGGCCATACGCACCGACACTCCTCGCGCGTGACCCGTGGTGACCAGTGTTGCCTGCTCAGGGCTACTGAAGAGGCTGCAGGAACGGGTCTGTCCGTTACTGAACGTCACCGGACGAGGTTCCGACATGCCTCGCACGGTGCGTGCCTCGCCGCGCTCCCAGAGCTCGAACGGCAGGTGCACGTCGACGAAGCCGGTCGCAGAGTCAGGGCCGGTCTTGTCCTTAAGGCTCAGCAGGATGTCGATGTCGACATGATCGGCCGGCACGCCCCCTCCGTGCGCCGCTGCGGTCACCGCGGCCGCGCTCGCCATCCAGCCCGAGGCGAGGACGACCGGAGCCGTCACCCGCTCCTGTGCCAGTGTCCGATGCGCGTCCTCGATGCGCGCCAGCCAGCGGGCGATGTCGACGAGAGGGATGCCCCGCCGGGCGGCGGAGTGCAGCAGGCGGTCGTTGTGATCATTGACGGCCACCACGACCGCGGCCGGCAGCGGGTCGACGTCGGCGAGTGGGTCATCGTCGGTGACATCGATCCGCAGCGCACCCGCGAGACCATGGAGCCGTGCCGCCGCCTCCGCTGTGACGAAGCGTCGGCCTCCGACGACGACATCCACGTCCGGATGCCTGCGGGCGATCAGATCGCTGATGAGCATCCCCACTGTGCCGTATCCACCCACCACGAGAACCCTGTTGCTCTTCGCCATCTCACAGACTCCATAAGTTACGATAGGTAAGTTACTAGTCGTAACTTAACATGAGGCCGACAGGCGAAGGAAGCGGGACACCGGATGTCCGGCCTGCTCGGTCATGGACGGTGCCCGCACACTTTCCGGTACTCCGTATCCGGCGCGTACGTCTGCCACTGGGCTCGGGTCAGCGATGTTCCCGCTCGGGCGCACACGCTCCGGATCGCCTGGGCGGGGTCGATGTCGTAGCGGCGGAGGGGAGCGTGGGCGCTGCTCGTGTACAGCGTGCGGCTGTCGGCGCTGAAGGCGAGCGACCCGATCGCCTCCCCCTGGGTCGGCAGGGGTACCCCGAGGGGCTGCTGGGTCGTCGTGTCCCACAACTGGAGCGTCCCGGCATCGCCGCCGACGGCAAGGGTGCGGCCGTCGGGACTGAGGGCGAGGACGCTGACGGCCTCGGGGGTGTCGGTGCGCGAGTCCGGGAAGACGTCGCGCAGGATGCCGGCACGTCGGCGCAGGTCGCCGTCCCACAGGGCGACGCGGCCGGTGTAGTCGCCCGCGGCCAGCCTGGAGCCGTCGGCGGTGAAGGCGAGGGCTCGGATCCCTCCGCCCCGCACCAGGTCCAGGTCCCTCGCGCGGCCGGACGTGTCGCCATTCCAGTCCTTCGTCACGTAGCTGTGGCCGCCGGCACCGAAGGCGATGCCTGTGCTGTCGCCGGGCAAAGGCCGGGAGAAGCCGGTCCAGCGTCCGCGCCGGGTGTCCCACAGCCTGACACCCTGGCTCGTGGAGAGGGCGAGCACCTTGGCGTCGGGGCCGACAGCCAGGACTTTCGCCCCGGACGGCAACGGGCCGGAACCGGTACGTCGGTGTGTGGCGACGTCCCAGGTCCGCCAGGCCCGGCCGTCCGCCCCGAGCAGAGTCCGGCCGGAGTCGGTCAGGAAGCCGGAGGCCCGATCGGTCGGCAGGGGTCCGGTGAAGGCGTCGAGCTCGGGCTGGGCGAGGGCGCCGAGCAGGGCGCGGCGGGACTCGGGCAGTGGGGAGATGTCCCAGGCAGCGGCGCCGAGCAGCATCGCGGTGCGTGGGTCGGTCGTACGAAGTGAGTCGGCGACGTCGGCCACGCGGCGGGCGGCGGTGTCGGTGCGCTGCCGGTCGCCTGCGCGGGCCTGCGTCCAGGCGACCAGGCCGGACACCAGGGCCACGACGAGGACCGACGCCAGCGAGCCCAGCAGGATCCGGGAGCGGCGGGCGGCTCTGGCGGCCGTACGGCGTTCCGCGTCGCGGGCCTCCAGGGCCGCCGTGAGGAATCCGCGCTCGACCGCGGTGAGCGCGCTGTCCTGGGCGAACAGCTCCTCCGCCCGGTCGAGACGGGTGCCCCGGTACAGGGCGCCGGGGTCGCGGTGGGCCTCCAGCCAGGCGTGCGCGGCCTCGGTCAGGCGCCGGTGGTGGCGCAGCCGATCCCGGTCCTCCTCCAGCCAGTCGGCCAGGCGGGGCCAGCAGGTCAGCAGGGCCTCGTGGGCGATCTGGGCACCGTCCTCGTCGGTGGTCAGCAGCCGGGCTCGGGCGAACTGGTCGACCACCGTCGCCACCGTGGAATCGGCCCATTCACCGAGTTCCGTCCGGGTGAGAGGGCGTCGCGTGCCAGGTGTGCCCCGGCCCGGTTCGACCATCCGCAGCAGCAGCCGACGGGCGGCGGTCACGTCACGTTCGACCACTACCAGTCGTTCTACTACCTCGGCCACTTCTAGGCACCGGAACTGAACAGACCGCGGGGTGGGGCGGACAGGGACCCGATCCCGATCCGTCCACCCCACCCCCGTACCCGAGGAGGAGGGGTCACCTTGACCGCTACGACAGCCTGGATCCGTTCCTTGACCGAGATGGCGCCCGACACCCCGACGACACGCGGGGAGGTGCGCGGCTCCCGCTGCCGCACCAAGCAGGACCTGTTCACCGAATGGGCCGCCGGGCTCGGCTTCCCGGACCACTTCGGCCACAACTGGGACGCCTTCCACGACTGCCTCCGCGACATCCTGCCCAGCGCCGGCGTCGTGCCGCTCGGCCAGGAGGCTCGCCCGCCTGCCGTGATCGTCCTCCGAGAGGTGTGCTGCTGCTCGGGTCGGATTCGCGGTCGGGAGCCAACCGTGCGTATGGCCGTGACGAAGGCAACGCCCGCTCCGACACGGCCATGGTCGTCCACATAGCCAAGGGCCGCAGGGACGCCTCGGTGATCAGCATCCCCCGGGACACCCTGGTCGACCGGCCGGCCTGCCCCACCAAGTCGTCAGTCGTTCCAGCCGCGCGGGCGGTGATGTTCAACTCCGCCTACGAGGCCGGTGGCGTGACCTGCACGGTCGCCACTGTCGAACTTCTGTCCGGTCTGCGGATGGATCACGTCGTGGAGATCGACTTCACCGGTTTCAAGAAGCTGGTCGACACGCTGGGCGGCGTGCGGGTCGACGTCCCGCAGGACATCCGCGATCCGTACAGCCACGCCCGTCTGTCCAAGGGAACGCAGCGCCTGAACGGCGAACAGGCCCTCGGCCTTGTACGGACCCGGCACGGCGTCGGCGACGGCAGCGACCTCGGCCGTATCAAGCTCCAGCAGACCTTCATGAAAGCCCTGATCACCCAGATACGTTCCACCGACCTGCTGACCGATCCCGTGCTGCTATACCAGCTGCTCGACGACCTCACCAGTGCCCTCACCACGGACAAGGGACTCGGCTCACTGTCGGCGCTGACCTCCTTCGCCCGCTCCGTTGACGGTCTGGACGCCGACCAGGTTGACTTCCGCACCCTGCCGGTCGCCCCTGCCCCGCAGGACCCCAACCGGGTCGTCCCCCAGCAACCACAGGCGAAAGCCGTGTGGCAGGCACTGAGCGCGGACCGGCCCTTGCCCACCCGGAGCGAAGAGGGTGGCCAGTGACCGACACCAGGACCCTAGTGATGAACAACACCAGGACCCTCGTGAGAGACGGCAGGACCCTCGTGATGAGGCGCCCCGCCGACCATGAGCTCACCCCCGCCCGCCCCTCCTCCTACCTGCACGGGCTCGACGGTGTCCGGGCGATGGCCGTCGTGCTCGTCGTCGTGTACCACGTCGCCCCCTCCTGGCTGCCCGGGGGCTTTCTCGGCGTCGACGTGTTCTTCGTCCTCAGCGGCTACCTGATCACCGACCTGCTGTGCGCCGAGCGGCAACGTACCGGTCGTATAGCCCTCGGCCAGTTCTGGATACGGCGGGCCCGACGGCTGCTTCCCGCGCTGGTGACCCTCCTGGTCACCGTGACCGCCGTGGCGGCGCTGTGGCGTCCGGAACGGATCGACACCTCCGGTCGGGACGTGCTGTCGGCGCTCACCTTCACCAACAACTGGTGGCAGATCAGCACCGACGCCTCCTACTTCGCCTCCTTCGGCCCTCCTCCCCTCTTCCAGCACCTGTGGACGCTCGGTGTGGAGGAGCAGTTCTATCTCGCCTGGCCCCTGGTGATCCTGAGCCTGCTGTGGATGACCCGTTCCCGGGTACGCAGCCGGGCACGGGTGGCCGTCGTCCTGGCGGGAGCGATCGTGTCCCTGACCGCGATGGCACTCATGCACCGGCCCGGCGAGGACGCCTCACGGGTCTACTTCGGCACCGACACCCACGCCTTCGGTCTCCTCCTCGGAGCCGCTCTCGCGCTCGCCGTCCCCTCGGCCCATGCCTGGAAGCACCGCTGGGCACGATTCGTCTGCGGGGCGGCCGGTGTTCTGGGGTGGGTCGTCCTCGGAGGGCTGGCCGGAGGACTCCACTCCGACTCCGGATACCTGTACCCGTGGGGCTTCGCCGCCGCCGCGTGCGCGGCCGGAGCCGTAGTCGTGTCCGCCTCTCGGGCCGGCTCGGTCTTCGCCACGCTGCTGGGCGCCTCGTGGCTGCGCTGGATCGGGCGCCGGTCCTACGGGATCTATCTCTGGCATCTGCCGCTGATCGCCCTGGCCCTGCCGGACGGCCACACGGCGGCCCAGGCCACGCGGAACGCTCTGGCCGCGGCACTCCTCTCCCTGCCGGTGGCGGCCGCCTCCTACCGCTGGGTGGAGGAACCGTTGCGCCGCTCGCGTCCGCGCGACGGACACGGGTCGTCGCGGCTCCCGCGCGCGATGGTGGCTCTGGCGGTGCCGGCCGTGATCGTCGCCGTCTGGGGTCTCAAGACGGCCGACGGCGGCAACAACGCCGCCGACCAGATAGCCGCGGGCCAACGCGCCGTCCACAGCGCGCAAACGCCGTCCCCGGCCGCCTCCCCGCACCCCCACGCCAAAAGGATCACGGCCCTGGGCGACTCCGTCATGCTCGCCTCGGCCCCGGCGCTCAAGGAGCGTTTCCCCGGCATCGTCATCGACGCCAAGGTCAGCCGCCAGTTGGCCGTCGCCCCTGACGAGGTGCGATCCCTCAGCGAAGCCGGCCACCTGAACCAGATCCTGCTCATCGGCCTGGGCACGAACGGGCTCGGCGGCCGGCAGGAACTCGAACAGGTCGTCAAGGCAGCGGGCCCCCGCACCGTCGTCCTGGTCACCGTGCACGGACCCGTCACCTGGAAGGACCGGGTCAACACCGCCATCCGGCAGACCGCCGAGGCGCACTCGAACGTGGTGGTCGCGGACTGGGACCGCGCCATCCAGGGCAAGGACGACCTCCTCGCGGACGACGGCATCCACCCCGGTCCCACGGCCGCGAAGCTCTATGCGAAGACAGTGGCGCAGGCACTGAAACGGAGGTGAAACGTCCGGTGTGAGGAGACAGTTGCGCCGACGGGACACGGCACCGGCGGCCGAACCCATCGCATCACCCGCCACAACGGACCACGTCCCGGCGGTCCGACCGGCCGGGACGTGCAACGGACGCCGACACCGTCAGTCCTCTGAGCTCCCAGAGGTGCGACCCCACGGCCGGCAGAAAAGGTCGCCGATGCTCGATTTCACGGATTTGGGCCAGGCAAATCACCTGATGTTCCCATGGGCCCCTCTGACCTCACATTTCTCAGAAGAGCTCCGCCACCTCACGGACACCATATGGCTGGTTGGCGGGGGAGCCCCCGCCACCTGGCGGATATGCCTGCCGATCCTGGGCCGCTCAACCTGATTGCGGCGGGCGGCTCGCGCTCGCCGCTCACGGACGGAGAGAGCATGAAACACAGGCGTCCCATTCTCGGCCGTCGACGCTTTCTGATCGGCACAGCGGCCTTAGTCACGAGCGGCTCGCTGGCGGCGGTCACGGCAAACGCCGTGCTTCCCTCAGCCGACCAGCGGGCAGCGGCAACCGATCCCGACGTCCTTGTCATCGGTGCTGGAGTGGCCGGCCTGAGCGCTGCACGGGACATCACCGACGGCGGGAAGAAGGTGCTCGTCCTAGAGGCAAGGGACCGTGTCGGGGGCCGCATGTGGACCGACCGGTCCGACATGTCCATCCCGGTCGAACGCGGCGCAGAGCTTGTTCACGGACCCGAGATATCCACCTGGCAGCTGATCAGGAAGGGAGGTGCGAAGACACACAATCTGCGGACCGAGATCAGCCGCTCGGACCCCGGTGCGCCGTGGGAGAAATCGGTCCCTTCGCTGGAAGGCGGGCCCGGCGGGGACTTCCGGGTCATCGGGGGCTACGACCAGATCCTGAAGCCGCTGGCCGACGGACTGACCATCCAGCTGAACACGGTGGTGCGGCGCATCGATTACTCTCCCACCGGAGTAGTGGTGCAAGCCGAACGGGACGGTCAGGCGGTCACGTTCAAAGCGCGGGCAGCGGTCATCGCACTCCCGGTCGGGGTCCTGCAGAAGGACGTGGTGGAGTTCTCGCCCGCGCTGCCCGCGGACAAGACCGCCGCGTTCAAGGCCGTCAAGCACCACCCCGTCTCCAAGATCCTGATGGAGTTCGCCAAACCAGTGATCCCGGAGAACGCGGATGTCGTCAGCGGGCTTCCCAACAACCCCGGGCTCCTGTGGAATTCGTCGGCCGGTGTTCCCGGCTTCACCGGGCAGGTCGTCGTCGGCTGGGCAGAAGGCGACACAGCGGCGGAACTACTCGCGCTTCCAGCAGAGCAACGTCTCAGGCAGGCACTCGAGGCGGTACGGGGAATGGCAGGCCAACCCGACCTCATGTACACCAAGGCCAGCCAACACGACTGGGCGAACGATCCGTTCGCGTTGGGCGGCTACGCACTCGACGCTCCCGGCGGACCTGTGATCTACCGGCCGGTCGATGGCGTGTTGTTCTGGGCCGGAGCGATCACCGACCAGATCGAGCGCTCCTACGACAGCGGCAAGACCGCTGCGGCCGACGTACTCCGGAGCCTCTCGGCCTCCGGCCAAGGCTCCGCGTCGGGCTCCTCAGGAACATGATCCAGACACGGGCTGAGCCGTTTGACATCCACTGAATGCAGTTCAGCCTGAAATCGCCCGTCCTGGGGCTGGCATGGGCGAGGGCTGAGAGGGCGGTATGTGAGTTCAAGTGGTCCGAAGCTTCGGACATCGACAAGTCCCCCAGCGCGGCGGCCCTGGAGTACGCCCTTCTGAGGCCGCCAGGGCACATCCAGCAGGCCAAGGCCGCCCGCCGGGCCACACTGCCCGCCTCTGACCTCCTACGCTGCAGCGGGAGTGTGCATCTGCAAGCCCACACGTCGGGGACAAGCCCAACCCGGACGTGCAGCACCACAACGGACTGGTCGAGCTACCGCACAGCATCCCAGTACGAGCTCGTGCCCAAAGCGTGCCCATAAGACCGGACAACCACGGTAAACAGCGGCGCAATGCCAGCCCTCGAAGCCGCACTGAAAGCGACGTTTCCGCAGGTCAGAAGCTAATCCGCCGTCTGAGCGCCGTCGCTTCCCAAGCTGAGAGCGCGAGTTCGGTTCTCGTCACCCTCTCCATGATTGAGGCTCAGGCCGGCGGCCTGGGGTTATGCGTTGCCGATGATTTTGACCGGTTTCCCGTCTGCCGAGCACGCGCCGAACGTCCACACATGCGGAGCCATGCTCGTACCCCGTCATCGCTGCCATGGCTTGGGCACTGCCGCCAGGCCTCCAGCAGGCGAAATGGGGCGACAGGGAGGCAGCAACGTCCCTGTGATGTTTGAGCACGGAGTTGCGCTGGGTAAGCCGGGGGCCTCGCACAGCGCCACGTCGATGTGCGCTGCATGCGCGGCGTGTCCGTGTGTGTCCGCGTCGAGCTGCCTCCTCACCAGCCGCAAGTTGGAGGTATGCGTGACAGGGCGACACTCGCCGGGCCGTAGACGACGCAGGTTCATACGCACGGGCATCGCCACTGCCGCCGCGCTCGCGGTGGCCGGTGGCGCCGTCCCGTTCCTGCTCCAAGGAGCGCAGGCCGAGGCGGCCCCGGTCACCGTCGACGCGCCCGACCGCTATCTGCCGCGTGGCAACGCGCTGTACGCCGCGGGCCCCGACGGACAGCTCGAGCGGACCGAGCCCGACGGCTCCGGAACGGGCATCGGCCGCTACCGCTGGGTGCCCACCGACGGGGACCCGGTCGAACTCGGCAGCCAGGCTCAAGCCGAGTCCGGGGCCGTGACCGGCGCCGGATCCAACACCGTCGGCATCTACGACGAAGCCGCACGCACCGTCACCCTCAAGGACCTCAAGGCCGGGACCTCGACCGAGATCACCTTGCCCGAGGGACAGAAGTACCTCGGCACGTACGGCACCGCCGTGCTGACCGGCGTCTGGGCCGCCGGCGCCGAGCGCGGCGATCTGCACATCCTGCGTGCCGACGGTTCCGGCACCGCCGACACTCCGGTGGCCGGGCTGGACGCGGGCGCCATCGCCGGCCACACCGTCCAGGGCGGCGACGCCACGACGCTGGCCGTGCACTACTTCGTCGAGGGGCGTGGGTCGTCCCTGGGGCTGCTCGACCTGGAGAGCGCGACGATCACCGCGTCGCTGGGCGGCGTCAGCGTCGACGCGGACTCCATGGCGGTGTTCTCGCCCGACCGCATCGCCTTCTACAACGACGACATGTACGGCGTACGCGTCTGGGACCGCTCGGACGTCACCAAGGAGCCGGTTTACGTCAAGGTCGGCATGTCCGCGTTCGGGGACAGCGAGGAGACCAAGGGCAAGCCGGTCATCGGCCTGTCCGGCGACCACGTCCTGCTCACCCGCAAGCCCGTCTGGGTTCCGGAGTCCGACATCCGCGTACGGCTCGGAAACCCGCTGTACGCCTATCCGTTGGACGGCGGCGAGCGCAGCACCGTGCTGGCGCACGTGCAGCCCCGGATCGTGCAGGCCCCGGGTGGCGGCGCTCTGGTGACCGGCGGCACGGGCGCCGCGGGCTGGGCGGTGCGCAAGGTCGCGCCGGGCGCCGAGGGGGCGCCCGCGGTCACGGCCGTGCACGGCGTGCCGGCGAAGGCGGGCAAGGTCGCGTCCCTGTCCCTGGCCGCCGGGCGTCTCACCACCGCCGAGCCCGACAGCCGTGCGCTGCCCGCGGTGGCGCAGCGCGGCGGCATCACCGTCGGCACCACGGCGTCGCCGGGGACGTGGCGGGTGGTGGCCGAGCCGGACGGATCGGACGCGGCCCAGTTCAAGAGGTACGCGGACGTACGGCCGGTCGGCACCGGTGACGGCCGCTCCGTCGTCCTGGCCGACAACAACGGGAACGATGTGCTGGAGTCCGCCGACGCGGACGGCAAGGTCACCGACCTGACGAAGCTGGCCGGCGCGCCGTACGGCCCCTGGGGCGACGGCAGCAAGGTGCTGTCGGCCTCCGGCCGGTACGTGGTCTACGGGCGGCCCGGCGCGGAGGAGGACAAGTACCTGGTCGACCAGGACGATCCCTCGTACAGCGTCCTCGAAGGCGTGACGAATGCCGCCGTCTGGGGCACCGCGCGGTGGACCGTGGACGGCGCCGGCAACCTCGAGGGCAGGGGCCTGCCCACCGCGTCGGGCACCGCCACCGTCTCCGCCTGCGCCGCCAAGGACCTGCAGGCCGTGGGGCGTTGGGTGTACTGGGAGTGCTCGTCGTCGTTCGAGACGAACCCCGTCGGCGTGTACGACGCCGTGACCGGGACGCGGATGACCCTGCCGCGGCCCGGCAAGCTGGGCGACGGATACGTGGTCTCGTACGACAGCGCGACCCGACGCGTCGAGGTCACCGACTTCCACACCGGGACCGTGGCCGAGCCGCGCACCGTAGAGGAGCTGCCCGCCGACCCCGGCGTCAAGGACCCGGTCAGTGCGGACCCCTACGGCGGGACGTTCGCCTACGCGGTCGGCGACGGACGGGTGCGGATCGCGGACAGCGGCGTGCCGACGTCGCCCGTGAAGAAGATCCAGTCGCGCGTCGAGTCGTCGGTGGACGTCTCCGCCAACTCCGTCGACCGGACCTGGAGCGCCTCCTGGCTGCTCTCCAAGCCGGTCACCGGGGCCAAGGCCGAGATCCTGGACAAGGCCGGGCGCGTGGTGCGCACGCTGACCCCGACCCGCCTCGACGCCTCGCTCGCCACCACCTGGGACGGCAAGGTCAGCGACACCCGGTACGCCACCGACGGCACCTACACCTGGCGGCTGACCGGCACGCCGGCCGACGGGCAGGGTCCGGCGCTCTCCGCCACCGGCACCTTCACCCTGACCGGCGGCGTCCGCCCGTACCACGACCTCAACGGCGGCGCGGGCGACCTGATGACGCTCAGCTCCTCCGGCTACCTCACCACCCACTACGGCAGTGGCGCGGGCGCCTTCGGCAGCAAGGCGTCCGGCTCCGGCTGGCCCGCGGGCACGGTCGCCGTCCCGTTCGGCGACCTCACCAAGGACCGCTGCAACGACCTCCTGGTCCGCATGCCCGACGGCACCCTGCGCCGCTACACGGGCAAGTGCGCCGGCGGCGGCTACAGCCCCAGTGGCAGCTACACGGCACTGGGCACCGGTTGGCAGCAGTACAACGTGCTGACCGCGCCCGGCGACATCACCGGCGATGGCCGTACGGACCTGATCGCGCGGCAGGCATCCACGGGCGACATCTACCTGTACGCCGACAACGGCTCCGGCGGCTTCAAGAGCCGGGTGAAGATCCGTTCGGCCTGGACCACGTACACCCACATCACCGGCGTCGGCGACCTGGGCGGCGACGGCTTCGGCGACCTGCTCGCCCGCCGCAGCGACGGCACGCTCTTCCGCTACGACGGCACGGGCGCGGGCCAGTTCAAGGAGCGGGTCACCGTCTTCACGTCCTGGGGCAACACGTACAACGCGGTGGTGGGCGTCGGCGACATCACCGGTGACGGCAAGGGTGACCTGGTCGTCCGCGACACCTCCGGGAACCTGTACCGCAACAACGGCAAGGGGAACGGCTCCTTCACCTCACGCACGCAGATCGCCACGGGGTGGCAGGGCTACAAGGGCCTGTTCTAGTACTGGAAGACCGCTGAAAGTCCCGGATTCCGGCCCCGACTCGACCGAGTCGGGGCCGGCCTTGCAGGCAGTCGTTTCAAGAGGCCCAGGTCAGTGACCTGGGCCTTGCACCGCGTCGGCCGCGCGCAGGCGCCGCTCGTAGACGTCGAGCCGTCCGGGGTCGGTGTCACTCCGGGCGACGAACTCGCAGGCCGGGGCATGGATGCCGGTCATCGCGTCGATGTACATCCGAGCACGTGATCCGGTACCGACCAGGGCGCCAACATGGCGAACTACTCCGAGGACGGCTCCGCCACCTGCGCCTTCGTCATGCCCTCGACCATCGACGGCAGATCCGCGCACTCCGCCGACCCGCTCGCCAACGACCAGGACTGGCACCTGCTCCTGTGGATGCAGACACAGGAGTGGGCGGGGACGTCTCCCGTAGAGGCCATCGGCACAGCCGGGAGCCAAATGGCGGGACTCCACACTGGGGCTCCTTGAGGAGATCCGATCGCCACGCTCGCGTCCGCGAGAATGCCGGTGACCGGCCGCTGGTGCCCGGCGCCACTTCAGGCGGCCGTTCCGGCTGCGACCTGGTGCGGATCCAGTCCCGCCGGGGCGTCCTGACCCGTGCCTTGCCGGATCTTGCGGAAGCTGCGGCCGCCGTGGAAGAGGACCTGGTCCTGGACAGCGAGCTGGTCGTGCTCCACGAGGGCGGCTCGACGTCACCGCCCTCCAGCAGCGCGCACGCCGACGCGGCCGGAGGGCTGCATAAACGGCCCTCGACCAGCCCACCCAGCCGGGCAGCGGCCGGAGCCGGCTGCGGATGGCCGAGGGGGAGACGCCGTAGGCCAGTGCCAGAGTGACCTCCTCGCGCACTGCCAGTCACGCGGAGACGGCCGAGACCAATAAGTCCATCTCCATCAGGGGCGCCATCGCCTTGCTGGAGTGGTTTCCAGCAAGGCGATGGCGAGGGCCTGACATCGGGCGTCTTACGAGCTGGTTCTGCTGTCCGGACGGGTTGGTGAGGCGGCGGGCCGGTGTTCGGCCGCCGATACCGGTGTGGGGTCGGTGCGGTCAGCCAATCGGCGCGCCCGGGCCCAGCGGCAGGCCCAAGGCGTACCAGAGCGCGAACAGCGCGGTCCAGACGACCATCATCGCCATGGCGGCGGGGAGAGTGAACGACACCAAGGTGCCGATTCCCGCCTTCTTCTTGTAGGTCTGGAGATAGCCGATGGTGAGAACGAAGGTTGCACTCATCGAGGTGATGGAGTTGGTACAGGAGTCCGCGATCTGTCGGGCTACCAAGGCTCGGCGCCCGTGCGCGTCGGCAACGCGGCCGCCGGCCAGCTCCAGCTCGACACCTACGGCGAACTGCTGCAGACCGCCTGGCTGTTCTGCGCCGCAGGCAGCAGGCTGGACCCCGACATCGCCCTCAGACTGGCCGAGACCGCCGACTTCATCTGCACCGCCTGGCGGCAACCCGACGCAGGCATCTGGGAGGTACGCAGTGCCCCGGAGCATTTCACCCAGTCCAAGATGATGTGCTGGATCGCCCTCGACCGCGCCCTCGACCTGGCCAGGCGGGAGCTGATCCCCGGGCGGCACTCCGCTCGCTGGCGGCGAGAGCGACAAGCCATCGCCGAGTTCATCGACGACCGCTGCTTCAGCCCGCATGTGAACAGTTACGTGCGCTCCGCCGACGGCAACGCCCTGGACGCCGGTCTCCTGCTCGGTCTGCTCCACCGCTACCGGCCGCCCGACGACCCACGCATGCGCGGCACCGTCGCCGCCATCCAACGCACCCTCCAAGACGGCCCCTACGTCAACCGCTACCTGCGCCCCGACGGTCTCCCCGGCAGCGAGGGCGCCTTCCTCGCCTGCTCCTTCTGGCTCGCCGAAGCAATGGCCCTGAGCGGGCGCGTCAACGAGGCCACCCACCTCATGGACCAGCTCGTGGCCCTTGCCAACGACGTCGGCCTGTACAGCGAAGAGGTCGACCCCACCAGCGGTGTCTTCCTCGGCAACCTCCCCCAGGGCCTCACCCACCTGGCCCTGATCAGCGCCGCGTGCGCGATCGGGGAGGCGGCACGATGAGTATCTGGGCCGCACTGGCCGGCGGGCTCGTCGGCACCCTGATCCTGACCACCGGCCTGCGCGCAGCCAACGCGGCCAACCTCACCCGCATCGACCTGCCGTTTCTGCTCGGCACCGCCTTCACCAGCAACCGGACGCGTGCCAAGGCCCTCGGCTACGGCACGCACTTCGTCAACGGCCAGGTCTTCGCACTGCTCTACTACGCCGTCTTCACCGCCATCGGGTACAGCAGCTGGTGGCTGGGGGCCGTCTTCGGCCTCGTGCACGGCCTGTTCGCCGCCACCGCGCTGGTCAACATCCTGCTGCCCCTCATCCACCCACGCATGGGCACACCCCACACCAGCGCCCCCGACGTCGCGCTGCTGGAACCACCCGGCTTCCTCATGCTCAACTACGGCCGCGGAACCCCCACCGTCACACTCGCCGCACACCTTGCCTACGGCACCATCGTCGGAGGGTTCCTCGCCTGGCCCGAGTGAAGTCCTGCTGCACGTCCATCGCATGGCCGGCTGCCCCCGCGAGAAATGGGGAGACCGCATCGGGGGCCGGCGGCCGGACTGGCCATCCACTGCCCGAGATCGCCACGACTCCATCCGGCCCCGCGATCCACGACGCCGTGCTCATAGCGTGCCCGTAAGAGCGGACAACCACGGTCAACAGCGGCGCGATCCCACCTGCACGACCGCCGCCAAGAGAAGGCATATATGCAGGTCACGGCCACAGAGCCCGCCCAAGCGGCGCCGCTTCAACTCCTTGTCCAGGAAGGCCGGAAGGACGACGAGGCGTGCGCCCGCATCCGACTTGGTCGCACCGGGGGCACGCTTGCCATTGGTCCGCTCAGGCTCGGCAACCCGGACCCGGATCACGAGACTGTCCAGGTAGACGTCTCGGCGCCGCGGCCCGGCCAGCTCCTCGGGACACATCGGGCCGTAGGAGGATGCCGAAGATCAGACCGAACATGCCCGGGCCTCTCCATGGATCACCGAGAGAACCATGTGCCGTGGTCAGCGGTCCCCTCACGATTACCCCATGGTCCGCCGCCCAGGCCACGCCTGCTCAGGCGGATGAGAGTGCTACCCCTGGCCGGGGGCATTGAAGTTGATCCCGGAGAAGTCACGTCCCTGCACGACCGGGCCGTTCTGAGTGCCGCCGCTCACGGTGTTGTCAGTGTCCCCGTGCCCGGTGTGCAGCCTCTGCGTCTGCTGCTGCCATTGCATCAAGCTGGCCCGGAACAAGGGGTCTTGCTCGGCGCGGCAACTCAGAGCTTCACTGAGCGCCCGCGCTCGCTCCACATCATGGGGAGCCTCGGAGAAGGAGGCCAGTTCGACTTCGCCGGTCACCGGGACCGGCGATCCGGCGGCTTCATCCGCCGGGTTCCTCCGCACCCACCCGCGCAGGGACTCCCAGAGTTGCCGCCCTGCCTCACCGCCCGCCCCGGTCGCCACCGCCACGAGAAGGCTCGCCGAGATCGGATCCACACCAGTACCCCCCAGTCGCTCAACGGAGTCGAACGGATCGGAACGTCATCGTCTCAGAACCACCCGCTCACTGGAGCGATCACCGTCGGCCACATCCGGGGGGGCCGGTGTCCGGTACCGGGCCACGAGTTGGCGACAGATACCGGACACCGGGTCATTCATATGCTCAAGTAGACTGCGCCAGGGCCGCTGGCGATCGCGTATGCAATACACGTCAAGGTAAGTGCCGCAGCGGCGTGCAGGTATTTCACGAAGCCCTGTACCTTTCGGTCTTTCATGTACCACCGGTCATTGTCTGAAGCGCGGGCAAGGCAGAGCTCCGGCCAGGAGTGACGGAGCCGGTGCCTCGCACGCGAGAAAGACTAGCGTCCCGCTCGGGCAGGTGTGCGCATCGATGGCAACACAGTCGAACGCTGCGCCGGTTTACGCGCGCATCCCTGGACTCGGGCCTCGCCGCTCAAATTCTCCTACGGAGTGACTTCGCCCCGAAGTTCGGCCAGCAATCCCGCGGCACGAGCCTCCTCGGCGGGAGCCCCTATGCGCCTACTGACCGCCAGGCTCTCCTCCAGATGAGCCACGGCTTGGGCCATGCGCCCCGCATCCCGTTCGACCAGGGCCAAGTCATAGAGCATGTCGGCCTCTTCACCCGCCGCGTGGATGGCACGTGCCACCTCAAGTGCGGCGACGTGCTGCCACAGGGCCTCATACGTGCGGCCGGCCGCACGGTACGCCCTGCCGATTCGCGTGAGCGCAATGGCCTCTGCGCGCCGGTCTCCAACCTCCCGCAGCACCGGCAGAACCATGCCGTACAACTCAAGCGCTTCATCAGTCCTGCCGAGCGCGTCCATAACGGATGCCACATTCATCTGGAGTATGGCCTTGTCTCTCGGATTTCCCATCCGCTCCGCCACAACCATCGCCTGCCGGTACGTAACTTCGGCAGCCTCTGGGCGCCCCATTCTCTTGTGGAGTTCCGCCGTGTTGTTCAGAGCGCTATACTTTCCGCGCTCGTCCTTTATTGCCGTGAAATCAGCGAGGGCTGCAGTGAAGCACGCCAATGCTTCTTCATTCTCTGCGAGGTGGAGGTGAATTATTCCGAGCAGGTTTCGGCAGCGCGCGATCCGAAGAAGATCTCCTGTTTGCAGAAGAAAATCAATAGATTCTTTCTGGAGTGATCGGGCCAGGGCGTACTCGCCCGTCTGCCACAGGGAAACCGAGAGCTGGTGAATGCACTCGCTCTCCAGTTCCCGGGCCTGCAGAGACCGCGCGACGTCGAGCGCCTCACGCGCGGCCGCAATCGCCTCGCCGTAGCGGGAGCCGTGGGTGTACACCGCGCAGAGGTCGAGCAGGGCTCGCGCCCTGGCCACGCTGTCACCTGCGGCGTTCCAATGGGCTGCGGCGCGCCGCAGCAACGGCTCGGCTGCGGCGAGGTGTCCCTCCATATCCAGGAATCCCGCCAACACATGGACGGAAATGGCGAGTTGGCGTTCTGTGCCATGGTTTACAAGCCAGTCCAGAGTGTCCAGAAGGTTGGCCGACTCGACGATCAGCCACCGCTCTGCCGACTGCGCGTCAGCGATTTCCGGAGATGATGGAGTAGCGGGATCACTGGTGTCGAGATCCGTGCGCGAACGGAAGGGATAGGCCAACCGGTCCGCCCGGTCCGCGGCGTGAACGTAGTGATCCACAAGGCTTTGTACGGCCCGTCGGACATCGTCCTCGGAATCGGTGTCACCGGCCTCGACCAGCGATCGCGCGTAGTCGCGCAGAAGATCATGCATGGTGAAACGGTGTGGAATGGGCTCGGATACGAGGTGGTGAGCCAGAAGTTCTTCGAGTACGCGTTCGGCCGTGTCCAGGGAGAGTCCTGTGAGCGCAGCGATCGCCGCAGGACCGAACTCCACCCCCACATGCAGTCCGATACGGCGGAAGACCAGCTGCTGCTCGGCGTCCAGCGCGTGGTAGGAGACCGCGAAGACATGTGTCAACGTCCTGTCCGCGTCGCGCAGTTGGGACAGATGGCCACCACCGCCGCCCAGCTGACGCAACAGGTCGGACGTGGTCCACGAGGCGCGGGCGAGCAAACGGCTCGCGGCGATCTCGATGGCCAGCGGGAGGTGCCCGCAGATCCGGACGATCTCCGCCACGTCCGACGGATCGGTGTCGCGCTCTCTCCCCAGTCGCTGCGAGAAGAGCGCCGCCGCGTCCTCCGGCGGCAGCACGTCCAGGGAGACCGGCCGTACTCCGGGCAGTCCTGGCAGCCGTCGGCGGCTGGTCACGACGACCGCTGCCGGGGAAGCACCCGGAAGCAGAGGACGGATCTGGGCGGAGGAGGTCGCGTCGTCGAGGATCACCACCATGCGACGGTCACGCGCCACCGAGCGCCACAGTGCGACCAACTCGTCGAGCTCGCCCGGTAGTTCCTTGGTGGCCATGCCGAGCAGCCGCAGCAGTTCGGTTAGTGCCCGGGCCGGCGTCGGCGGTGTCCGGTCGGCAGAACACCCGCCCAGGTGAAGGAAGACGCGCCCGTCCGGGAAATGGTCCCGCAATCGATGGGCCAGATGGACAGCCAGGGCCGTTTTACCGACACCCCCCATTCCATGGATCGCCTCGACGGTGACGACCTCCGAGGCTCCCCGTCCCTCCCGGAGCGCTGAGGTGAGCCGCCGCAGTTCGTCGCGCCGTCCGGCCCACGGAACATCGCGCGGCAGATTGTCCGGAACCCGGCGCGTCGGCCGCGGGGGCGTCTTCTTGTCGCCTCCGGCGCCAGGGAGCAGGGCCGCCGCGGGGGTCCCCGCCAGGATTCCTTGGTGGACTCGGTGCAGCCCGCGGCCGGCGTCGAGACCGATGTCGCGGACGACACGCTGCCGCGTCCGCTGGAGCAGTCTGGTCGCCTCGGCCGTCCGGTTGCTGCCGTACAGGGCGACGGCCAGTCGTTCGGCCAGGGCCTCGTCCGCAGGATGTGCCTCGGCCAACGGCAGGAGCACGGGAACGGCGTCGGTGAACTTCCCTCCGTCGAGGAGGATCTCGGTTCTCGTCATCGCGGCCACGAGACCGGTCTCACTGGTGGCGGCGCGCAGATGCTCGGCCCAGGATCCGGTGATCCCGGCCAGCGGTTCACCGTGCCAGAGGCTGTCCGCCCGGTCCAGCAGGCGCAGGGCGGCATCCTCGTCCCCGCTGTCCCTGAGGGAACGGGCTCGCTCGACGCATCTCGTGTAACAGCGCAGGTCGACCCGGTCCGGGTCGACCTCCAGGGAGTACGAGTTCGTGCGGCTGACGATCGCGGGTGCGTCGCCCCCCGCGATCCGCAGGGCACCTCGGATCCGTGAGATGTGGGCGTGGAGCGCTTCCCTGGCCTTGCCGGGCGGATGCTCGTCCCAGATGCGGTGGATCAGGGTGTCCACGCTCACCGTACGGCCCGCGTCCCAGGCGAGGGCGGCCAGCGTCACCCTCGTTTTTGTCGATCCGAGATCACTACGGCGGCCCGCTGCCCGAATCTCCACCGATCCCGAAAGCCTGATCTCGAACTCCACCAGCGTCCTCCCCGCCGGTAGGCCCTGTGATTGCCGAGCATTCGAGAGTGTCATGAACCTGGCATGACCGACCACAAGAGGGCGCTATGAGCTCAAAATTGACCGATAAATAGCCGTAATAGTTCACACCTTGTCCGGGGCGGGGAGTGACTTCTGAGTAACCGAAAGGAGTTGCGTACGTGCCTGCTTCCTCCTCGGACGGACTCGAGGCGTTGCTGTCGGCCGTGGCCGCCTGCGGTGCCGACCCGGAATGCCCCGCGTGGCGCGATCTGGCCCGAGTGGTGGACACCGCGGCCCGCGCGGACCCTTCGGTGACCCGGCTCTGGCCCCCGCACGCCACGGGGGGACAGCCGACCGAGGCGGCACTCCTCCGGGAACTGGCCCAGCAGCTCCACGCGTTGGCCTCGCACGACACGGCGACACGGCACGCGCTGACCGAATGGCTGCGCCACCATCACGGCCCCGCCCACACGCCGCCCGGCCCGCCGCCCGCGGCGACCACCAACGTCATCAGCGGCGACTCCGTGCTCCACGGCCCCAGCGTGCAGGCCCGGGACATCCAC
>NZ_VJZE01000109.1 GCF_009377205.1 Streptomyces phyllanthi
CCCTTGCGCTGCTCGCCCGCGTCGATGAGGAGCAGCCCGATCCAGGGGTCGGGGTCGACGGGATCGGGATGCCGGGCAAGGGTGATCACGACCCCGACCAGCCGCTGGTCGACACGCGCGAGCAACACCTCGACGCCCGCGTTCGCCACCTCCTCGGCGAGCGCCGCGGCCACCTGCTCGGGACGAATGTCGTCCGGATCCGGAAAGTCACCGCTGAGGGCGTAGAAATCGCGGTTGGAGGAGTACACCGCGGTGACCTCGGCGAGAACGGCCCCGGACAGCGCCTCGTCGGGCCGTAACCGAAGAACTTCGAGCAACATGCCCCGCACGCTATCGACCACGTCCGTCCCCCAACTCGAACCAGACCCGCTTGCCGGTGCCCCGAGACTCGTCGCCCAGCCCCACTCCCCACTCCTGGGCAAGCCCGGAGAGAAGGACCAACCCCCGTCCGCTCTCCGCCTGTGCGCCCGGGGGCTTCGGATGGGGCTCGATGACGGGCGCGTCGTCGTACACGGAAACGCGTACGCGGTCGTGCCGGACGACGGTTTCGAGACGGACGGCCTGGGACGCGGTGTGAAGGTGGACGTTGGTCACCAGTTCGGACACCAACAGGCGGGCGGCGTCGGCGTGTTCGTGGTGGCCGGTGGCCTGGAGGAGAAGGGTGACGATGTCGCGGCAGATCTTGGGGCTGGTCGGGGAGTTGGGGGTGCGGATGCGGTAGATCTGCGGGGGCTCTGTAGCGGTTCGGATGGGGTCCATGTCGGGGTCTCCCTCGTTGTTCCGAGTGGTAGGGCGCGCTGCCGCGCTGCACACCGCCATGGCTCGGCCGGGCCAAGTGGCTTGGCTGCACTGCGGTCTTACTGGTGTGCGGGGCGGCGTCAGAGAGACGGTATGGCATAGATATGTGACGGCACATGTATGTGACTCTCTTTCCACTCGTGTGGGTGGACCGTCGAAGGAGCGCGCGACACACTGTGTCCGCACATCAGGAAGGGAACGAATGCCTCCGAGGAGCAATCCCACCGCGCGTCAGGCACGTTTGGGCGCTGAGCTGCGCAAGCTGCGTGAGGCGGCAGGGTTCACCACCAAGGAAGCGGGTGCTCTGCTCGGCGGTAATCAGGCTCAGATCAGCCACATCGAGGCAGGCCGATGGGGTGTGAGTGCCACACGGGTGCGGCAGTTGGCCACGCACTACGAGGCCTCCAACACGCAGCTGGTCGACGCTCTCTGTGCGATGGCCGAGGAGCGGGGCAAGGGGTGGTGGGAGGACTACCGGAGCGCTCTCGCTCCCGGATTCCTCGATGTGGCGGAGCTTGAGCACCAGGCGACGTACCTTCGCTCCCTCCAGACCGTGACCATCCCGGGGCTGTTGCAGACTGCGGATTACGTATGGGCCATCCACAACGGCCGTGTTCCCCGCCTACCCGCTGCGGTGACCGAACTGCGGGCCGAATTCCGGCTGAAGCGAAGCCGCATCCTTGAGCGTGACACTCCGCCTCCGTTCGAGGCGTTCATCCACGAAGCCGCTTTGCGGATGAGGTTCGGTGGGCGTGAGGTCACACGGGCTCAACTTCGACACCTGCGGGACGTCTCTGACCGGCGGACCGTGACTGTACGAGTCATCCCCTTCACCTATGAGGGATTCATCGAAGCCACCCAGCCTGTGCTCTATGCGGGAGGCCCAGTGGACGAGTTGGACACGGTCCGCCTTGACAGTGCCCTGGGCGGGCGCAGTCTGTACGCGGACACCGCGCTCAGGAAGTACCGCGCGCAGTTCGAAGTAGCCGAGCAGGCGGCACTCGGCGCCGAAGCGTCCCTCCAGCTCATCCGCGACATCGAGAAGGAACTATGAGCACTTTTCCTGTACCGATCTGCTGGCAGAAGTCATCCTTCTCGGGCGTTGACGGGGAGGACTGCATAGAACTGGCTGTGCACGAGACCCAGGTGCTGATACGCGAGAGCGACGTCCCGGACACGGTGATCACTGCCAGTCCGACTCGCCTTCGCGTGTTTCTCGCAGCCCTCAAGCCCGAGCGGTAGCCCTCTCGGTTAATCCTTCAGGGACCACCCCTCAACCCGTCGGACGCATGTACCGCGAGCGCCTGGCTCGGTCTGATGCGTGAGATCACCGGCCGAGGAGTCGTGGTGCGGCGGGCGCGGATCGTCTCCGCGCCCGTCTCGGACTACATCCGCTTCGGACACCACGTGACGGTCGGAAACGTGGCGGCAGGGGAGCAGGTGCGTTGGCTTCCTCGGCGTCGGGCCTCGGATCTCGCGCTTCCCGGAAATGACTTCTGGTTGTTCGATGACAACCTCGTCGTGTTCCTGCACTTCACCGGTGACGGAGAGCTTTTCCCGGATGGTGACGAGGAACGTACGACAGACCCAGCTGTCGTCCGGCTGTGCTCAACGGCCTTCGAAGCGGTGTGGGAGCGGGCTGTTCCTCATGAGGAGTACCTGCCGTCCTGACCGAGCACGACAGCAGGTACGTCATGGAAAGACTCGAGCACCGAGACCGCCCCGAACGGCAGGGAAAGTTGACGGTTTCCAGAACCAGAAGTGGAAACCGAGGGCCCTTGCGAGGCGGTCGCCAGGATCGAGACGATCAGCCGCGACGGCTGGCCCACGGACAGGAGGGGTGTGCAGTGATGAAGCTGACGCGGCTGGTGGGTGAGTGTGACGAGGGCGAGTGCCCGACGCTGTACGCCACCGATCGCGGGACTCTCGTGTGCAGGGAGACCTGCTGACCGACCACGGCAGAGAGGTTCCGGCGCACGAGGCCCTGGTCGAGATCCCCGTCGCACTGATTCGAAAGGCCATCCGTGACAACCTCGTCTAGCCGCTCCCTGGGGGACTGGTTCACGGTGTTCGAGCGGGAAGCGTTCCGACTGGAGACGCTGGATGACTACAGCCAGTCGGGAGGGGTCGATGCTTATCGGGCATTCCTGGCAGGGGAAGAGCAGCCGGAGTCGTACAAGGCAGCGGCATGGCTGACGACGGTGGGGAACGCCACCGAGGCTGGCAAGCGTGTGTACCGGGTGCACATCCTGTCCCGCCCGCTGACCGACTATCTCCGATTCGAACTGTCCTGGGGATACCGGCGAAACGCGAGCGCCGGTGAAGAATTCTTCATTCTCGACACCACCGAGACGGAAAACCCCATTCCGGATGCGCCCGACTTCTGGCTGTTCGACGACCAGGTCATAGCGGCGATGGCTTACGACGATGCCGGAAAGTACCTCGGGAGTGAGTTCCTGGGAGACGACCGGCTGGCCGAGTTCCGGACCTATCGGGACACGGCCCTCGCGCACGCCGAGCCGTTCGCTGAATGGTGGGCACGGCACGGGGAGTGAACAGAGCTGAGCTTGGAGCCGCGCTGCGGGCGCTACGGCAGGCATCCGGGAAGGAAGCCAAAGTCGTCGCCCGTGGCGCGGCCATGTCCGCTTCGAAATTGTCCAAGATCGAGAACGGCAGCGTCATGCCGAGTGTCGTGGACGTGGAGCAGATCCTCACTGCCATAGGTGTGTCCGAGGACGTCAAGGCCGAGTACATGTCGGTCGCTCGTGCGGCGGCAACCGAGGCGACGGCATGGCGGCTGTACCGCCGCCTCGGATATCACCGGAAACAGCAGCAGATCCAGGCCATTGAAGCCCGGACGACTCTGCTGCGGCTCTTTCAGCCATCCCTCGTCCCTGGCCTGCTCCAGACGCCGGAATACTCGGCTGCTCGCCGAACCGGGCGAGTTCTGCGCCGGCATGCCCCCTCGGACAAGCTGTGACATGCGGATGAGCCGTGCATGCCGAAGGCCCCCCAACAGGATCTTGGGGGGCCTGTCATCCGCTCGGCGCGGTCGCCGTTCGTCAGACGTTCACGCCGAAGTCCTGGGCGATGCCCACCAGGCCCGAGGCGTAGCCCTGGCCGACCGCGCGGAACTTCCACTCCGCGCCGTTGCGGTACAGCTCGCCGAAGACCATCGCCGTCTCCGTGGCCGCGTCCTCCGAGAGGTCGTAGCGGGCGATCTCGGCGCCGCCGGCCTGGTTGAGGATGCGGATGTAGGCGTTGCGGACCTGGCCGAAGTTCTGGGTGCGGGTCTCGGCGTCGTAGATGGAGACCGGGAAGACGATCTTGTCGACGTCGGCCGGGAGGGCCGCCAGGTTGACGTTGATCGCCTCGTCGTCGCCCGCACCTTCACCCGTGCGGTTGTCACCCGTGTGGACGATGGACTGGTCCGGGGTCTGCTTGTTGTTGAAGAAGACGAAGTGGGCGTCCGAGTAGACCTTGCCCTGCGTGTTGACCGCGATCGCGGACGCGTCGAGGTCGAAGTCCGTGCCGGTGGTGGTGCGGACGTCCCAGCCGAGGCCCACGGTGACGGCGGTGAGGCCCGGAGCCTCCTTGGTGAGCGAGACGTTGCCACCCTTGGACAGGCTTACAGCCATTGTTGGGAGTCCCTTCCCTCGTTCGGTGCGTACGGCGGTACGCGCCCTTGGGCTTCGTACGGCCACGAAGCTACAGCTACCTGTATCAACGCGGAGAGCCGTATCGAAGGTTCCACGCCTCTTTACTTTCTTTACCTGTCGTTCGGGGAGCCGGGTTCGGGGGGCGGGGAGCCGGGAGAGCCGTACGCCCGCCGCAGACCCGCCGTACGCCCGCCGCAGACCCGCCGTACGCCGCCGCAGACCCGCGCCCGGTCCGGAAAAGCGCGTGACGTGAGCCCGGCACCCGCGCGACCATGGACGGCATGTCCGGTCCCTATCCCATCCGCGGCTCCGTCTCGCTTCCCGAGGCCGAGCTCATGTGGCGTTTCTCGCGGTCGGGCGGGCCGGGTGGACAGCACGTCAACACCACCGACACGTCCGTGGAGTTGCGATTCGACCTCGCGAACACCGAGGCCCTGCCCGAGGTGTGGAAGGCGCGCGCCCTGGAGCGGCTCGGCTCCCGGCTCGTCGGCGGGGTGGTGAGCGTCCGCGCCTCCGAGCACCGTTCGCAGTGGCGCAACCGCGAGGCGGCGGCCGTCCGGCTGGCCGCGCTGCTCGCCGAGGCCACCGCGCCCCCGCCGAAGCCTCGCAGACCCACCCGCATACCCCGGGGGATCAACGAACGCCGCCTCCGTGAGAAGAAGCAGCGCTCCGACACCAAACGGGGCCGCTCGGGCCGCGACTGGCACTGAGCCGGCCGTCACCCCCGGGATCACAGGCCGGGACCCCGGCCTCGTACGAGGGAGTCCCGTGGGCTACCCCAGCTGCCGGTACCGCCCCCGGAAGTACGTCAGCGGCCCCCCGTCCGCAGCCGGAACCGCCGCCGTCAGCACGCGGCCGATCACGAGCGTGTGGTCCCCGGCCGTGACGCGCTGCTCGGTGCGGCACTCCAGGGTCGCCAGGGCGCCGTCCAGGACGGGCGCACCGGAGGCCACGCCGCGGACGTACGGGACGTCCTGGAAGAGCAGGCGGTCGCTGAGGCGGCCCTTCATGGCGAACCGGCCCGCGATGTGGCGCTGGCTCTCGGAGAGCACGGACACGGCCCACAGGGGCTGCTCGGCGAGCAGGTCGTCCATCCGGGAGCCCTCGCGCAGGCTGACCATGACCAGGGGCGGGTCCAGGGACACGGACATGAAGGACGTCGCCGTCATCCCGACGTCCTCGCCGGGCGGGCCCTCGGGGTCCAGTGCGGGCTCGTGCGCCGTCACCAGGACCACACCCGAGGCCAGCCGGGACATCGCGGCGCGGAACTCGTCTTCACTCACTCCCTCAGCATGCCCGGCAGGGGCGGGCATGCTCGGGGCGGGGGAGGTCTTGGGCATATCCGGACGCTAGCCCGCGGGCCGCGGGCGCCGCATCGGACCAGAGGCCGGAACCGGTCCGTGCCGGTCCTAGGACCTCGGGCGGAGGGACGGCCGCGGGCGCCGCTTCAGGCGGGCCGTCCGAAGCCGCCCCACGGCCACCTCTTCGCAGCTGCCCGAAGCCCGAACCCCAAGCCCGAACCCCAAGCCCGAGCGAACGCGCCGCGAACATATTCGCGCACAGCCCTTACACAGAGTCCTGAATTGTGTTCAGCAAACGCATGGCGAAAACGCAGAACCCCCACTCAATTGTTCATCTTCGCTTGTGACTTGAGTCACAGGTGCCCTTTTTTGTTGACCCTGTGTACCGAGTGGGCAGCGCGCTGTGATTCAGTGGCGGGGACGCTTACGAGTAGTACGCCGATGAGTACGCCGAAGACAACCCTGGAGTTGCCGCGAGACCACGGGGGGAGGGCGAATGGAGACCGACACCGACTCGGAGCCGTACGTCCGTCTCAGGACCCTGCGGCAGCTGCACCAGGTCATGGCGGACATGAACACGGCACGCAGCCTGGCCGACACGTTGCAGACCGTCGCCGACGGCATCGTCACCGGACTCGGTTACGAGCTGGCGTGCGTCAACCTCGTGCGCCCCGACGGCGACCTCGTGGTCGCCGCGCTCTCCGGCAACTCCGCCGCCGAGGCGCTCATCACCGGCCGCGTCGGCTCGCGCACGTCCTGGGAGCGCCGGCTGGGCATGGGCGAGGCCTGGGGCGACCTGCGGTTCATACCGCACACCGAGGGCTGGATCCTCGACGAGGACGACGTGCCCCAGTGGTACACCGACGGCCCGGAGCCCCGCTTCGAGGACGAGTGGCACCCCTCCGACCGTCTGTTCGCGCCGATGTACACCCCGGGCGCCCAGGGCGCCTCCTGCGGTGAGCTGCTCGGTGTGATCTCCGTGGACCGGCCGCGCAACGGGCGGCGCCCCGGCGCGTGGGGGCGCGAGGCGCTCCAGATGTACGCCTTCCAGGCCGCCATCGCGATCAGTAACGCACGCCTCAGGGCCAACATGCAGCGCGCGCTGGTCAGGCTCGAACGGGAGCAGCAGGCGCTGCGGGCCAGTGAGGAATCCTTCCGCCAGGCGTTCGAGTACGCCCCCTCCGGTATGGCCATCGCCGAGATGGGCGGCGACCAGCACGGCCGGATCCTGCGCACCAACGACGCGCTGTGCCGTCTGCTCGGCCGCCCGGCGTCCGCGATGCGCCGCTACTCGTTCGCCGACCTCGTCCACCCCGAGGACATCGGCACGCTCCTGCGGACCTCCGCCGAAGGCGGGCGCGCGGAGCTGCGGCTCGGGCGCCGCGACGGGACGTACGTCTGGGTGTCGCTGCGCAACTCGGTGGTGGCCGACGCCGCCGACGGGCCGCGCTTCCTGCTCACGCACGTCGAGGACATCGAGGAGCGCAAGCGCCGCGAGCTCCAGCTCGCCCACCGCGCCTCGCACGACTCGCTCACCGGCCTGCCCAACTCGGCCGAGCTGCGCGCGCGTCTGTCCGCCCGCCTCTGCAGCCGCCCGCAGTCCCTGCCGCTGGGCACGGTCGACACGATGGACGCGGCCTTCGAGGCGTACGACCGGGCGGGCCGGTCCGGGCAGTCCGGACTCACCGGCGAGGGGCACCCGGCGTACGACGTGAACGGCCACGGGTTCGACTTCGGTTCCGGCCTCGGAGCCGGAGCCGGCGTCGGCGGAGGCACCGGTTCCGGGGCGTACGACGCCTTCGACCACCATGTGCACACCGTCGCCCCCGAGGGGGAGCGCGACGACGGCACCAAGGGGCTCGCGGTGCTCTTCTGCGACCTCGACGGCTTCAAGTCGATCAACGACCGCTTCGGGCACAACGCGGGTGACGCCGTGCTGGTCGAGGTGGCCCGGCGGCTCAGCCGCGGCGTCCGGGACGGCGACACGGTCGCCCGGCTCGGCGGCGACGAGTTCGTGGTCCTCGCCGACGGGCTCGGCCGCGCCGACGCCCAGGACCTCGCCGTACGGCTGCGGAACGAGATCATCCAGCCCATCCGGGTCGACGGCCGCGCCATGCGCGTCGGCGCCAGCTTCGGTATCGGCTGGGCCCACTGCGGTATGACGGCGGACGAGGTGCTGAAGTCCGCCGACGAACGGATGTACGTCGAGAAGCGGTCTCGTCCCAAGCAGCATCGGCGTGCCGGGTGAATCACGTGTGGATTCCGCGTGCACCCCGGGTGCACTACCGTCGTCATGGGCGTCTTCGCAGGTCACCGGGGTGACCCCGGAGACGACGAGCGGTGTGATCGGCGAGATGATGCGACCGGAGTCACCCGTTTGGGCCAGCAAGAACGGGTAGGCTCGCCATTCGCACCACGTATCACCCGCATCTGTACCGCACCGCTGAGGAGACCTAGGGATGACGCCCGGCAACAACGGCGCGAGCACGCCCGAGGACGATGACCCGTTCGGCTATCTGTACGCCGACGGCCAGGCCCGTGGCGCCCAGCCGCCCACGGGGGGCTACGGCTACCCGAACGCGGTCAACAGGGTGCGGGCGGTCGGTGAGCGCCAGTACGGGCAGCCGGCTCAGGCCCCGCAGCAGCCCGGCCAGCAGGGCCAGGCGGGTCAGTTCGGCCAGACGGCCGCGTACGGCCAGGCGACCCAGCAGGGGGCGTACGGCCAGCCGAACGCCCACTACCAGGCGCCCGAGACCCTCCCCGGCGGCGCGCCCACCAGCCGTACGCCCGCGTACGGCGGCGGGAGCGGCCGGGGCCGCGGCCCGAACACCAAGGGGCTGCTCATCGGCGCGATCGCCGTGGTCGCGGCCGTCGTGGTCGGCATCGGTGTGGCCATGCTCGGCGGCGACTCGGACGAGGACGCCACTGGCGGCAACCCGGACACGTCCTCCGCCCCGTCGGCCGATCAGAGCGCCGACCCCAGCACCTCGCCGAGCAAGTCCGCCGCCGCGGAGGACGACGGCGAGCTGCCGAAGATCGACGCCAAGGCGCTGCTTCTGGCCGGTGGCGCCACCACCGCCTCCGACATCTCCGGCGCGAAGGCGGACGGCGGTAGCTACGTCGGGGGCTTCAACAAGGTCGGCGCCAGCGTCACGTGGAACGTGGACGACATCCCGAAGTCCGGCAAGTACACGCTGTACGTCAACTACGGCGTGCCCGGCAAGAACGCCGACGCCACCCTGACGATCAACGGCACGGCCCAGACCCGGCCGCTCAACATGGAGAACTTCGCGAAGGCTCCGGAGGGCGACTACGAGAAGGGCTGGACGAACACGTACGCGAGCATCCAGCTCAACAAGGGCAGCAACGAGATCAAGATCTCGTGCGAGCAGGGCAACCAGTGCGACGCCAACCTGGACCAGCTGTACCTGGTCAAGGGCTGGAAGAGCTGACCGGCCCCTGCGGCGCCCGACGCCGAGGGACGCCGGGCAGTCCCCGGTACGGCAACCATCCCGGATACGGCAACCATCCCTGGTTCGGCAAGCGTCCCTGGTACGGCAACTAGGCCGCGGTGGCTTCCCCGACCACGGTCACCTGCTCCACCAGCTCCTCGTACACCCTCCGGTCGAACTCCCCGGCCGCAGGCGCGAGGACCGTCGCGGCCGACAGTGCCACCGCCCGGGCCAGCCGCTCGGGCCACGGGAGCCGCTCCACGAGCCCCGACAGCAGTCCCGCGACCGCCGAGTCACCCGCGCCCGTCGGGTTGCCGTGTACACGGCGGGGTGGTCTCGCACGCCAGTGGCCCTCGGCGGTGTGGGCCAGCAGCCCCTCGGCGCCCAGGGAGGCGACCACGGTGTGGGCTCCGCGACGGCGGGCGTCCCGGGTGGCCCGGGAGGGCTCGTGGGAGCCGGTGAGCTCGGCCAGTTCCTCGGCGTTCGGCTTCACCAGGTCCGGACGCGCGGCCACGCCCCGGCGCAGGGGCTCGCCACTGGTGTCGAGGAGTACGGGTACGTTCGCCGAGCGCGCGGTCCGGATCAGCCCCGCGTACGCGCCCACGGGCACCCCCGGCGGCAGGCTGCCGCACAGGGCCACGGCGGAGGCGGAGCCCAGCAGGTCCTCGTACGCCTCCTGGAAGGCGGCCCACTCGGCGGGCGTTATGGCAGGGCCCGGCTCGTTGAGCTGAGTCGCGTCACCCTGAGCGTCGACCACGGCCACCGTGCGGCGCGTCGAGCCCGCGATGGGGACCAGCGCGTCCACGACACGGGTGGTGTCCGCGAGCCGTTCCTGCAACTCACGCCCCGTCGCCCCTCCGGCGAAGCCCGTGATGGTCGCCTCGTGCCCGAGGGCCGCCAGGACACGGGCCACGTTCAGCCCCTTCCCGCCGGGCCGCTCGGTCACCTCGGTCACCCGGTGCGAGGCGTGGGGCGTGAGCTCCCGCACGCGATAGGTGACGTCGAGAGCGGTGTTCAGCGTGACCGTGAGGATCACCCGGCCGACCCTCCCCCCAGGTTCGATGGCGCGCTCCGGTTCCAGGAACTACAGAATGCGCTGCCGGAATAGCTGTTGCGGAGGCTCGATCATGCCAAAAAGCCGGCGCTCGTCCCAGCCGCGCCAACGGCCCACGGCCCCTCCCCTGGGGGCTGCCGCCCCAGGCCCCGCTGTCGGCCTGGACGGCCTCGTCCTCGAGCGCCGGACGGGCTGGATGTGGCCGGCACTCGTCTTCCCAGCAGGACCGGATGGATGTGACTGGTCTCGGCCTCACGCCGCACCGGCCGAGTGTTCAGCCCCTGATGATCGCCAGGGCCTCGTCCCGGATCTTGGCCATCGTCGTCTCGTCCTTCGCCTCGGCGTTCAGGCGCAGGAGCGGTTCCGTGTTGGACGGTCGTACGTTGAACCACCAGTCGGCCGAGGAGATCGTCAGGCCGTCCAGCTCGTCCAGTTCGACGCCCTCGCGGCCCTCGTACGCGGCCTTGATCGCGGCGAGGCGGCCCGCCTGGTCGTCGACCGTGGAGTTGATCTCGCCGGAGCCGGCGTAGCGGTCGTACTGGGCGACCAGGGCCGACAGGGGGCCGTCCTGGCCGCCCAGGGCCGCGAGGACGTGGAGGGCGGCGAGCATGCCCGTGTCGGCGTTCCAGAAGTCGCGGAAGTAGTAGTGCGCTGAGTGCTCGCCGCCGAAGATCGCGCCCGTCCGTGCCATCTCGGCCTTGATGAAGGAGTGGCCCACGCGCGTGCGTACCGGCGTGCCGCCGTTCTCCTTGACGACCTCCGGTACCGACCACGAGGTGATCAGGTTGTGGATGACCGTGCCCTTGCCGCCGTTCTTGGCCAGTTCGCGGGAGGCGACGAGGGCGGTGATGGCGGACGGCGAGACCGGGTCGCCGTGCGCGTCGACGACGAAGCAGCGGTCGGCGTCGCCGTCGAAGGCGATGCCGAGGTCGGCGCCCTCCTCACGGACGCGCTTCTGGAGGTCGACGATGTTCGCCGGGTCCAGGGGGTTCGCCTCGTGGTTCGGGAACGTGCCGTCCAGCTCGAAGTACATCGGGACGAGGTCGAGGGGCAGGCCCGCGAAGACCGTGGGCACGGTGTGGCCGCCCATGCCGTTGCCCGCGTCGACGACGACCTTCAGGGGGCGGACGGAGGTCAGGTCGACGAGGGAGCGGAGGTGGGCCGCGTAGTTCTCAAGCGTGTCGCGCTGCGTGATCGTTCCCGGAGTCGCGGCCGGCTCCGGGGCGCCCGACTCGCTCCACTGCTCGGCCAGTTCGCGGATCTCGGTGAGGCCACTGTCCTGGCCGACGGGGGCGGCGCCCGCGCGGCACATCTTGATGCCGTTGTACTGGGCGGGGTTGTGGGAGGCCGTGAACATCGCGCCCGGCAGGTTCAGCGCGCCCGACGCGTAGTACAGCTGGTCCGTCGAGCAGAGGCCGATCTCGGTGACGTCCACGCCCCGGGCCGCGGCCCCGCGCGCGAAGGCCCGCGACAGACCGGGGGACGAGGGTCGCATGTCGTGCCCGATCACGATGGCGTCCGCGCCGGTCACCTGGGCGAAGGCCGCCCCGAAGAGCTCGGCCAGGGGCTCGTCCCACTGGTCCGGGACCACCCCGCGCACGTCGTACGCCTTCACGATCGTCGACAGATCAGCAGCCACGGCCAAGCCTCCCGAAGTCTCTTTAGGTCACCCAGAACTTACCCGCCCGATGTGACGGTCGGCTGTACGACCTCTGAGGATGTGCTCGGATCCGTCCGTGGATGTTCTTGATGTGTTCACCGTGGGCGTCCCGTGAACCGTTCACGAAGACATCCAGTCGAGTACGGGCATGCTCGGTCCGCCACGATCAGGCGCATCGCCGGCAACAGCCGACGTCCACGGCAGTACCTCGCGCAACAGGTCGCCCTCGCGGCCGGCGAGGCGGCGAGGCGGCGAGTCCGGCCCCGGCCGCCGCCACGAAGCGGCCGATCGTGGCGGCCTGTCCGGAGAGGTTCATGACGTGTGCGAGGGCCTGCACCGACGTCACCGTGGAGATGGCGAAGCGGAGTTCGCGCACCGTCTCCGCCCACTCCCTGACCGCCACGCGCGCGTGGACCCCCGTGGGAGCAGCGCGATCCGTGAGGCCCGCGAGGGCCAACAGCGGCGCCTCAGGCGGTTGGTGAGGGGAGTGCAGGGGCGCGCGGGACGAACGAGCGGTCCTCAGTTGTCCGGCGACCGCAGCACCCTCAGATGCCCCCGGCGAGCGACCTCCATCGGGTCCGCCGTGCGGCCGCTGCCGCCGGCCTCCGCGGCGCGCTGCTGCGGCCGGGCCGCCTCACGCACGGCATTGGCGAGCGCTTCCAGGTCGTCGCCAGTGGGCCGCGCCGGGGCGGAACCGTCGAGGAGCCGGACGACCTCCCAGCCACGCGGCGCGGTGAGGCGCTCGGAGTGCTCGGCGCACAGGTCGTAGCAGTGGGGTTCGGCGTAGGTGGCGAGCGGGCCGAGGACCGCGGTCGAGTCGGCGTAGACGTACGTCAGCGTCGCGACGGCGGGTCGGCCGCAAGCGGTGCGCGAACAGCGACGTACAGGGCTCACGATGTTGGACGGTACCGCACTCTTGAGCGGGCCGCGACGACTCTCCACCAGGTCACTCCACCGTGTCGCAGTGTGAAACACCCCACACACCTCACCGGCCACACCGTTCTGACCTGCACTGGGACCCATGTCCGGAATGCCGAACACGCCTCCGAACCGATCCCAACTCATATCAAACTCTGTCAATTGCCATGAGCTCCACGGTCATGGAGAGATACGGAATCGAGCCCAACCTTGGCTGGAATGGTCATCTGCCGACATGCCGTACGGCCTCCGCGACGCCCCTGGTCACCACCGCGCGGGCACCCGCGTGGGCGTCGGCCAACCCGCCCTGCCGGGGACTACGCTTCGTAGGTGATGGACAACCCCGTACCGCCCCGTGCCGCCGCACCCGGGCCCCGCCGCCGTGACCGGCACGGCAGGGGCATGCGTGGCCCCGTCGCGCCGCCCCAGGTGCCCCTCGCCGCGAGCCGTGCCGAGGTGTTCGCCGACCTGGTGCAGGACTCCGTGGAGCGTCTCGAACGGCGCTGGCCCCAACTCGCCGACATCGACTTCCTCGTCCTCGAGGTGCCGCGCCTCGACGGGCCGGGCAAGGCCTGGAACGACGAGGCGGTTCCGCTGGGGGGCACCGTGCCCGCCCGGGAGGGCCGGCCCGCTCGCGTCGTCGTCTATCGGCGGCCTGTCGAGATCCGCACCAAGGGGCGGGAGGAGCGTGCGGCGCTGGTGCACGAGGTGGTGGTGGAGCAGGTGGCCGAGCTGTTGGGGCTGACGCCGGAGACGGTGGATCCGCGGTACGGGGAGGACTGAGCGGCGAGAGGTCGTCTTCCCGGGAGGGAATCGCCCCCGCCGCCCCTACCGGGCCGTCCCGCGCTTACCGCTGCAGCACCGAGAGATCCTGCTCGGCCTCCGGTACCGCCACCGTTCCCCGGTCGTCCGCCAGGGGCTGGATGGTGAAGCCGGTCACTCCGGCGCTCGTGGATTCGAGCATGCGGGACGCGTGGACGGGGCCGCCGGACACCGGCTCGACCGTCAGGGCGTAGGTGCCCTTCAAGCCGCTCGGGACGGGTGCGGTCACGTTCTGGGTGGTGCCGCCCTTGATCGTGAAGGTCTTGGTCGCCGCCGTGCCGCCCTGGCTGCCCGCCGACGCCGTGACCTTGACCTTCGCCGTCCGTCCCTGCGCGGTGAGGGCCAGGGTCACGCCCTTGGAACGGTTGTCGGCGACGCTCGCGCGCGCGCCGACCGCCCGGCTCCCCGGTATGAACGCCGTCTCCTGCTTGGTCCCCTTGCCCCGCACCACCCGCACGGCGGCCACCACGGGCACCGACCTCTCCGTCGGCGTCAGCACCAGCGAGCCCGCCTCACCCCGGGTGACGTCGCCGAGGTCCACGGCCGCCGTCATGCCCGCCTTCACGTGCAGTGTCTCGCTGCCGGCCGGAGAGATCAGCCCGGACGGCGACGCGAGCCGCACCTTCAGGTCGGCGTCCTCGTCCCCCGGCGCGAACGCCACCAGCCGCACGGACGTGGCGTCCTTCGGGATGCCCGGGATCACCACGCTGCCCGCCGGATCGGCAGACGGGGCCAGCCAGTCGCCGCCCGCCTTTTCGTCCAGCGCCTGTACGGCCGCGCCGACCCGCCCGCTGCGCACGCTCACATGAACGGTCAGGTTGGTCTCCGGCTCGTCCACGAGCGTGGACAGCAGCACCGGCTCACTGGAACGCGGCTGGACCGTGATGTCCTCGCCCACCGTCGTCTTGAGGGCGCCGTCCTTGCCGTACAGCTCGATGTCGACGACGGCCGCGGAGTCGTCCGGGTTGGTCAGGTGGACGTAGTCGATGCGGTCGTCGGCGGTGCTGGCGCCCGGGAACCAGAAATCGGTGTCCGGGGCGGTGCAGTTGGTGCCGAGCAGACCGCGTCCGGTGCCCGCGTCGACCTGGGTGGTCTCCTGGACCGTCCAGCCGGGCGCCAGCCTCCCCTCGGCGGTACCGATCTGCGCGGGCGACTCGCCGCCGTCGGTGCTGCCGGTGACCGGCTTGCCGGGTTCCTTCGGCTGCAGGACGGGCTTGTCGGCCTTCTCCGTCTTCTTCTTGCCGTCCGCCCCGTCCGCCGACTCCTCACCCGCCGCCAGGAGTTCGGCCTTGCCGCTGCTCCCGGTCGCCTTCGTGACGGGCGTGAAGGACGTGTACGCGGTCTCCGCGATGTCCGAGGTGCTCGGCTGCGGACAGAGGAGACTCGAGCGCTGCACGGGCAGTTGGGCCGCCGCCCTGGTGGTGCGGTCGCCGGAGGCATCGGGCGCGGTGAGCGCGGCGAAGCCGGTGACGGCGGCGAGCGCGGTCGTGCCGGCGATCAGGGACAGGGTGGTGCGGTTCACTGCCGGCTCCCGTCGGGGCGCTCGCTGTCGGGGTGTTGCGAGGGGTCGTACGACGTCTCCGACGGGTCGTACGTCGTCCCGTAGCCCTGGCTGTACGTCTGGTCGTACGAGGCGGTCGTGCCTCCGTAGGCGTACGGGTCGTACTGGTCGCCCTGGTGTGCGCCCGACTGGTACGGGTCCGCCTGGTACGTCTGCTCGTACGCACCGGTCTGGTACTGCTGCGCGCCCTGGTACGGGTCGCCCCCGTAACCGCCGTACTCGGCACCGGAGTAGCCCTGGGTGTCCCACGCTCCGTACGTCTGCTGGTGCGGGACGGCGGCCGGGGCCGGGGCCTCCTCCGGAGGAGGAGGCGTGGCCGCGGCGGGCTGGTCGCCCGCAGCCGCGGTCTCGGCCTCGGCTTCTGCCTCGGCCTGTGCGCGCAGGCGGCGGGCGCGGCGGCCGTCGCCGGTGATGTCCTGGGCGGCCACGGGCTCCGGCTCGTCCGGGAGGTCGTCGTCTACGTCACGGCGGCGGCCCGGAAGGGCGAGGATCACGAGGACGACGGCGAGCGCGCCCTGTGTCCACAGCCATCCGGTGTGGCTCACGGGTGCGTCGAAGGTGATGTCCAGCTTGCCGCCGCCCGTGGGCAGTTGGAATCCCTGGGCCCAGCCGTCGACCGTGGTGGGCGTGAGCGGCCTGCCGTCCAGGGTGGCGGTCCAGCCCTCGGCGGCGGTGTCGGCGAGACGCAGGACGCGGCCCGACTCGCCCTCGGGGATGGTGGTGTGCACGTCGACGGGTCCGGCGGCGATGGGCCGGGGCTCCCCGGAGGCGGGCACGATCGTCGCGCGGGCGACCTGCCGGTCCACGCGCCACAGGGCGCTGCCGCCCTGCTGGCTGAGCCGGCTCAGACCGGGCGTGGCGTCCAGGACGCGGCTGACCTCGCGGGGCGCTCCCTCGCGGACGAGGACGTAGCGCACGGCGAAGCCGCCGAGTTCGTCGGCCTGGTCGGCGCCGGAACCCGCCACGAGGTTGGCGACGACCTGGTCGAGTTGCTTGTTCTCGCCGCCCGCCGCCGCGAGTTCGGCGTCGCCCATGCGCGCGCCGGAGCCGCGGACGAGGCTGTAACCGACCTCGGAGGGGGAGTCGCTGTCGAGGACCAGGGTGCGGGCCTGATCCCGGGTGCTGCTCTCCTCGGCGACGAACGCGGGCACCTGCACCGGGTCACGCCGCTCCAGGGGGCCGTCGGCGCCCCTGATCATCCACCCGGCGGCGACCAGCAGGGGGCCGGCCGCGGCAGCGAAGGCGATGAGCGCGGCCACCGGCTGGCGCCAGCCGAAGCTCTGCTCGGCCACGCGCGCGCGTGCCCCGTCGGCCCCGAGCACGGCGGCGGCCAGCAGCGCGATGCCGTAGACGAGGGTCGCGGGCCCGGCCCAGGTGGAACCGTTGGAGAGGACCGCGAAGACGAGTGCGACCAGGGCGGCCGACCAGGCGGCCCGGATGGACAGCTGCCGCTCGGAGCGCAGCAGGGCGGCCAGCGCGGCCACCACGATGCCGATGAACATCAGCCCGCTGACCGTGCCGGGCCCGCCGGGGCCGGCGCCGAGGAGGTCGGTGGCGGAGGCCGCGCCCGCCCCGTACTCCAGGCCGGCCTCCCTGAAGAAGCCGAACGGCAGCAGGGTGAGCGACCAGGGGGCGAGGACCAGCAGCGGGGTGCCGAGCTGGGCGAGGAAGCGAGGCCCGTAGGCGACGATGTCGCCGCGGCGCACCACCAGGAGCCCGATGCCGAGGACCAGGGCGATGGGCCACACGATGGGGGTGAACGCGGTGGTGACGGTCAGCAGCAGCGCGTATGCCCAGGTTGCCCGCCAACTGCCGTGCGTTCCCCCGGGGTCGGCGAGTCCGCCGGCGGCGACGCCCGCGCGCGCGAGGAGCGGCAGCAGGACAGCGAGGACGGCGGTGCCGATACGGCCGCCCGCGAGCGCGCCGGTGACGGCGGGCAGGAAGGCGTACGCGACGGCCGCCCACGCGCGCAGCAGCCGCGACATGACGAGGGGCCGCGAGGCGAAGTACGCCGTGAGTCCGGCGAGCGGCACGGAGGCCACGAGCAGCACGGTGACCGCGAGCCCGGTCGAGCCCAGCAGCAGGGAGGCGAGCATGGCGACGAGCGCGAGATACGGCGGGGCGGACTGGGTGTCTCCCGCACCCACCGGATGCCAGCCGTCGAGGTAGCGCGCCCACAGCTCGGAGGAGTCGGCGGGCGCGGGCAGCAGCGCGCCGCCCGCGAGCGCGCCACCGTCGAGCAGTTCACGGCAGGCGACCAGCGAGACGAGCAGGAGGACGGCGAAGAGCACGGGCGCGGGCTTGCGGGCGAGGCGCTTGAGCCGGGCGAACTGCTCGACCTCCAGGAAGTCGGCGTCGTCGCCGCCGGGACCGGACTCGACCGCGCCGCCGTGCCGTCCGGCCGAGGATGACTCGGGGTCGGAGCCGCCCACCAGATTGCCGGCGACCTGTTCGACGGTGGCCCGTACGGTCGCGCCGGGCGGCGGGAACAGGGCCCGCAGCTCCCCCTTGTCGACCTGGGGACGACCGCGTCTGCGGCGGCCCGCGATGATCCGCTCGGGGCGCAGCAGCGTCCCCAGAAGGCCCCGGATCTCGTCGACGGCCTGTCCGGGGACCTTGCCGACGAGGTAGGCGACGGTCCGCAACAGCGTGCCGAGCACGATCCGGATCAGCACCCACGGCAGCTGTGCCGTTCGCGCGTTGACGAGGAGGGTGTAGACGGCGCCGGCCTTGTCGACCATGTGCGGGGAGACGGCGTTGCGGCCCACGCAGTCGACGGTGCGGCGCTCGCGGGAGGCCGCCTCGGCGTGGCGTACGACCGCTTCGGGGGCGACGAGGACGCGGTGACCGGCGGCCGTGGCGCGCCAGCAGAGGTCGACGTCGTCACGCATGAGGGGAAGCCGCCGGTCGAAGCCGCCGAGCTGCTCGAAGACATCGCGGCGGATCAGCATGCCGGCGGTGGAGACGGCCAGCGTGGGCTTGACGTGGTCGTGCTGGCCCTGGTCCTGCTCACGGCGGTCCACTCCGGTCCACCGGCGGCCCGAGTTGGCGATGGTGACGCCGACCTCGAGGAGCTGGCGGCGGTCGTACCAGCCGCGCAGCTTGGGGCCGACGACGGCGACATCGTCCCGGCCGAGCTCGTGTTCGTTCTCCACGGCCCTCAGCAGCTGGGCCAGTGCGTCCGGCTCGGGGGCGCAGTCGTCGTGCAGCAGCCACAGCCACTGCTCCGGCTCCCCGTGGGGGAGCTCCGGCATGTCGTACGCGTCGTCGCGCCAGGTGCGGGTGACCGGGTCCCAGCCGCTGGGGCGCCTGAGGTACGGCAGGTCGTCCGGGGTGAGCACACCGGCGGTGCGGTTGGCCTCGTCGACGGCCTGGCCGAAACCGGTGCGCCGGGCGAGATGCAGGACCCGGTCGGCGCCGAGGGCGTCGGTGAGCAGCTGGGCGGAGTCGTCCGCGCTGCCGGTGTCGGCCGCCATGACGTTCTGGACGGGGCGCTCCTGGCCGAGCAGCCCGGCGAGCGCGTCGGGAAGCCAGCGGGCGCCGTCATGGGCGACGAGCACCGCGGTCACGACATGGCGCGGGAACTCAGGAGTGGCAGCGTCGTGGTGGGCTGCCGTGTGGCTGTGCGCGGACATCGAGGTACGGACCCCGGTTCAGTGGACTCGGTCGACGCCCGTGCCCTGCGGGGACAGCGGGACGTCTCGGACGAGCGACCACACTAACGGCTGGGCAGCAAAGCGGCCCGCCGCCTGTGGACAACCCACCGGCGACGGGCCGATCGTTATGTACGCGCGCGAGGAAAGTGCGCCCGGTGCGCCACGGCTGTTCTCAGCCAGTGGCCTCCCCCGAAACCCTGGGTCAACGACCTCTCGAAGCCTCAGACGGCGGCCTTCTTGAGGCGGCGGCGCTCGCGCTCCGACAGGCCTCCCCAGATACCGAACCGCTCGTCATTGGCGAGCGCGTACTCAAGGCACTCGGAACGGACCTCGCAGGCAAGGCAGACCTTCTTGGCCTCGCGGGTCGAGCCGCCCTTCTCGGGGAAGAAGGACTCGGGATCGGTCTGGGCGCACAGAGCGCGCTCCTGCCAGCCGAGTTCCTCGTCCGCGTCGTCGACCAGCAGTTGCTGCACGAGCTCGGTCATGTGCGCCCCTCGTCCGTCTTTCGCGTCCCCGTGGTTGCCGTTACCGATTTCGGCTGAACGACACGAGTGAAATTACAAGTGTGCTGCTACGGGCGAGTCAAGCCGAGATCTGCTATTGAGCCCCTTATTCACTCTGCGGAACCAAGGCTATGCGGAAAGTGTTCAAATCGTCATAAACCCTGACAGCGAGTTGGGGCCGGGGCGTGTCTCCCTCCCATACGAGAGAGGACGCCCAGAAGTTCGATCTCGTTGCGACGCGAACACAGAAGCGGCCGATTTCCGTTCGGAACCCGAGCCGCCGCGCGGTCCGCACGCCCGGTGGTGCGCCTTGTGTCCCGAAGGGCGTCTGCACAAACCTTTCACCTGTCCGATGAACCGGATGAGGTGAAACACCTCCCACTCAGCGGGCGTCAAGTTGACAGTCGGGGTGTGAACCGGTGTCCTTGTGGGCATGCTCGCGAACTTGGCACTCACCTCGACCCGCTCCGCCGGGTTCCTCGGTGCTGCCCGGGATCGCTGTAGCTGTTGCTGTCGCTGTTCCAGCTGTTGAGCCGACCGCGCTCCGGCTGCCGCTGAGTCCACCGCGACCCGGCTGCTTCTCCCTCCGCCCGCACCTGGGCGCACTCGCCGCCCGTGACCTGGGCGGACGGTCTTCGACACCCAGCCATCCCCCACACTTCCGCCAAGGAACCACCGCACCCATGAACAGCGACAGCGACCTCCAGATCGCCGGCGACCTCCTCGAAGTACCGCACCTCCTCCAGCCGCCGCGCGAACACCCGGTCACCGTGGCCGAGTTCGCCGGACTCGCCCGCTCCATCGCCGCCGACCGCTCCCAGTGGGAGCACCTCGTCCAGTACGACGCGACATCCCGCTGGTACCACCGGCTGCGCACCGGGCCCGGCTACGAGGTGTGGCTGCTGTCCTGGGTGCCCGGGCAGGGCAGCGGACTGCACGACCACGGCCGCTCCTCCGGCGTGCTCACCGTGCTCGACGGCACCCTGACCGAGCACACCGAGCGGGGCACGCGCGTCCTGGGCTCCGGCGCGCAGCGGGTGTTCGCGCCGGGTTATGTGCACGAGGTGGTCAACGACGCGCTCGAACCGGCGGTCAGCCTGCACGTCTACTACCCGGGGTTGACGTCGATGCCGATGCACTCGACGCACTCGGCCCGGTGCGCGTCCGAGTCCGGGTCCGCAGCCGCCGACGTGACGGCCTGACGCGTTGTCGTAGCCGCCTGCAACACTGGCCCCATGCGCATTGTGGTTCTGGCAGGCGGCATCGGTGGTGCCCGGTTCCTGCGCGGTCTGAAGCGGGCCGCGCCGGACGCGGACATCACGGTCATCGGCAACACCGGGGACGACATCCATCTCTTCGGGCTGAAGGTCTGCCCGGACCTCGACACGGTGATGTACACGCTGGGCGGCGGTATCAACGAGGAGCAGGGCTGGGGCCGGGCCGACGAGACCTTCCACCTCAAGGAGGAGCTCGCGGCGTACGGGGTGGGACCGGAGTGGTTCGGTCTCGGTGACCGGGACTTCGCCACGCACATCGTGCGCACACAGATGCTCGGGGCGGGCTATCCGCTGAGCGCGGTCACCGAGGCGCTGTGCGACCGGTGGAAGCCCGGGGTGCGGCTCATCCCGATGTCCGACGACCGGGTCGAGACCCATGTCGCCGTCACGCTGCCCGACAGCGGGTCCACCCCGGACTCCGGCGAGCGCAGGGCGATCCACTTCCAGGAGTACTGGGTGCGGCTGCGGGCCTCCGTTCCGGCCGAGGCGATCGTGCCGGTCGGCGCCGAACAGGCCAAGCCCGCGCCGGGCGTGCTGGAGGCCATCGCCGCGGCGGACGTGGTCCTCTTCCCGCCGTCCAACCCCGTCGTGTCCATCGGCACGATCCTCGCCGTGCCCGGTATACGCGAGGCGATCGCCGAGGCCGGGGTGCCGGTCGTCGGCCTCTCCCCCATAGTCGGGGACGCTCCCGTGCGGGGCATGGCCGACAAGGTGCTGGCCGCCGTGGGCGTCGAGTCCTCGGCCGCGGCCGTCGCCGAGCACTACGGGTCGGGGCTGCTGGACGGATGGCTCGTCGACACGGTGGACGCGGGCTCGGCCGAGCGCGTCGAGTCCGCCGGGATCCGCTGCCGGGCCGTGCCGCTGATGATGACGGACCTGGACGCGACGGCGCAGATGGCGCGCGAGGCACTGGCGCTGGCCCAGGAGGTGCGGGGCGCGTGAGCGGCGAGTCGTCGAGAGGCAGGGGCAGCGACGTGCCGAGCGGTGCTCCCGGTTACCGGGTGTGGGCCCTGACCGGGCTGCCCGAGGTTCAGCACGGCGATGACCTCGCGAAGCTCATCGCCGCGGCCGAGCCGGGGCTCGCCGACGGGGACGTGCTCCTCGTCACCTCGAAGATCGTGTCCAAGGCGGAGGGGCGGGTCGTCGAGGCGGTCGACCGCGAGGCCGCGATCGACGCCGAGACGGTACGGGTCGTGGCGCGCCGCGGCCCGCTGCGGATCGTCGAGAACCGGCAGGGGCTGGTCATGGCCGCCGCCGGGGTCGACGCGTCCAACACCCCCGCCGGGACCGTGCTGTTGCTGCCCGAGGACCCGGACGCGTCCGCGCGCGCCCTGCGGGAAGGACTGCGGGACGAGCTCGGGGTCGATGTCGGGGTCCTCGTCACGGACACGTTCGGGCGGCCGTGGCGCACGGGGCTGACGGACGTCGCCATCGGTGCCGCGGGCGTGCGCGTACTGGACGATCTGCGGGGCGGGACCGACGCGTACGGCAATCCGCTCAGCGCGACCGTCGTCGCGACCGCCGACGAGCTGGCCGCCGCCGGGGACCTGGTGAAGGGCAAGGCCGCCGGGCTGCCGGTCGCCGTCGTGCGCGGGCTGGCCCATGTGGTGGCCGGGGACGGCGATGAGGGAGCGCGGGCCATGGTGCGCGGCGCGCGGGACGACATGTTCCGGCTCGGGACGTCGGAGGCCGTACGGGAGGCGGTGACCCAGCGGCGTACCGTACGGGCGTTCACCGACGAGCCCGTCGATCCCGGTGCCGTACGGCGTGCCGTGGCCGCGGCGGTCACCGCGCCGGCGCCGCACCACACGACACCCTGGCGGTTCGTGCTGCTGGAGTCCGAGGAGTCGCGGACCGGGCTGCTGGACGCCATGCGGGACAAGTGGATCGAGGATCTGCGGCGGGACGGAAAGAGCGAGGAGTCCATCGCCAAGCGGGTCCGGCGCGGGGACGTGCTGCGGAACGCGCCGTACCTGGTGGTGCCGTGTCTCGTCATGGACGGGTCCCATACATATGGGGACGCGCGGCGGGACGGGGCCGAGCGGGAGATGTTCGTGGTCGCCACCGGGGCCGGGGTGCAGAACTTCCTGGTCGCGCTCGCCGGGGAGCGGCTGGGGTCCGCATGGGTGTCGTCGACGATGTTCTGCCGGGATGTCGTACGGGACGTGCTCGGGCTGCCGGAGGGCTGGGACCCTATGGGAGCCGTGGCGGTGGGGCACCCGGCGGAGGAGCCGAGGGCGCGGCCGGAGCGGGATCCGGGGGCGTTCATCGAGGTGCGGTGATGCGAGGCGCGCCGCCGGGAGGTGCACTGGTTCCGGTGGCCCCGTTCCGCCCCGTACGACCCAGAGGACCCAAGTCCGTACGACCCAGAGGACCCAAGCCGTGGCAGGACGATTCTCACCCCGGCCCACGCGGACGACCGTGCGCGGCGGGGAGGTCGTGGTGCCCCGGCAGGGCGGGGAGGCGCGGCCCGCGGCCGGGTCCGGGCGGACGCGGACGTGGACGCCAAAGGGGCCGCTCGATCTCGGGCTGGTGCTCGGGCCGCTGCGGCGCGGGCCCGCCGATCCGACGTTCCGGGCGACTCCGGACGGGTCCGTGTGGCGGACCGGCCGTACGCCTGCGGGGCCCGGGACGCTGCGGGTCGCGCTGCGG
>NZ_VJZE01000010.1 GCF_009377205.1 Streptomyces phyllanthi
GCGCCGATGTTGCCGTGCCGGTCGATGCAGCGCAGCAGCGGGCCCGGGGGTGAGCCGGCCGTCGTCGGCGAGGACGTCGAGCCATGCGCAGGGCGTGGATGGGGCACAGTTCCTGGTCGGCGGGGGCGAGGATGCGCACCTCCTGCCCGCGCGCGGCCTGGTCGGCCTTGGATCGGCGGATCTTGATGACCAGAGCCTGGTGGGGCCGTGTGCCGCCGTGCTCGTCCTCGATGTGCACGGTGGTGATCCTGGCGTCGTGCAGGTTGAGGCGGGCGGGCGCGCTGGCGCGGGCGGCCATCCACCAGGCGATGAGCAGGACGGCGGCGTCCCGTTTGCCGCGCACGGTGGTGCGGTCCAGGGTGCGCAGCATCAGGCGCAGTTCGTCCAGGTTGACGGCGTCAGCGTTGACGGCGTCGGCCTGGAGCGGGCCGGGTTCGGTCAGCGGGTCGTCGGCCTCCTCGCTGGCGCGGTGGCGGATGACGAGCTGGCAGGTCTTGACCCCCTTGTCCGTCAGCGGGGCGTCCTGGATGGCGCGCATCGCGCGCAGGGTGCTGAAGTGGGCCTCGATGGAGCTCGCGGGTGTCCACGGTCGCCGAGGTCGGAGAGGTAGGACAGCACCGCGTTGGGCTCGTCCTCAGCCCAGTCGTAGGTGGCGCACCACAGGGCGTAGGAACGCCAGCGGCTGGCCCGGGCGCTGCGGGAGCTGCGCGGGACGGCGTGGGTGAGCTTGTGGGCGGCCGAGGCCGAGATCCGCTCGCCGGCGGGCGACACGAGGCCCGGCTCGGCGCGGCGTCGGCGCCGGACGGCCGGGGCGGGGCCGGGCCCGGCGGCGGGGACGAGTTCGCGTGAGGTCATGACGGCTGCGGCTCCGCGCGGCGGGCCCCGGCGGCGGGGATGCCCAGGCAGACGCCGCACTCGGCAACGCGCCAGTTACGGTGCGCGGGGTGCCGGGCGGTGCTGCCGCACGGTTCGTCGGGCACGGGCTGCCAGATCCTCGCCGTCATCTTCTCCCCCGTCTCCTCTGGGGCCGTCTCACAGAAGTCCTTTCACGAACCGGGTACCTGCGGGCGCGGGCTGTCGCGATCCGCGCGTTTCCTGATTCCGGCTAAGCAGAGATTCGCCGGAATCAAAAAAGTATTCAGAAACCGACTCCAGCGCCGATAAAGCCGCAGGTCAGCTAGTCTGCTCCCCACACCCGCGAGGATGGTCCCGAACACAGCGTCGCCCGGGCCGCCGACCACGACTGCTCCCCACACCCGCGGAGATGGTCCCTGCTCCACCATGTACCGGGCCATGGCTTCGTACTGCTTCCCGCGCCTGCGCAGGATGGGCTATGTCAGTGCGTGGCGCTACGGTCTCGATGCAGGCCATAGCAACCTGGTAGGGAGGGCGAGTTCATGACCATAGCGTTACAAGCTGTCTCAATTGGCTGGGCCAGGAGGAGTTCGACGCCGCGCTTGATCGGGGATGTGCTCGCGGACAGACTGCTCTCCATGGGATCAGTAGGCACGGCCACCAGGGCGCGGATCGGGAACCGGCGATGAGTGCCGGCCTGCCCTTCTTTCGCTATCACCCAGACCCCCTCGCGAGCGGGTCCATACGCGCGGCCGCCGATACGTGCGCCTGCTGCAAGCGCAACACGGGCTGGATCTACACGGCCACCTTCTACACCGCACACGAGGTCAACGCACGTTTCTGCCCGTGGTGCATCGCAGACGGGAGCGCGGCTGAACGCTTCGCGGGTGAAATCACTGACTCCTACGGGTTCGACGGTGTCAGCGAGGACGTCTTGCATGAGGTCACCCGCCGCACCCCTGGCTTCCGCGCCTGGCAGGATCCGCACTGGCTCGTCCACTGCCAGGACGCGGCCGCCTTCGTGGGCGAAATCGGGTACACCGAGCTGGCGGCACATCCCGAAGCCCTCGACCAGCTGAGGGCCGACATGCGCATCGACGGCTGGCACGACGAAAACCAGCTTGAGCACTTCCTGGCCAACCTGGGCGAGGGGGCGACCGCCATGCTTTTCCGCTGCACCGTCTGCGGCGCTCATCTCGCCTACGCCGATGCATCCTAGAAGTCGTCTGCTTGGGCGAGTCTGCGGTAGCAGATGAGGGTGCAGGCGATGCCCGTGAAGGCCAGGAAGTGGCTGGCCTTACGTTCGTAGCGGCGGTGGAGGCGTCGGCATCCGGCGAGCCAGGCCATGGTGCGTTCGATGGTCCAGCGGTGCCGGCCCAGTCGCTGGCTGGAGTCTGTGCCTTGCGTGCGATCCGGGGAGTGATTCTGCGGCCGCGTAACCATCGTCGCAAGTGGTTGTAGTCGTAGCCCTTGTCGCCGTGGGGCTTGCCCGGCCTGCGTCGCCGTCGGCCGCGCCGGGATCGGATGGGCGGTATGCCCTGTACCAGCGGGATGAGGGCCTGGCTGTCGTGCGTGTTCGCGCCGGAGATGCCGACGGACAGTGACAGACCGGTCCGCTCGGTGATCAAGTGGATCTTCGAGCCGTACTTGCCCCGGTCCACAGGATTCGGGCCTGTCAGGTCCCCCTTTTCAGGGCTCGCACGTTCACGGAGTCGATCGCGCAGCGGGACCAGTCCAGCTCGCCGCGGGCACCGAGCTCGTCGAGGACCAGGCGGTGGAGCTTCGCCCACACTCTGGCCTTCGACCACTCAGTGAAGCGCCGGTGAGCTGTCGCTCCCGACGGCCCGAACGAGGCCGACGGCAACTGCTGCCAGGTGCAGCCCGAGATGGCCACGAACACGATGGCAGCCAACACCTCCCGGTCCCCATGCCGACGTCGGCCTCCGCCCTGCGGACGAGTCGGCGCTGACGGCACCACTCGCTGGAACAACTCCCACAGCTCATCTGGCACCAGCCGCTCAACGATCCCCACCCCGGCAGGCTATCGAACACGCCAAATGAAATGAGCTGTTATTGGCCCGTGGACACTTCGTTCCGGAGCGGGGATGGTTGGCGGCATGGTCGACGTGTTGCTGCCACTGGTCACGCTTATCCTCGGCTTCATCGCGAGCTTCCTTCTTGAGCTTTTACGTAACCACTGGACGGCGCAGAACGTGCAGGACATTCGCACCGCGGAACGTCGCCAAGCCGCTCAGCTGGAGCGAGTGGCGTTTGAACGTGACGGGCTCCGCGCCGTCCACACGGCCATTCATGACCTTCTGAGCAGGGTGAACGCGATCGCCATCCCTCTGGCGAAAGCCGAAGCCGCAGGCCTGGACTGGCGTGAGAGTGATGACGGGCAGGAGCTGCGGGCAGCGGCCATGCATGCGACCGCGAGGTGCAGTCATGAGTCCGCACTGCTGCTGCATCCCGCGGTGATCAAGGCGGTGGAGCATCTGACAGCTGCCGCCTACCCGATGTACTGGACTCGCGAGTCAGGAAGCGACCCGAGTCATCGCCGCGAATTCTTCGAGGCCGAGCAAGCCGCATCGAGGGCTATCGCCACCAGACTTCGTGAACTCTACGGGTTCGCACCTAGCGGCGGTTGACCCACGTGCGGCGAGGCCTTCCAGCAGCCGGGTGTAGGCGGCGCGCTACGGCGGACGCGGCTCGGTCCTGCCAGACTCCCAGTTCCCCACCGCCTCCCGGCGGGTTCCCGTGGCCTTCGCCACCTGGGTCTGGCTGAGCCCGGCAGCCTCGCGCAGTCGCTTGCGCTCAGGGGGCGGCGGATCATCCTGGGCGACCTGCTCCAGCAGCGCATCGACAGCACTGAACAGCTCGTCCTCAGTGGGCACAGAGCTCACCTCCACTAGCCACCCCACCCCCAATCACGCATTGGATCGCAACAGTGATTCGCGCATTGATCGCCCATCGTTACTGCATCTGTGACTGAGCGTCCTAGTTGGTTGTGACCGCGCTTCCGTGACGGCTACGCCTCCCAGCGGACCTGAGCTATCGCGACGCGGATCGGCATATCGTGTCGTCCCGGATCATCGGCATCGTGGGGGCGGTCATGGCAACAGGCGACCAAGAGGGCGAGCGGCGGGCTGCAGTCCCACCTGATGCGGCGTCGTCTGTGGATCTGGTCCGGCGCATGGAGCTCATTGCACTGGCTCAAGGCGTGGACTTGGGGCAGCTGCGGCCTGTGTCCGGTTGGGACATCGGCGCGGAGATGGGCACAGATCGTGGCAAGGTGATCGTGTCCCTGCGCGCGGAGGACACGTTCCACGTACGGATCTGTCTCCACCGTGTTTTCGCCTGGTCGGAGGGCTGGACGAACGATCTCGTTGCGGCAGTGGGGGTGGCGGACCTGTGGTGCCGGGGCGGCCGTCTGCGGGAGTTGCACGACCGATTCCCGTTCATGAGCTGGGACGAACTGGCGCAGGCGTTCGAGGACGGTGACCCTGCTGCCACCAAGTGGCGACAGCTCCTTTCCAGCGATTGGCATCTACGTGACCGCCCGCTTCTTGAGGCGGCCCATGCACACCCTGACCTGCGGGTGTTCTATCCGGACATCAGCATGGGGAGCCTGATGCTGAGCCGACAGCCGTTCGACCTGGAATCCGGCCTCGTGAAGATCACGCCTCTTTCCGAAGACCACTACCGAGTGACCATGTGGCTGGCCGCATTCCGGCGTGACGTGACTTCATTGAACGAGGCGCTTGACGTCGCGGCGGCCTGCTTCCGATCCCTGTCGGATTCGTAACCTCGTGGCTCGCGGGCGGTGCATGCAGGATCGTTCTGGCTGGGGACAACTTGTCCATGCAAGTCAACACGCTTGAAGCGCTGCTCTTCTCTGGAGTGCAGCTAAGGGTGGGGCGGTTGGCGTTCGTCGATGGGAACTTGATGATCGACGCCGCCGCTTGCGGCCCGCCCGGAAGATGCCCGCAGTGCGACCACCTCGGCGTGCGCGTACACAGTCGGTACTGGCGACACATAGCCGACCTGCCCCTGGGCGGCCAGAAGATGGCTGTGCGTCTCCGCGTGCGCCGGTTCTTCTCTGCCATCAGGGCGAGTGCCGACGTCGGACATTCGTGGAGCAGGTGGCGGGCCTGACCGAGCCACGACTCCGCTCTTCAACTGCAGCGCGGTCGGCCATGAGGGCGGTCGCGGTGCAACTCGGCGGACGTCCGGGCCAGCGCCTTTGCCGGAAGTTGCAACTTCATGGCCGGCGAAGCTCACTCCTGCGACAACTCGCATCCCCACCCGTGCCAGCGCGGGCACCACGGATACTCAGCATCGACGAGTTCGTTTTCCGCCGGGGGCGGACCTACGGAACCGTCCTCGTCGATGTCGAGACCTCCATCCCGGTGGATGTCTTGCCCGACCGGGAGACCAGCACGGTCGCCGCCTGGCTCCTCGAACACCCCGGAGCCGAAATCGTCTGCCGCGATCGACTCATGGCTTTCACCAAGGCCATTCAAATGGCTGCTCCCCACGCCATCGAGGTGGCCGATCGATGGCACCTTCTGCAGAACCTGTCGGCAGCTGCGGAGAAGACCTGTCGACAGCATCGCGGCTGCCTCCACTCACAGCCGGAGACTGACACCGATCAGCAGATGCTCCCGGCAGATCCGGAGTTCCCGCTGCTGGACCGTGTCCGGCAGCGGGGCACGCAGAGGTCAACGAGCTGGCTGCCACCGGCTTATCGCTGAACGCCATCGGCCGCCGTCTTCGGTTGGACCGCAAGACCGTACGACGCTATCGCAACAGCCCTCTGGACGATCTCATCGCTTCCGCACGCGATCGCGGTCCAGGCGTTCTCGGACCCTTTCACTCCTACCTCCAGCACCGCTTCAAGTCCGGCTGCACCAGCTCGATGAAGCTGTACCGGGAGCGGCTCGCGATCGGCTACACCGGCGGCTATCACGTGGTGAACCGGTACGTTCTGGCTATGCGGCGCGGCACCACAGCCCCCGCTAGAACCGCTCTCTCCAGTCCGCGCACGATCACATCGTGGATCATGCGCAGACAGGAAAACCTAAGCCCTGCGGACAGGATCGCGCCGGACACCGTTCGCTGCGCTTGCCCGGACATCGCAACCGCCGACGACCTCGTCAGAGCCTTCACCGACATGCTCCGCCATCGCCGCGGTCACCTGCTGCAGGACTGGATCCAGAAGGCCGAGGTGACCGGTCCTGCCCCGATTGGTTGCTTCGCTGACTATCTTCGCCGAGACCTCCCCGCCGTCACCGCCGGCCTGACCCTGCCCTACAACTCCGGCATCGTTGAAGGCCACCTCAACCGCATCAAGACCATCAAGAGACAGATGTATGGCCGGGCCTCCTTCTCCCTGTTGCGGGCCCGGATCCGTATTCAGCCGTAGCCGTCACGGAAGCGCGGTCACAACCTCCTAGTTGGTCACCATGAGCGTCACAGTTGGCGGCGGGGTAGGTTCAAGAGCCGCCTTCCCCACCTCCGATGGTGAGGCGGCCCCCGAGCCCGCCGTGTCGGACACGTTCACAGCCGAGCCCACCCCGACGGCCCCGGATCCGTCGGCGCCGACCGTAGCGAAGGCACCCGCCCGACCGGCTGCGAGCACCACCAGGCCGACGTCGACGTCGCGACGCCCGGCCGCGAAGAAGGCGGTGAAGAAGAACGCCGCCCCGTCGGCAGCCGCGGTCGACCCGCGCTTCGAGAATGGCCCGCTCGCCGTGGTCGACTGCGAGGACGGGCAGGTGTCGGCGTACTGCGTCGGCGGCCTGGTCCCGGACGTGCCCGCCAAGTCCCTCCCGACGCTGGTCGATTGAACGCTTGCCGAGGCGAAGCTCGGTCAGGTGGTTCTGTCGGTAGTTGGTGACGTCAGTTGTTCGTGAAAGCTGACGGCACCAGGTGATGGCCCAGAAAGATGTTCGCGAATTCTGACCTCACCAACGGGGTTGCCGTGTCAAGCTGGATGTGCTCAGTAAAGGAGCACCCCCGATGCCGCCTGGCCAGTCGAAGGTCGAGTTGTACGCCGCGCTGCGGCGCGACTCCCGCGATGGCATGTCGAACCGGGCGTTGCAGTGCAAGTACGGCGTCACCTGGAGCACGGTCAACAAGCCCCTGACCTCGGCTTGGCCGCAGCCACGCACGACAACCGCTTCGGCGCGGCCGTCGAAGCTGGATCCGTTCACGCTGCTGATCGACGAGATCCTGCTCATTGATCTGGACGCGACCAGGAAACAGCGCCACACCGTCACCCCGGATCTACCGCCGTCTGATCGACGAGCACTCTTCGTCCGAGGCGTTGCGTTGACCACTTGAACCCGCACCGATGAGAGGGCGCAAGCGTCCTGCGAGCAACCGCGCGGTCCGGCCAGAGACTGAGAGTCCGGTGTTTATACCTTGCTCGCGACCACCATGTAGTTCTCGGCCTCAAGATCGAACGTGCTCAGTTCCGTCTGGAGTCCGACCCGGTGCAGCTCGACTTCGAGTTCCTCGTACCGGTAGGGCCAGCAGGACAGCAGTTCCGAGCGGACAAGAACCAACCCGGTCGCATCAACTTGCGCGATCGCAATCTCGATGTGGTGCTCCTCCTCCCAATGCGGCGCAATCTCCCAGCGGTAGACCACGACGGCATCGCGACCGTTCCGGCGGACGAGTCGGTCACTGATCTCCAGCCGGGAACCTCTGGCCCTCACGAGTTCCCAAGTGCGGGATGTGAGTACCAAGCGCCCGCCGGGGCGCAGAAGCCGTGACATCGACTCCAGAGCAGCACCCCTGCCTGTCGCGCCCGTGGCATGGTGAAGCGAGTTGCCAACGCAGAACACCATGTCGAACGTGTTGTCCTGGAAATGGTCGGGCAACTCTTCCCAGTTCGCCCGTACGGCCCGGACGGATGCCCCGAACTCCTCAGACAACTCTGCAGTCCGACGAACCATCGCCTCGCTGGCGTCAGTTGCGACAACCTGCATGCCACGACCGGCGAGGCCAACCGCCAACTGTCCGGTTCCGCACGAACAGTCGAGGACGTGAGCGTTCGACGGCAGGAGATTGAGGACGTCGTCGAACGACGCAGCGAATTCGGCTGGAGGCAACTTTGCATCCGAAATGAGCCATTCGTACACCTCGGCAAGCACGTCATAACCTGTCACAACCACTACCTCCGTCACGCGGCAGACTCACGGTAGGACGTCAGTCCATCAGCGGAGCAAGCCGGGCACCAATGGTTTTCGCAAGGATGGCTCTGACGGCGTTTGTGGGTTGTCAGTTGTCCGTCTGAGTGGATGTCACCGGCTGGTTAGCTGGGAAGTTGTTCGTGAGAAGTAGTGTCACTCGCGGGGTTGCGGTGGCAAAGTGAATCTGCTCAGTGAAGGAGCACCGCCGATGCCGCCTGGTCAGTCGAAGGTCGAGTTGTATGCCGCGCTGCGGCGTGACGCTCGCGAGGGCATGTCGAACCGGGCGCTGGAGCGCAAGTACCGGGTGGGCTGGCGGACTGTTCAGAAGGCGCTGAGTTCGGCGTGGCCGCAACCTCGGGAACCGTACGCGCCTCGCCGTTCCAAGCTGGATCCGTTCAAGCCGGTGATCGACCAGATGCTGCTGGCTGATCTGGATGCGCCGAGGAAGCAGCGTCACACGGTGGTCCGGATCTATCGCCGGTTGATCAACGAGCACGCGATGGACGACGTGTCCTACCAGGTCGTGCGCGCCTACGTCGCCAAGCGGAAGCCGGAGATTCGGGTCGAGGCCGGCCGTGGCCCGGCACAGGTGTTCATCGAGCAGTCGCACCTGGCCGGCGCCGAAGCCGAGGTCGACTTCGGCGAGGTCGCGGTCCGTTTGCGGGGCGAGCTGGTGAAGTGCCATTTGTTCTGCCTGCGGTTGTCGTTCTCCGGGAAGGCGGTGCACCGGGTGTTTCTCCGCACTACTGATCTGGGGCCTATTGGAGGAGCCAAGGGAACATGCAGCAGGATGACGGGATGACTTCCCTCAATGAGGCATGGGACGAGCTGCGTGGGCAGCTTCGGCTTGGCCAGTGGCTGGCCGGAACCGTGGACTGGGTTCACCGTCCCGGCGTCACCGGGATCGGTGTCGACCTGGGGCTCTCCGTCACCGGCCGTGCACCATGGCCACACGATCGGGTGATCCGCTGCCCTTCGGCTACTCCTGCAGGTGACGGCTTGTCCGTCCTGCTGCTTACCGTCCCGGTTCATCAAACTCAACCGCGCCCTGGCGACGCTCGTCGCCAAGGCGGCGACTCATGAACCTGACCTCCGGGACCCTGCTGACTGACCGCTGAAGGTGTGAAGCGGCCTGGCCTTGGTCGGTTCGGGATCTTTCCCGAGCCGTGGCAGAGAGAGCAATATCGCCAGTCAGTGGGATCGCTGCCGGAATACTGCCTGCCCCTGCCGTCGCAACTCCCGCATCGATGCCATCCATTCCTGCGCATACGACGCCGACGCGACGGTCCCCGAAACCACCAGTAGAGGATGACGGCCCAGAAGATAACAAAGAAAATTCCATCGCCGTTCGACACCCTTATTGCCTACCCCTGACCAGGGTTGCCCGCACGCAGGTGGCTGCCTGCGAGGTACGCTGCTCCCGGATCCCTCGAAAGGGGCAGGCGCACCAGGTGGCCGTACAACGGCTGCGTCATGGGTGGGCCACGCGAACCCGTGCGCCGGGAGGGGTTGAACCCCGCCCCACCCAACAAGGGCGAACTCTGAGGCAAGAACACCCCCGATGATCACGCAGTGGCCGTGTCCGTTCCCAGCCGGGCCCACCGCGAGATTGCGTAACGGACTCCCCGGCAGGATCACCATCGGGGGGCCATATGTGGCGGCCCTCCCCTGAGATCAGGCTGCGTCAGTAGCCCAGCTTCCAAAGCTGGTAGCCACCGTTGTTACAGGCGTGGCCGTATACGGATCCGCTGTAGTTGCTGTCCAAACAATTGATCGTCTCGTAGTTCATGAGTCGAACTTTGCCCCAACCCGACCCCTGGCCATACCACGCGCCATAAGCAGAAGCATTACACTGACCGGCATACATGCCGAGTCCGTAACTGAACAGGCATAGTTCAGTCGCCTTGTTCTGGATCCGGACGACGTCCCAATCCGCGTGGTACAGGTAAATGATGTTCCAGGTTTGGTGGTCGTTGCCCTGCTGGCAGGGATTCGTGTAAACCGCACCCGTTCCACTCTCGCCGGGCCAGCCACTGTCCAGCAGCGCCCAGTTTCCCAGTTGCGCAGGAAGTTCGGCCCGATGTACGCGGCCGCGGGGCTCGCATTGAAGACCGAGAGCCCCAGGGCCAGGCCGAGGGCGGCTCCAGCCGTCCATCCACGGCGCGCGAGACGCCCCAGGAGCGAGGTTCGGGTACGCGTCGGCGTGTCGCCCGCCTCCTCCTCCTGGCCCGCGTCACGTCTCTTGGCGGCGCCGGCGACGGCGAGGCTGCGACCTCGCTGGGGAGTTCGCCGATCTGGGCCGTCACCGGCGCGGATACCTGCTGCTGGATTGGATCCGGCAGGCTGAGCAGGACGCGCCGAAACCATGAAGGGTTTCGCAGGACCTCGACGCCGTCACCGCCGGACTCACCCTTCCCTGGAGTTCCGGGTTGTCGAAGGCCACGTGAACCGCGTGAAGACACTCGAACGAGCCATGTACGGCAGGGCCTCGTTCGAACTCCTCCGGGCCCGCATCCCCACCAAGCCATGACCAGCGGAGTAGGTGGTCCCATCTGCGGGCGGCGGGGGCGAGCGGGCCGCTGATGAGGTGCCGGATCTCCGCAACGGTCAGGTCGATCGGGGGTCAGGTTACGGACCGGCCGGGTGGGATCGGCGAGCCTGGTCGGCGCCGTGGTGGCAGCGACGACGGCCAGGAGAGCAAAGGGCGAGCATGGCCACGGTGACGTGTCGGTGCCAGGCGGTCCAGTGCCGAACCTGATAGCGGTCCAGGCCGACCTGCCCCCTGATGTGCAGGCGAGGGGATGCGCACCGACGGAATGCGAGCCCCACAGCCGTTGGTCACTCCTGGATGGGTGTGAGCAGGGACTTCTCCAGGATCACCGGAAGCGACAGGGTGCGGTAGCCGACCGAGGCGAATAGTACGGTGATTCGGTGCTCCTCCTCGCTGAGGACCTCGCCGTCCCCCCACTGGGGGTGGCGGACCCGGACACCGGGCGCGAACGCGTGGTCGCGGCCTTCGGGCGAGGCGGTGCGTGGGCGCGGCAGGTCCGGAAGGGCCCTGGCCCGGGCGCCCGCTTGCTGCAGGCACCTGTCACAGTTGTCGCACCGGGTGTGCAACTGCTCACCGAAGTAACCGAGCAGGAAACGCCGTCGGCAGCCGGTGGTCTCGGCCAGGCCGCGCATCATCTCGACCCGCGAACGTTCCAGTCTCTCGTACGCGGCACCACGCCTCACGGCCTGATCGACCGCCTCTCCCAGATCGGCACCGGGCACCCGGGACACCTTTCCGTGCTCCACGGTGACGGCCTCGGCCTGCTCCAGCAGATTGAGCACCGCGGTCAGTCTGCCGGCGGACAGACCGGTCTTCTGCTGGAGCTCTGTGGGTGTCACCGCTGTCGTGTGCCCCCACACACTGCCGGCGACCATCTTGATCGTGTCCGGATCCGGGCGGCCGGTGGAGAAGAACTTCTGCAGTCCGAGATCCTCTTTGCGGTAATGCAGGATCGCCCGGGCCGCCGCACCGTCCCGTCCCGCCCGGCCTATCTCCTGGTAGTAGGCGTCAAGCGAGCCAGGCACCGAAGCGTGCAGTACGAACCGCACGTCGGGTTTGTCGATCCCCATGCCGAACGCCGAGGTGGCCACCACCACGTCCAGCTCTCCGGCCAGGAAACGGTCGTGCACCGCGGCGCGTTCGGCCGACCGGGTGCCTGCGTGGTAGGCGGCCGCAGCCAGGCCGAGTCGGCCCAGCTCCGCAGCGTACGTCTCGGCGTCCTTGCGCGTCGCGGCGTAGACGATGCCCGGCTTGGGCTCGGCAGCCGCCCGTTCCACCACTGATCGTCGCTTGGCTGCGTCATCGAGGAAGTGGGTCACCTCCAGGCGGATGTTGGGCCGGTCGTAGCCCGCCGCCACCTCCCGGACCTTGCGCATGCCCAACTGTTCGACGATGTCGGCGCGCACCGGTGCCGCGGCGCTGGCGGTGAGCGCGAGGATCGGAGGGCGCCCGACGCTCTCCGCGGCCTGCCGAAGTCTGAGGTAGTCGGGCCGGAAGTCGTGACCCCAGGACGACACGCAGTGCGCCTCGTCCACGACGAACAGAGATGGCTTCAGTGCGCTCAGCCGCTCCAGCACCTCCTGCTTGGCCAGCTGTTCCGGCGCCAGAAACAGAAACCGCGCTTCGCCGCGGCTCACGCTCGCCCAAGCCCGCTCGTTCTGCGTCTGGCTCATCGACGAGTTGATCGCCACCGCGGTCTGGCCGCCTTTCCGCAGCAGCCCGGCGACCTGGTCCCGCTGGAGGGCGATCAGCGGAGACACCACGAGCGTCGGACCGGGCAGCAGCGTGCCCGGCACCTGATACACGGCCGACTTGCCCGATCCGGTCGGCATGACCACGATGGCATCCCGGCGGGCCATGACCGCCTTCATCGCAGTGAGCTGGCCGGGGCGCAGTTGGTCCCACCCGAAGACCCCTCGCGCCGCTCTGCGTAGCCGGCGGGCGGCGAACAGCCTGGTCAGCATGGAACTCCCTGTGCAGTCCGGCGCGCCGGGGTGACCCGACCGCGCGTTCTTCGGTCTACTACGGCTCTGCGGCGGGCCGCTGCGACCACGGCGATCCGCCCGGTGACAGTAACGCAGGAGGAGGACCATCTCCTGTGGCGTCCGGCCGAACTCGCCGGCGGTCACGCGGATCGCACCTGGGACAAGCGGATGCGCGAACTCATCCGCCCCCACCTGCTCGTCCTCGACGACTTCGCCATGCGCCAGCTGGCCCCGTCCCAGGCCGACGACCTCTACGAGTTCGTCTCCGAGCGGCAAGGCCCGTCCTTGATCATCATCAGCAACAGGGCACCCAGCGACCGGCATCCGCTCTTCCCCAACCCGGTCGTCACCGAGTCCCTGCCAGACCGACCGAGCAACCCCGGCCGCCAGGTCATCATGAACACGGCCCCAGCTACCGGCCCAACAAGAGGACCGGATACTCGAAGACACACTGATCACCGAAAAACTGCAGGCCGGAACCGAGCTGGTCGGAGTCAGAACAACCTTGATCAGCGCGAGATCCCCCGGCTGAAGTCCTGGTCAACCAAGGGCTGTTGACTCCGGCAACCCCAAGATCCCCGGCGAAGTCCAGCTCATGCCATGTACAGGAACCGCGCTTTCCGTGCCGTCCGACGTGCTGCGGACGTGCGAAATCCCGGGGCGCTCGCCGTGTGGGGGCGGGCGCCCCGGGGTTCGTGCCGGCCGATCAGGCACGGAACCGATAAGCCACCGAAACGGTCAGTTCACGGGGTCAGTTCACGGAAACGGTCAGCTCACATCGCCGATGCGCTCCACGCGCTCGTTGACGCCGTTGCGGAGTTCGCCCAGGGTCGTGCCGGGCGGGGCCGTCTTCGGCGTGGTGGACGGCGGCTGGGTCTCGTCGGCGCAGGTCGTGCCGGAGGCCGGCACCTTCAGGTCGACCAGGTAGCCGACGACCGCGTCCGTCGCGCAGGCGCTGCGGCCGAAGGCGGTGTGCCCCTCGGCCTGGAAGGTCAGCAGCGAGGCGTTGTCCAGCTGCCGGCTGAGGGCGACCGCGTCCTGGTACGGGGTATCCGGGTCACCGGTGGTGCCGATGACCAGGATCGGCGCCGAACCCCTCGCCCGGAAGGAGCCGTCGTAGCGGCTGGCCTTCTCGGCGGGCCACTGCACGCACGCGGTGGCGTGCTGGTGGTCGTACGTCGGCGGACCGTACGCCATGGCCGGGCCCAGCAGCGGCGCGTCCTTCGCGTTGGCCGTCACGTTCCGCTGCAGCTTGCGCAGGCTCTTCGGGTAGTCCTTGTCAACGCACTCGACGACCACGTTCGGGCCGAGGAAGTCGTAGGAGGCCGGGGACGGCGGCCGCAGCAGGAACGACGTGTTGTCCCGCAGCTGCGCCTTCTTCAGCGCTGCGCCGAGCGAGGGCCAGATGACCTTGCCCTCGTTGATGTTGAACATCAGCCGGTAGACGAGGGTGTAGCCGCCTGCCTGCCCGCCGTTCGCGGTCGGCACCGGGTTCGCGTCGAGGTCGCTCTTCAGCTTCTCGAACGCCCCGCGCGGGTCGCCGTCGCCGAAGCCGCAGGTGACCTGGTCGGCGGCGCACCAGTCGAGGAAGCGGCTCATCGCGCCGTCCAACGCCAGGTACTGGGCCCGGTCGTAGGCGTAGGGCCGGTTGGCGTACTTGTACGGGTCGTACGCCCCGTCGAGCGACAGCGCCCGCACCCGCTTCGGGAACATCGCCGCGTAGACGGTGCCGATGTACGAGCCGAACGACCGCCCGTAGTAGGTCAGTTGCTCCTCGCCGAGCGCCTGCCGGAGCAGGTCGATGTCACGGGCGACGTACTCGGTGCCGACGTACGGCAGCATCTGGCCCGAGTTGTCGAGGCAGGCCTGGTTGAACTCGGCCGCCTCGCGCACCGCCGCGCCGAAGGCGTCGGGGCCGGGAACACCCTTCGCGTCGGTGACGGCCTTGGTGTAGCGGGCGTCGTCGAAGCAGGTGAGCGCCGAACTGCGGCCGACACCGCGGACGTCGTAGCCGAAGACATCGAACGAGTCGCGCAGTGCGGCCGGCAGGTCCTCGTAGTTGTTGCGGACGAAGTCCACGCCGGAGTTGCCGGGTCCGCCGGGCTGCATGAAGAGCGTGCCCTTGCGCTTCGCCGGGTCGGCCGCCTTCTTGCGGACCACCGCGAGCGTGATCGTGCGGCCCTGCGGCTCCCGGTAGTCCAGCGGAACATCGGCGTTGGCGCACTCGAAGCCGCCCTGACAGTCGGACCAGGTGAGCGTCGGCACGGGCGGCGGCGTCTTGGCCGACTGTGGCTTTCGCGCCGTGTCCTGCCCGGCCATCGCCTGTGTCGCCATCCCCGTCGCCGCGAGGACGAGCGCGGTCACCGCGGCACCGACGAGTCTGAGACGCCTGGGATGTATCGGTTTCTGGTGATACATGGTCATGGGTGTGTTTCCCCCTGAGCGATCGGATCCCTGAGAACCCACTGGTCAGTGTGGGCTCGCAGAATGTCTAGCTGAGTAGAGGGGGAAAAGGCCAGAGCGGTTCGACGATGCGGGCAGCGGACACCTCGAACTCGGCCGCCAACTCCTCCACAGGCAGCGGATCTCCCGGGCCGTGGACGCCGAAGGCAACGCGTCGGCGGACGACGTCCTGGACGAACGGTGGTCACAATGAGGAGGGATGCCACCGGGGCCCTGCTCCACCGCGGGTCGGGATGGTGCGCGTGCGGATGCGGCCGGTGGTGAGCGGGTTGCGCGGGCCGTAGTCGGCTGCCGGGTCGGCGCGGTAGAACAGGGTGTGCCCGGCGTCCGCGAGGCGCGGGGAGGACGGGTAGCCCAGCAGCCGGAACAGGCCGAAGATGCTTGGCCGACAAGACACACTCGTCAGCCCACGACGCACGAGCCCCACCCCGTACAGCGACGGGATGGGGCTCGGAATCTGAGCGCCGGGCAGGCCTTGCACCTGTGGGGGCGGGTCGGCGTGGACCTGGAGAGCATTGCCGGTCTCCGGTCGGCCGGAGCTGTCGGGCCGGGCGGTCACCACCAGGTGGCGGTGCATCCGCTCTTCGCAGTGGCGTTGCCCTCACAGAGTTTGACGTCGAGCACGGTGTCCATGTCGATGGTGACGTGGGCAGCCGAACCACGGGGGACCCCGGCCGGCGGCACGTACCGGGTACCGGCGCTGGTGCGCACCGCGAGCACGGACGAGTAGAACGGGCTGCTCGAGCTCGTCACGATCTTCGCCTTCGCGGTCCAGCCGATCTCCGACTGGTACTTGGTCACGTACGCGGTCGCCCCGGCCCGCGCGGTGGTGACGGCCTTCTCCCCGGTGTAGATCACGTGGTACTTCGTAAGGGCGGTCAGGAAGGGGCTTTTGGCGACGTTCGACCTGGGGTTGTTCGCCAGCCAGGTGCCTGCGGGGGGATTGGCGCTGAAGTAGTCGTCGCTGTTGCAGTCGATGTCGTCCCCGAACGCCTTGGGGCACAGGTCTTGCAGCGGATACGTGGCGGGCTTGTCGTCGTCGTCGTAGCACATGATGTCCGGGTCGTCCCAGCAGTGGCCCCCGGGCGTGCCGTGGGGTGCGTTCGGGTTCACGGCGCCCAGCGTGTGCAGCAGTTCGTGTCCGGCCGCGTTCCAGGACCAGCAGCCCGAGCCGACCATGGCGTACGAGGGTCCGGAATCGAACGTTCCGTGGGCGGCCAGACCGCAGAAGGCAGCTGTCTGCGCGAAGATCAGATACTTGCGGTCGGCTCGGTTGTATCCCTTCGATTCCAGGTCCCGCACCACGGCGTCGAAGTCCATGATGTTGGTGGTGGATGAAACGACCACGTTGCCGATGTTGACGGCGCAGTCGCTGTTCCGGACATAGCGGACGTACAGCTCCCCGCCCGTCTTCAGCGCCGACTTGTTGACGACGTTGCCTATCTCGTTGGCCATCCCTCCGAACTTGTCCGCCATCTCGGCATAACGGTCGGCGCCTGCAGGCGAACGCACGTAGAGGACCTGGACCTTGTGCGTGCCCCCGTCGTCGCCGATACAGGCGGCGCCCGCCCGCGGTGCTGCCGCGGTGGCGGTGGACGACGGGACGACGGCGCCAGCCAGCGCCATCGCCGCGCCGAGCAGCACCGCCAGCAGTCTTGTCTTCTTCATGTAACCCCCTTGGGAGGTTTGCGTGTTGTGGAGTGACGAGGCCCCCTGTCGGGCGCCTTCCACGGTGGCGGCGCGGCCTTGAGAAACCTTGCGGAAAGTCTTGAATCGGCCTTGGACCGGGGGCGGCGCCGGACAGATCTTTAGGAGCGACGTGATCACCCCAGGGGGCGCTGATGGCAGTTCTGTTCGGCCTGCTGGGCACCGTCGAGGTGTGGCGGGGGCAGGAGCCCGTCGACGTGGGGCACGCGCGTCAGAGACTCGTGCTGGCGGCCCTGCTCATGGACGCCGGCCGCGTGGTCCCCACGGACACGCTGGTCGACCGCCTGTGGGGAGAGAGCGCACCACAGCGTGCCCGGGAGACCCTCTACGGGTACGTCTCCCGGCTGCGGCAGGCGCTGGCCGGGGCCGGTGCCGCCGCGGACCTGGCGCGGGCGCGGGGCGGGTACCGGCTCGAGGTGGCACCGAACGCGGTGGACGTGCTGAGGTTCCGTGAGTGTGTCCACTTGGCCCGTTCGGCGGAGCGCGTCGAGGACGCGGTCCGGCTGCAGGAGGAAGCGCTGGCGCTGTGGCGCGGCGAAGCGTTCGCCGGTACGGACACCGCGTGGTTCAACGGCCAACGCGACATGCTCGAGGCCGAGCGGCTGGCGGTCAGGCTGGACCTGGTGGACCGCAGACTGTCGCTGGGCCAATACGACCAGGCGGCCGCCGAATGCACGGTCCTGGCCGAACACCAGCCGTTCGACGAGCGGGTCGCGGGCCAGTTGATGCTGGCGCTGTACCGGTGCGGGCGGCCGGCCGGTGCGCTGGACCACTACGAACGCCTCAGACACCGCCTGGCCGACGAGTTGGGCACCGATCCCGGCCCGGCGATACGGGACCTGCACCGGCGGATACTCGACGCCGATCCCGCCCTGGGCGGGATACCGGACCGAGTGGTGGCGGCACACGGGGAAGGCGGCCCCTCGAGGCCGACTCCCCAGCAGCTGCCGCCCCGTCCGGCCGCCCCGGTCGGCCGGGGCCGTGAACTCGCCGCCCTCGACCGCCTGCTGAGCGGATCGGCCGAAGAGGACGGCGGGCTCACGATCGGCGTCGTCACGGGGGTGGGCGGCATCGGCAAGACGTTGCTGGCGCTGTACTGGGCGCATCGGCACGCCGACGAGTTCCCGGAGGGGCAGCTCTTCGTCAATCTGCGCGGATTCGACGCGACCGCAGCTCCCCTCACGGCTTCGGCAGCGCTCCATGGCTTCCTCGACGCCCTCGGTGTTCCTCCCGAGGAGGTGCCGGCCGACCTGGACGCCCGCACAGGCCTCTACCGCTCCCTGATCGCCGGCCGGCGCATGCTCGTCCTGCTGGACAACGCCCGTGACGCCGACCAGGTCCGGCCTCTGCTGCCGGGCAGCAGCAGTTGCCTGGCCTTGGTCACGAGCCGCAGCGACCTCGTGTCCCTGCTGGCCAGTCACCGTTCACATCCGGTGGGTCTCGAGGTGCTCCCCGACGGTGCGGCCCGTGAGGTCCTCACCCGGACCCTGGGGCCGGACCGGCCGACGGCCGAGCCGGACGCGGTGGAGGCGCTGGTCCGGCGTTGCGCCGGGCTTCCCCTGGCTCTGGGGATCGTCGCCGCCAGGGCGGCCGCCCGGCCAGGTCTGCCGCTGTACGCCTTGGCGGCGGAGCTGGAGGACGCCGCGGACAGGCTCGACGCGCTGAGTACCGGGGACCTCACCACCGACGTGCGCGCGGTCTTCGAAACATCCCTCCGCGCCCTGGACGACAGGACCGCACAGATCTTCACCCTGCTGGGGCTGGCCCCGATGCCGGACATGAGCCTGCTGGCCGCAGCCGGCCTCGGCGGGGTCGGCCCGTCCCGCACACGGGGGCTGCTGCGCCGTCTGGAGGAGGTCCATCTCCTCCACCAGCACGCGCCCGGCCGATACCGGATGCACGACCTGGTGCGTCTGTACGCCGTCGAATGTGCGCAGCGGCAGCCCGCCGGCACGCGCTCGGCCGCGCTGCGCCGCCTGGTCGACTCCTACCTGCACACCGCTCATGCCGCCGATCGGCTGCTGCACCCCCACCGTGACCCGGTCGCGCTGGATCCGCCGGCCGCCGGCGCCATGGCCCTCCCGCCGGCCGTGGACGAGGCGATGTCGTGGTTCGACAAGGAGGGCCCGTGCCTGCTCGCGGTGCAGGCACGGGCCCTGGAGAACGGCCTGCACCGCCAGGCGTGGCAGCTGGCGTGGACGCTGGACGCCTTCCAGCGGCAGAGAGGGTACGTCCGGGACGGAATCGCTGTCTGGACCACCGCCCTCACCGCCGCGGAGACAATGCAGGACCCCAAGGCCCGGGCCACCGCGCACTGGCTGCTCGGCCGCACCCGCACCGAACGGGGCGAGCACATCCTGGCCGTGGAGCACCTTCGGCAGGCTCTCGCGCTGTTCGAGCAGATCGGCGACCCGGCAGGCCAGGCTCATGCCCACCGGACCCTGGCCAGGATCCGGATGCATCAGGACTCCCCCCGGCAGGCTCTCCGGCACGCGGAGGCCGCGCTGCGTCTCTACCGGACCCTGGACAATCCGGTCTGGCAGGCCAACGCCGTCAACGCAGTGGGCTGGTACAACGCTTTGCTGGGCAAGATGGAACTCGCCCACGACCACTGCACGGCGGCGCTCGCCCTGTTCCGCGCGGCGGACTACCTCATCGGCGAGGCGTCCGCCCTGGACAGCCTGGCCTACATCGCACGGCAGGCCGGCCGGTACGGCGAGGCTCAGGAGCACTACCGGCAGGCACTCCGTCTGTGCCGGGAGACCGACAACTCCGCGCAGGTCGCGGACACGCTGGTCAAGCTCGGGGCGGTGTACCGGGAACTGGGACAGGACGCCGACGCCCGCCGCAGCTGGCAGGAAGCCGCCGCCCTGTACCGCGCCCAGCATCACACCACGAAGGCGCGGCAGACCGAACAGCTGTTGAGCGGCCCCTCACCGGCGCTGAAATCCGCGCCCGCACCTAGCGGATGAGCGCCTACGGAGTCAGTTCTCGCTGGTTCAGCGACCGCAGTCGCATCCCCTGGCTGGGCGTCGTCCCCTCGATACGGCCGGCCTGGCAGGGGAACGACCTGGTCGCCGTCGAGCCCATGGCCCGGTTCAGCGGTCCCTACTGGGAACCCGAGCCGTCCCTACCGTTCGCCGAGTTCATGGGCAGGCTCCTCACCTCGCGCTTCGTCGCGCATGCCCCGCAGCGGCACACCGTGCGGCCCGTCAGGGCGCTGTGGGCGTCGCCCCGGTGCGTCCTGGCGGAGGCGAAGAAGCTGCGCGCGGCACCATGTCCGAAGGGCTCAATCCGTCCATGAGTACGAATTCGCAGCCCGAGCCGCCATTCTGGTTGATCACATGCATGACCTTCCCACGCAGCCAAACCCCACGTCCCTGGGGGAGCCGGCCGCCACGATCTGATCTTTGTCGGACACGGCCTGGCACGGTCACGCGAGTGCCTCTCCAGCACGACCCTGGGCACCGCCCGCAGCATCATCCGAGCTGGTGCAGCGGGTGGGCCGCCGGGCTCGTCGTATGCCTGTCGCGCCGGCCATGAGCGCCACCAGGATGGTGACCAGCGTGGTCAGGCTGACACACAGTGGGAGAAACTCCGGGACGAGGCCCTCGGAGGGCTTCAGTCGGCCGTGTAGAGAGCCGAGCCAGCCAGCGAGCAGTGCGGCAAAGGCACTGGCCAAGGCCAGTGGGAGAGTCAGGGCAAGGGACAGTGCCGCGACGGGGACACGCGCTGTGAAGGTCGAGGATCGGGGCCTTGCTGCGGCCCGCACCAGGCCGGCCGTCACCAGCAACATCAAAGCGATCAGTCCGAGCAGCCCCATCCATGCCCGGCGCTGCACCGCCGGCCGGGCACTGTCGATCCACAGGTCACCAGGCCTCTCGACCATGGGCGCGGGCAAGAACGCGTAGGCCGCACGCCTGACCTCCTCTGGCTGGGCGGCTCCCGGAGGGCTGAGGATCAGGAAGCGCCTGGCGGTGATCCGCTGCACCTCCCGGTCGGCCATGACCTCGTCCGTCGGCCGCATGAACCAGCGAAGGGCATCCTGAGTGCCCATCGAAGCCGCGTTCCGCTTGAAGGCGGATCCAAGGTCGTCCGGCTTTCCAGGACAGCCTTCGGAGAGGGGGCCGAGGGCGGCCAGAGCAGAGCAGGTTCCGTGCAGGACGGAGCTGTCGCCGGTGGCGTCGTCCACGATCGGGAGGATCTCCACGTCATTGGGGAGCGCGGCCCGGAAGCGGTCCAGTTCCCAGGTGTCGGCGGCAACGGATGTGGAGACCATCAGTAGCCGGGACCCAACCATGTGTTGCGTGGCCCGGGCAGCTTCCAGGGCCTGGGCTCGCGGTGTCTGCCACACCTGGACGTGCGCCAGCAGTCCCACACCCAGTACGACAACGCCAGCGGTTACGGTAACGGGAACGCGCAGCGGGCGCGCAAGCAGCCGCCCGGCCGCATCAAGGCGGGCGGAGCTGAGGGCCTTGCCCTTACGGCTGAGCAGGCCCGCGAGCAGGGTGACGGCAGGTTGCAGGATCAGTGCGGCCGTGATCCAGGTGGCGGCGACTGCAGTGAAGAAGACGACCTCCCCGACCGGTCCGCTCAGGCTGACGGCGGTCGCGGCGATGGTTACGGTTGTGCCGGCGAACCAGAGCAGGCGCGCTGCACGGCGTCTGGCGTCGTGGCCTGGCGGAAGGGCAGAGGCGCCGCCGGGCCGCAGACCCGGCGGCGAGTCGTGGCGGTCGTGGCCGCGAGTGGTCCGCGGGCCCACGGCGGACAGCAGGGCGACGACGGTAAGGGCGACCAGCGCCGTACCCAGAGCGAGTAGAACCAGCCACGGGCGCAGGGGGGCGAGGTCCTCGGCGTGCAGGATGGCATTGGCGATGGGCAGACGAGTGTCTGTGACAGTGCTCGCCGCAGCAGCAGCCGTGGCGGTCAGGACACCGCACGCGACCGGGCCGAAGGCGGACTTTACTGATGCGCGGAGACCGGCTGTCGACGGTCGGTGGGACAGCGCAGCCATGATCAAGAACACGAGCGAGGCAGGAAGAACGGTCACCCCGATGAGCGCGCGCATCTCCCGGGTGATGCCGCGGGCGGTGGTATCGAATATTCCGTCAGGAGTGGGCGGCGTCACGGGAGTCGCGAAGCCGGTCACGGCGGAGCCCCGGACGCCGACGAGGGCGTCGGCGGACGGCGAGCGTGCGTACACCAGCCATTCGTCGGCGTCGGCGAGCCCCTGTGGTCCGATCTCGCCGGCCAGTCGGCCGTAGCGCGTACGGACCGCCGGATCGGCCGCGAGCAGCGCCGGGGAGACGAACGCTTCGCCGGGGGCGGGCCAGCGGCTGAGGCCGGGCGGCGGCTCGGCCGTCGGCCGGGCCGGTTCCACGAACAGCACCTCGAAGTTCCGGTCACCGACCTCGTCGTAGCGACGGAACCAGCGTGCCTCCGCTTTCACGCCCGGGATGCGGTCATCGAGTATCACAGGCGTACGAGCCCTGGTACGGCTCTCGCGTTGCTCGGGGACCCTGTCGGCGGCAAGGAGGGCCCACAGCGTGAGCAGAATCATGGCCGCGGCGGCGGCCAGCCCGACCGGCCGCAGCAACGGGTGTCGGAATCGCGTTTCCCGGCGGGCGGGTCGGGACGGCAATCGCTCTTCAGACGCCGCGAGGTGCTGTCTCGTCCATGTGTCGGAGGCGTCCATCGGTGCTCCTCAGCGTCTGTGGCCTTCTGTGTCCGTCGAGAGGCATGTCGCCGCTCGGATGGCGTGACTGCCGGGCCGGGGTGGTGTCCCGGGCGGCCCGGCAGCCGGTGCTCTCAGCCCTCGGACATCCAGCGCGAGCAACCCTGGGTGGCCTCACACACGTTGAAGTCCACGATCCAGGTCGGCGAGTTGTAACCGCTGCATGGTGAGGCGCTGCCGTTGCCGTCGTAGACGCTGCCGTTGGTGCCGGGCGGGTTGGGGTATTCGCGGTAGTAGGAGGTGACCCTGTGGTTGTCCGCCTCCTTGTCGCACACCCCGATGTACGACTCGTCCACTGCGGTAACGCCGGCGTAGTCGCTGCCGTGATAGCGCCACCCGGTGATGGCGTACGCGCTGGAGGCCGAGGCCGTCAGTCCCAGAGCCAACGCTCCGGCGACCAGCAGATGCTTCCGTTGCATCAGTCACTCTCCTCTCGTCCGACCGGAAGTGACCGGGGTGTCCGGTCACCTGGCGCATCAATGCTGAGCCGCGGTACTGGTCGTGAACCTTGCAAAAACCTTGGCAGGCAGCCGTGTTCCTGGTGTGCTGCTGGCAGCGTCGGCGAGGGGGACGGATGGGATGTGCGGCGGAGGTTCGACTGCTGGGGCCGATGGAAATCCGGGTCTCCGACCGTCCGGTGAACCTGGGGCCGGCAAAGCAACAGACCGTCCTGGCCGCACTGCTGGTCGATGTCGGCCGACCAGTCACAGCGGACACGCTGATCGACCGGGTGTGGGGCGAGAACCCCCCTTCGGAAGCTCGCAAGTCCTTATACGCCCTGATCACGCGTGTCCGACGGATCCTCGCCGCGACCGCGGCAGCCACAGCGCTCGGAGACCCCAGCGCGGGCGTCGCACAAGGCCCCGACGGTGGGACCGCGAAGCAGACCATTCTGCGCCACACCAGCGGATACCTGCTTGACATGGATCCCAACCAGGTCGACCTGCACCGTTACCGGCTCTTGGCCGAACAGGCCCGCGATTCCTGCCGCCCGGTCGCCGAGCGAGCCGTGCTGCTGCGCGAGGCACTCGGACTGTGGCGCGGTGAACCGCTGGCCGGACTCTCCGGACTGTGGGCGGCACGCACCCGCGACAGCTGGACGTACCAGCACATCGAGACCGCGGCGGCTTGGGCCCATGCCGAACTACTCGTCGGCAACACTGCGGCGGTGATCGCCAGGGTGCCGGATCTGATGGCCCAGCACCCTCTGGCCGAACCGCTGGTGGCAGCGCTGATGCAGGCCCTTTACGCCGCAGGGCGCGGCCCGGAGGCTCTCGGCTGCTACGCGGCCTTGCGCGAGCGGCTGTCCGTGGAACTCGGCACCGACCCCGGCCCCGAGGCACAGCAGGTGTACCGGGCGATCCTGTCCGGTGAGCCCGTCGGTCCGCATCAGCCGGTCGGCAGCGCCGACGAGCCTCGGCGCCACAAACGCCCCGCCGTGTCGGGGGCGGCCGTTGAGCGACACGGGCCGGACCGGGCGGTGCCGGCGCAGTTGCCGGCACCGCTGGCGAGTTTCACGGGCCGGGCTGAGCAACTGAGGCAGCTCGACGCACTGCTGGACACCGCGAACGATCAGCACACCGCGGCAGTGGTGATCACTGCCATTGCGGGAACCGCAGGCGTGGGCAAGACGGCCCTGGCGGTGTACTGGGCGTCGCGGGTGGCCGACCGGTTCCCAGGCGGGCAGTTGTATGTGAATCTGCGCGGGTTCCATCCGACTGGATCGGTGATGACGTCCGCGGAGGCGATCCTTGGGTTCCTGGACGCCTTCGGGGTGCCGGCCGACCGCATCCCTCCCGGCCTGGATGCGCAGGTCGGCCTGTACCGGAGCCTCGTCGCCGGCAAACGGGTTCTCGTGCTGCTGGACAACGCTCGCGACGCCGATCAGGTCCGACCTCTGCTGCCCGGCTCATCGGGGTGCCTGGCCCTGGTCACCAGCCGCAACCAGCTCACCGGCCTTGTCGCGGCCGACGGCGCCTGCCCGCTCGTCGTCGACCTGCTGACCAAGGACGAGGCCCGTCGGCTGCTGGTCCACAGGCTCGGCCACGCCCGGGTGACGGCCGCCACTCATGCGGTGGAAGAGATCATCACGCGCTGCGCCCGGCTGCCTCTGGCGCTGTCGATCGTGGCCGCGCGCGCCGCGACGAACCCGCGCTTTGCCCTCTCCGTGTTCGCCCGCGAACTGGGTGACACCGGCTCAGGGCTGGGCCCGTTCACCAGCGACGATCCCGCAACGGATATACGGGGTGTGTTCTCCTGGTCGTACCGGCTGCTCAGCCCGGCGGCTGCCCGGCTCTTCCGGCTGCTGGGCCTGCACCCCGGCCCGATCGTCACCGAACCGGCGGCCGCCGGGCTGGCAGGGCTCCGGGCAGACCAGGTCCGCCCGTTACTGGCCGAACTGACTCAGGCGCACCTGATCGACCAGTACGTGCCTGGTCGCTGCACACTCCATGATCTGCTCCGCGAATACGCGACGGAACTCACCCACACCCATGATCCGGAGAACGAGAGACGGACAGCGCTTCGCCGACTCCTCGACCACTACCTGCACAGCGCCGCCACGGCATCCGAGGCCCTCAGCTGGTACCGGGACCCGGTCCGTCTGACCGGCCCTGAGGTCGGCGTCACCCCCGAAGTGCTCACGGACCACGGGCGGGCGCTGGCCTGGTTTGCTGCGGAGCTGCCGAATCTGACGGCAGCGGTCCGCCGGGCTGCCGAGACTGGGTTCGAGGCTCATGCCTGGCAACTGGCCTGGACTTTGGTGAGCTTCTTCGACCTCGCGGGGCGCTGGCACGAGTGGGCCGACACACACGAGGTAGCACTCGCCGCCGCCCGGCAGGCCGGCGATGTGACCGGTGAGGCGCGTACCCGCCGCAATCTTGCCCGCGTCTACTGCCGGCAGGGCCGCCACCAGGACGCGCACACCCAACTGCGCCAGTCGCTGAACCTCTGCCGCGACCTCGGTGATCCGGTCGGTCAGGCCCAGGCTCTCCGTTTCATCAGTACGGTGCTCGGCCGCCAGGGTCGGCACCGTGAGGCGCTGTCCCATGCGCGGGAGGCCCTGAGCCTGTTGCGGGCCGCACATCACCTCATCGGGCAGGGCCGGGCCCTGAACCAGATCGGCTGGCAGCTCTCCCTGCTCGGCGACCACCAGCAGGCGATTCACCACTGCCGGCAGGCCCTGCGGATACTCCAGGAGTTCGATGACCGTGACGGTGAAGGAGCCGCCTGGGACACTCTGGGCCATGCCCACCAGCATCTTGGCGATCACCAGGAGGCGATCGCCTGTTTCAGGCAGGCACTGCGCCTGCGGCGGGAGCGGTGTGACAGCAACGAGGTAGCCGAGACGCTGGTTCACCTCGGCGACGTCCACTTGGCCGCGGGGGACTTCCGTGTGGCCCGTCTCTTCTGGCAGGAGGCGCTGGAGATCCTCGACCAGCTCGGCCACGGCGACACTCTCCACATCCGCGGGCGACTGCGCACGGCCCAGGCTTCAGAAGCCACGCCGCCAAGCCCGGCACTGGACGGACACTGATTACGGGGAGATGTCGATCTGCTCCACGTCGGGATCTGCGGCTGCCACTGCTTCTTGACCTCACGCTCTATGCGCTCGCGCAGGTCCCGGCGTTCACCCGCCGCATCCCGCAGAGCGCCCAGGATCGGGTGCCCGTCCGGGACCCGCACTCCACCATGTCGTACAACGCGGTGAGCGCGTCCGCGTGGAACGCCCGCTCGAACTTCCCGGTGGCCTCGTCCTTCTCCGCGCGGGTCGGCGGGCGCAGCGCGGTCATCAGCTCCAGGCTGGTGATCGACGCGGTGCCGCGTGGCGTCATTGCCCGCTGCGCGTGCGTGCCCAGGTACCGGGCGAGATCCGCGGGTGCATGGTCGGCGGCAGTTGCGGTCGTCCTTCTTGTCCCACTCCCGCGCGTCCAGCGCGTTCCAGGACGGGATGCACAGCTGCACACCGGCGATTGGACCCCTCGGGATCGCGGAAATGCGCGCCCACGGCCCGAACCCGCGCCGGGTGAGCTGCAGGGTGCCTCTGCATGGCGATCATGTCGCTCGACCCCACCCGCAAGGGCCGGGCCCACTGGACCAGCCGCTGGAAGACCGCCCTGAACTCCTTCGTCTCACCTTCGACGGCTGGCGCGTGGCAGTTGTCGCAGCCGGCCGACACACGATCGCACCCAGTCGGCCCGGCCTGGGCCGTCATGCCCGGCACGGATCGCCGCACCGTCCCGACGAGCCGGGCGGGCTCACCCTGAGCCGGTGGCCTGATCAGCGTCGCAGCATGCGGCGATCTCCCCGGTGGCGAGCAGGCGGGTGAACTTTTGGGCGTCGAGCTTGCCCAGGAAGGGGTAGGTGGCGCCGGCGAACTGTCGGAGTCGCTGTGCGGTGGCCTGGTCCACGTCGCCTTTCGACAGCCCGGAGTTGAGGAAGAACGCACCGACGGTGAGCCTGAGCGGCAGTTGCCGCGCTGAGAAACGCCATGCCGAACCGGATGCCACGCCGAACCTCCCAACTCTCACCCCCACCCACCACGCCACCGGTCCGAACCATGTCAAACAGGGAGTAGTCGCCGCGTGTAGCGCGTATCCGGGCGGCTGACATCACCGCAACGCACCTCCTACACCGCCCAGACCACCCTGACTCAGACCCAGCAGTGCGAAGCCGAGCAAGCCTGCGACAGGGCCACCGCTGTTAAGGGCACACGCGGACCGCGCAACTGACGGCGATCACCCTGGATTGGAACTGCCCCTTTTGCGGGTGTTAGATGGAAAGCGTCACGAACGTGGAGACGTGCCGCAACGGCGGGCAGCCACCAGGCCTCGATGGCCTGGTCAACGGGAAGATCCGGTGCGTGACGAGCTGGCGCCGACGACGCAGCGCGCTCTTGGCCAAGTCCATGTCTGAGCCTTCGCATGAGGAGTACTGTCATGCCTGCTGCCAGCCCGGTCGTCCTTGAGCCCGCGGCACAGGATGTTGCTGAGGCGTTCTCGAAACCGCCGTTCTTGTACGAGATGGCGCCGGCCGATGCTCGGAAGATCCTCACAGACGCACAGTCTGCCCCGGTCAGCAAGCTCCCGGTCGACGAAGAGTGGATCACGGTCCCCTCCCGAGTGGGAGACGTCCGGGTACGCATCATCAAGCCGCAAGGCGTGCATGCTGCCGGTCATTGTGTACATGCACGGTGGAGGCTGGATCCTCGGAAACGCCGAAACCCACGACCGGCTCGTGCGCGAGCTCGCTGTCGGCGCCGGCGCGGCGCTCGCGTTCGTGGAGTACCCGAACGCGCCGGAAGCCCGCTACCCGACCGCGATTGAGCAGGGCTACGCCACCGCTCAGTGGATCACCCGAGAGGGGGCCTCCAAGGGCCTGGACGCCAGCCGCATGGCGGTGGCCGGCGAATCGGTGGGCGGCAATATGGCGGCCGCGCTGACGCTGATGGCCAAGGAACGCGGCGACGTCACCTTCGTGCAGCAGTCGATGTACTACCCGGTCACCGACGCGGCGATGGACACCGCGTCATACGAGCAGTTCGCCACCGGCTTCTACCTCACCCGCAAGGCGATGGAGTGGTTCTGGGACGCCTATACCACCGATCCGGCACAGCGCGCCGAGATCACGGCATCGCCGAATCAGGCCAGCACCGAGCAGGTGACTGGGCTGCCGCCCGCCTATGTGTGCGTTGACGAGGCCGATGTGCTGCGCGACGAGGGAGAAGCCTACGCCGCCAAGCTCCGCTCAGCGGGCGTCCCCGTGACAACCGTGCGCTACGACGGCACCATCCACGACTTCATGCTGCTCAATGCGCTCAGCGGGACCCGAGCCACGCGAGCCGCTGTCGGCCAGGCCACCGCTTTCCTGCGCGCCGGGCTCGGAACCGGCTGAGGCACCCGCAGACGAAGCCTCTCAACCAGAAGAAGATCTCCCGGGCCCGCCAGGAGGAATCGCCATGACCGACGCAGGGCCAAGCGCCCCGCCCGACAGCAAGACGATCACCGAGCACGAGCTGGAGCAGTGCCGGCACGCGAACCAGACCGACCGCCAGCCAGTGGTGTTCGTCCACGGTCTGTGGCTGCTGCCCAGCAGCTGGGATCGCTGGGCGAAGCTGTTCGAGGACAACGGCTATGTAGCCCTGACCCCCGGCTGGCCGGACGACCCCGAGACGGTCGAGGAGGCCGCCGAGCACCCGGACGTGTTCGCCGGCAAGTCGATCGGCCAGGTCGCCGACCACTTCGAGACCATCATCCGCGGGCTGAATCACAAGCCGGCGATCATCGGCCACTCCACTGGCGGGCTACTGACCCAGATCCTGGCCGGGCGGGGCCTGGCCGCGGTGTCGGTGGCGATCGACCCCGCCCCCTTCCGGGGGGGTGCTGCCCCTGCCGATCTCGACCCTCAAGTCGAGCTTCCCGGTGCTCGGCAACCCGGCCAACCGCAACCGCGCGGTGCCGCTGACCTACGAGCAGTTCCGCTACGCCTTCGCCAACGCCGTCAGCGAGGACGAGGCCAAGCAGCTCTACAACACCTACGCGGTGCCGACCCCAGGCAAGCCGCTGTTCCAGGCGGCCGCAGCCAACCTCAATCCCTGGACCGAGGCCAAGGTCGACACCAAGAACCCCGACCGCGGACCGCTGCTGCTCATCTCCGGTGAGCGGGACAACACCGTCCCCTGGGCGATCGTCAACGCCTCCTACAAGCAGCAGCAAGACAACCAGGGCGTGACCGAGATCGAGAAGATCCCCGGCCGGGGGCACGCGCTGACCATAGACAGCGGCTGGCGTGATGTCGCCGACAAGGCGCTCGCGTTCGTCGGGCGGTTCGTCAAGAGCTGACACGCCACAGCAGCGTCATGGGCCACCGAACTCCTGAGACCGGATCTTGGCGCCCCCCGCTGTCATCATGAACGGCCCCAGCTACCGCCCCAACAAGCGACCCAAGCGCCCTGCAGGCACTGCAGGGGCGGTCAAAGCCGGCTGATCTTCGCGGCAGTACGCTGCGATGGCCACGAGCATGCACACCACCATGCACACCACCCCTGAGCGGAACGATCGACCCGGCGACACGACCAGCGCCGACCTCCGCGAGGCTTGGAGGACTGGCCGAGGCTTGGAGGACTGGCCGTGTCTTCGGGCCGCCGATCCGGAGGATCTTCCGGGACGTCATTTCATCGCCCTGACGACGTGACAGCCTGCTTCAGGCGGTCAGGGACACGGGCTGCGGGGCCGTGTGGGTGCGGCGGGCGAGGCGGCGGCTCATGGGCATGGTCATCGACCCTAGGACCATGGACTCGCTGGTGGCCAGCAGCATCTCGTAGCCACCGACCAGATGTTGATCTGAGACAGCCGACGGTACCGGCCCGGTGTGACGGCATAGGCCACGGCGAAATGGCTGTGGAAATGTGCCTGGTCGGCGAAGCCGAGCGCGTGCGCGACACCGGCGACGGACTGGCCCCTGCGCAGTCGACGCCGCGCCTCGGACAACCAGGCCGGCAGGTGCCAGGCCTAGGGCGGGTGCCGGTGGCGCGGGTGAAACGTCCGGATCAGATGCTCCCGGGGCATCCCGGCCTCGTCGGCCAACTCGGCCGGCCGCAGCGTGCCGGACAGATCGGCGCGGAGCCGGGCGAGCACCGCGTCGATCCGGGCGTCAGTGGGTTCAGGAGCACGTAAGCGCCGCCCTGCGGCCACAGGCCGCGGGGGTGGCCGGATGGGGTGGAACCGTGTTCAATCACGCGAGCTTGCTGCTCGGTACGACTACGGCTTCTGAGGACACGCAGTGGTGACGTGCACCCTACGCCGCGTGTCGCCCTGCCCGGTACTCTCGCCCGAGAATACGTAGAGCGCCGACCACGGGCAGCTTGGACGGCCCGCGGCGCAGGGCCTCGCCCCGCTTCGCCACTGCGCGCGTGCGCAGCACCTCTACCTCGATGAGGGCCCGTACGAACGGGCGCAGGTCCAGGGCTACGCCGTCTTCCAGGCTGCGGGCCGCGGCCAGCAAGCGGTCGGCCTGTCCTGTCTGCTCACGCACGAGCTCGGCGACTTCCTTCTCCTGCCCTACCGTCGCACGGAGATCGTGCGCGCGGAGCCCGTGCCGGCCGAGTACCTCGGCGGGGACCCCCAGGCGGTCCTGTGCCAGGTCCTCTGCCAGATCCTCAACCCAGTCCAGGCGCTGCATCGCCTCGATGAGGGACCGGCACGATTCCACGTACGCCGCGCTGGGTGTCCGGTCGGTGAGAAGGCACGCCGTGAGCATGAAGGCCGGCAGTGAGTAGGTGTCGATGTACCGCTGCTGTTCCGACTCCGTGGCGAACCCCTGCCAGCGAGCCTCGACGTGTGCGCCGCGGAGGAACTGCTCGATGTTCTCGCTCAATTGAGGGTGCCGCGTGGTGCTGTAGAGCAGGGCTCGGAGGACCGGCTGGTCGGCGGACCGGGTTTCGATGGCCTGCCGCACTTGGGACTCCCAGTGGGCGAGCGCCGTTATGCGTTGCTCGCTGTCGCCCTGGTCGATCAGGTCGTCGGTCACGTGCATGAAAGCCACGGCCGCGATGACGTCGGGAACGATGCGCGCCGGCAGCAGCAGCCGGACCGCTGCGTACTCAGCCCGCGCGAACCTGGCGACGATCCGGCGCTGCTCCTCGTAGTCTGCGCGGTGGACGGCGTCGATTCCGGCTGCGTCCAAGGTCCGCGCCCAGCTCAGCATGTTGATTGGTTTCCCGTCGATTGTGTCGCTGGTGTGGTGGGGTCTACCCGGCTGCCAGGACGCGAGCGGTCCTCAGCAGGACGCGGGGACTGGTGAGGGCCTTGGGGTGCGCCCGCATGTGGACGACGTCCATGTACGTCCGGTTGATCTCAGGATCGATGATCGACGCCTCGGTGATCCTGTCTCCGGCCCAGCGCAGCAGTGCGTACCCGCGAACTCCACCACCTCGGCATGGCCGAGTTCGAGAAGCCCGGAGACCAGATGCGGCGGGATGCAGCCGGACTGCGTCCGGGCACGATAGTCAAGATCAGCAGCGTCCACAGCGATGTACCGTAGCCCCTCCCCCTGACACCACGACGCTCCGAACTATCGCGTACATCACGCCGGTGATCAGGACGACTGCGGAATCCAGGTCAGTGCCCACTCAGCCCTCGCTCAGAAATGGGTAACGGATGGGCGAGCTCCTCTGACGCCCGCGACGACTTCTCGACCTGCGTGCCGACGACCCCGAAGGTGTGTCGGGACCGGCTGGGTCGCCGGCCTCCTCGTCACGGCGACGGCTCGACGAGCCGAACCGGCACCCGGTGGTCCGGCTTCCCGTCCTTGGCCAGCATCGAGTGCTCCTCGGCCACCGCGCGGTACAGCCTGATACCGGAGTCGCCCTGTACGTCGTCGACGGTCCAGACACGTCCGCCGTGCCGGAGCGAGCGCCGGGAGAAGACCTCCAGCCCCCGCTCGACACCCTCGCCCTCCACAAGCCCCGCGACGGCTGCCATGAACACTCCCTGACCTCCCCCGATCGGCACGGACGAGTCGAAGATCGCGATGCCCACCTCGGACCGCACCGTGATGTTCCGCGAGTGCGCCGCCTCCGGCGACGACACCCAGAAGAACTCCCGACACCCCAGATGCGCGAAATAGACCGGAGTGCTCCACGGCCGTCCCTCCGCGTTGGCCGTGGCCAGCACCATGTAGAGACTCGTGTCGAGGATCCCACGCCCGTTCCCGGCGGTCGGCCTCATCTCAACGGCTCCGTCGGTAGGTCAGCCCGAAGTCCCGCTCCCATTCCCTCGAGCCGAGCTTCGCCAGCTCCCAGGCGCCCCGGACGGTGTCGCCGTCGTCCTCGATCCGGCCGGTGAACCGCTGCTGGAAGTGCAGCGGCGAGAAGTCCGCACGCTCCCGCAGCAGCCGCCACACCTCGCCGTCGAAGGTCATCGCGTACGTCCGTACGACCCCCCGCGCGTCGAAGTAGTGCTGCGTGTACGCACCCGTCCCGAGGTCGACCGAGACGATCGCCGTGCTGTCCGGGGCAGGATCCGGGGCCTTGGTGCGCTGCACCAGGAACTGCCCGTCCAAGGTCCACTCGAACACGCTCCGCCCGACCGCCGCCGCCTCCCCACCGGCGAACTCCGCTTCCACCACCCACTCCCCGACCAGCACATCCAGCCGCCGAAGAGCCTCCTGTCGTGCCGTCGCGTCCATCGCGAACACCTCCTCGCAGTAGGGACGGCGCCGACAGCGAGAACTCATCGGTTGCGACGCCCAGAGGATGGTTTATGGGGTTTTGGTAGATCGTCGCCGCTCGATCACACGAGACGCAACCGCCCGGCAGGCACCCAGCGGCGCATCGCGAGCGCGTCCGGCCGACGGAATCGGGCGAGCGGGATATCGCCTGGGAGCGCTGCGCTCAACGAAGATCACGCCAAAGAAAACGACGTCACAGAGGTCGTTTCGTTTGGGCCGCGAGACCTAGGCCGATGGTCCGACGCACCGCCCGATGTGTTTCATCACGGCTGCTGGTCCGATAGTGGAGTGAGTGATCTTGTGAACGAGCCAGGGCCAGCCGTCCGTCTGCGCTTGGCCGAGGAAAAGAACGTCTGGCTGTGCACCGTACGCCCGGATGGCTCTGCCCACGTCACGCCCGTCTGGTTCGTCTACCAGAGCTCCCGGTGGTGGATCGGTTCGGATCACAGCTCCGTCAAGGTCAGAAACATCCTCAAGGAGCCCCGCGTATCCCTGGCTTTGGAGGACGGCCGGTTTCCGGTCGTCGCCGAAGGAGACGCATTACTGATTCGTGATGGGTTCCCTCACGAGGTCGTAACCGCGTTCGAGCAGAAATACGGGTGGGATGTATCCGCTCCCACACGTCCCGGAAGCAAGCGAGTGCTGCTGGAAGTGCATGTGCGTCGGTGGCTGTTGGCTGGCACGGCCCAGTGACGGCGGTGGCAAGAGTCAACCTCAAGCCATGAGCCGACAGTGACAGATGAGGGCTGCGGCGTTGCCCACGAAGGCGAGGAAGTGTTCGGCCTTGCGTTCGTGGCGGCGGTGCAGGCGGCGGCATCCGGCGACCGGCCGTCAGCACCTCGAGAACACGACATTCCAGATGATCCGACCCTGTCAGAACGCGGCAGCCGAGGCCGGCACCAGCCCAACCGCACACGCCGCGTGGTCCCGCCGGGCCTCCTCGGCATGGTCTGCTCGCCCACAGGCGTCTCCCGCGGCGGTCCGGTGTCTTCCCCGAAGACTGGAAGTGCACGGTGACAACCCTCATCGAAGCTTCAGCGTGTTCCCAAGCCTGGACGGGAAGTTCAGCATGGAAGGGGGTTCATTCGAGGCGGGGGCAGTGATGCGCGAACGGACGACGAAGGCGCTGTGGTGGCTCGTCATGGGAAGCGCCTCCACCTGGGGCGCCGCCCAGGTCACGCGCGGCGTGGAGCTGGACGGCCCGGCCGGGAGGCAGGCACTGACTGTGCTCACCATGCTGGCTGTGTCGACGCTGGGCCATCTGCCGGTTCTGGCCGTGAAGCACGGACTGCCCCGGCTGGTGCGCGTCGACGCGGTCCGCCGACACGAAGGTGCCGTCGCCTGCCTGGTCACCGTCGTCACGGTGGGCGCGGCGGTGGTGATGGCACCTCTCCTGTGGTGGCTGGCGGAGACCGTGTGCGCACTGTTGGACCTCCCCCTCCGCATCTCCGGCTTCTGGCCCTTCGTGGTGGTGGCGCTGGTCGACCTGCTCCTGGGCTTGGCCCTCACCGCGCTGCGCGGCTCGCTGACCTCGAAGGGAAGGGCCCAGGGGGCGGTCGGTCGGCTCGGTCGCCTGGCCGTGTGCTTCGGCGTGCTGTGGCTGCTGACGTCGGCGCTCGGGGGTGTCCGGCTGGAGGCCGACGAGTGGTGGCGGGCCGTCATCGCCATGGTGGTGTCGGCCGTGTTGTTCTCTTTGCTCGGCACGGGGTTCACTCTCTCCCACGACCTGGGGTGGCCGGATCTGCGCCGGCTCGTGCTCGGGGTCCTGCCGTTCCTCGCCGTGGGGTCGTTGGCCGGCGGCGCGCTGGTGCTGTGGCTGGTGTCCTGGTTCGGCACGGGGCTGCGGCCCACGCTCCACGTCTCCGGCTTCGGCACCTTCCTGTCGGCGGGTGTGATCACGGCGGTGGTGCTGTGGGCGGCGGGCCTCCCGTTCTTCCTGTACGGCCTGAAGCGCCGGGGCACTGACGCCCCTCAAGGTGGCCCGCGGCCCCTCTCGGTGCGCGCCACCGGCTTCGGCTACGTCTGGCCGAGGCCCCGGCCGACGACCCGGACCAGGACCAGGTGAAGCGCATCAGCGTTTCAAGCCTTTCGGGATGCCTTGTGCGGGCGCTCCCTAGGCCGTGTATCGAAAGTAGATCTTGAGCGGTGAATGATCGCGGTTCATGGCGCGAGGAGATCTCACGGACGAACAGTGGACTGTGCTGGAGCCGTTGTTGCCGAAGGGGACGAAGGTGGGACGACCGCCCGTCTGGCCCCGGCGGCAGCTGATCGACGGCATACGGTTCCGGGTTCGGACGGGCGTTCCCTGACGGGACGTACCCGTCGAGTACGGGCCGTGGGGCCGGATCTACGACCTGTTCCGCCGATGGCAGCGGGCCGGCACCTGGCACCGGGTCCTCACCCGGCTCCAGTGCCTGGCCGACACGAAGGGTGCGATCACAGGGGACCTGAGCGTCGATTCAACAGTGTGTCGCGCCCATCAGCATGCGGCCGGGGCCCGGAAGCGGGGGTGACCTGCAGAAGGAACCGCCGGGCGTCTTCACCGAGCCTCGTGATCACGGACTGGGACGCTCGCGCGGCGGGTTCACCACCAAGCTGCACCTGGCCGTCGAGCAGGGCCAGAAGCCCATGTCGCTCGTGGTGACGGCTGGGCAGCGCGGAGACTCGCCGCAGTTCGAACCCGTGCTGGAGAAGGTCCGCGTGCCTCGCATCGGGTCGGGCCGACCGCGCGTCCGTCCCGATCGAGTGCGCGCCGACAAGGCGTACGCCTCCCGCAGGAACCGCGCCTACCTGCGGCGCCGCGGGATCCGCTGCACCATCCCGGACAAGGCCGATCAGGCCCGCAATCGCAGGAAACGCGGCTCGCGCGGCGGCCGGCCGCCGAAGTTCGACCCGCAGGACTACAAGGCTCGGCACGCGGTCGAGTGCGGCATCAACCGCCTCAAGAGACATCGGGCGGCGGCCACGAGGTACGACAAGCTCGCAGTCCGCTCGAAGCCACCGTCCTCATCGCGGCCATCGACGAATGGCTGTGAACGGCCAGCCGTGCTGGGACATGGGCTTGTTCGAAACGAAGCGTTCTGCTGCCAGCCGATACTGCCCCGCCTCCCCTGGCATTGCGACAGGATCGTCACATGCAGCCGCTCTTCGTCCTCGTGCACAGTCCGTCCGTGGGCCCCTCAACCTGGCGCCCGGTGGCCGAACACCTGACGGCGGCGGGATACCAGGTGCGGGTGCCGTCCCTGCTGCGTATCGGCGCCGGCGCCCCGCCCTTCTGGCCCCGCATTGTGGACGCCGTCCGCGACGACCTGCAGCAGGTCCCGGCCGACAGTCCCGTCAGGTTGGTGGTACACAGCAACGCAGGCTTGTTTCTCCCGGTGATCCGCTCGGGCCTCGACCATCCGGTGACCAGCTCGATCTTCGTCGATGCCGCACTGCCGGCACGGATCGGACCGACACCTGTCGCCCCACCCGAGGTGCTGGAGTTTCTCCGCCCGATGGCTGTGAACGGCAGGCTGCCCCGCTGGACCGACTGGTGGGACGAAGCAGACGTCGCACCCATGTTCCCCGATCCGCTGGTGCGGCAGACCGTCACCGATGAGCAGCCCACCCTGCCGCTGTCCTACTACCAGCAGCACATCCCAGTCCCCGACGGCTGGGACGACCATCCCTGCTCCTACTTACTGTTCGGCCCTCCGTATGACGGCCTTGCTGCCAAGGCGCGTGAACGCGGCTGGCGCGTGGCACACCTGCCCGGCGCGCACCTTCATCAGATCATCGATCCCGCCGGCACAGCCCGGCACCTTGTCGAACTCGCGACGACGGCTTGATCCACTTTCGATACACGGCCTAGGCCATGCAAAGGAAAAAGCCCCGACGTGTCACAGTGCTGATCGGTCTCACCTCCTTGAGTGCGCAGTGGTGCACAGCGACGCCGAAGCTATTACGAAGATCATCACTCGCGCCCGGGGCGAACGTTGTCTGACGCGGTACTGGCTTGGCCCGTCCGCCACGTCGGCCGCTGCCATCGACCAGCACTCCCCTTCGAGTTCGTCGTCTGCCCGCCGGCCATGTGCGGGGCGAGCAGCAGTGCTTGTACACGATGGCTCGCGCAACAGTTGTCGCCACGGCAGGCGCACCCGTTGGTGCAAGATGCCGCAACCAGGCGCCGGTCAGCGGTCCAGTGCGGGCAGGTGGGCCAGGCCGGTGTCGAGCATGATGCGGTCGACGGTCGAGGCGAGGGTGCTGTCTGCGCCGATGACGGTCTCGATGCCGCCGGGCAGCAGATCGCGCGGCCGGTACCAGTCGCGTAGCTGTGTCTCGTTGACGTCGTCGGCGATCGGCTTGGTGGCGTGCCGGGCCAGGGTCTCGTCGAACGGTACGTCCAAGTAGTAGCTGTGCGTCGGGCCGCGGTGGTCGGCGCGCAGTTGGGCGAGCATGTCGCCGTAGCGGTCGGCGTACAGGATGCCTTCGACGATGACGTGGTAGCCGGCGTTGAGTGCGTAGCGGGCCGTCAGGTCGATCAGGCCGATGTTCGCGGCGCCTGGCCGGTCGCGTTCGCGGAGCACGATGCGGCGGAGGTTGTCCTGGCCGACCAGGGCCAGGCCGCGGCCGAACTTCTCGCGGAGGCCGTCCGCGACGGACGACTTGCCCGACGCGCTGTTGCCGCGCAGCACGACCAGCCGGGTTTCTTCGGTGCCCACCATCACGGCGATCACGCTACCGACGACCGGTGACAGGGACACCGACGGCGCTTCCGGCGGTCAGTTCCGGCGCCCGAAGGTCGGTGCAGGCGCGCCGATGTCGATGGGGCTGACCGTCAGTGCGGGCCGCTCGCCGGAGTCGAGGAGCAGCATCTGCTCGCGCGATGCGGCCTGCCGGCCTCGGCCGGGTGAACGAGATGTCGTTCAGCGGCCAGCAGATTGGCAACCATCGAAGTCCCGATCGAGCAACTGGCCGCCCGTGGCGGGACCGAAGACCTCATCCGTATCGAGTGCGGACTGCCCGGCACTCGCCGCGACGCGTTCAACGCCCGCGGCCGCCTCCCGCCGGACGGCCGCCCGAGTCCGTGGTCCCGGCGGGCGTCCGGCGCCGGGGCGGTGTTACGCGCAGAACACCTGCGCCTTGGCGCCGGGGTCTTCGACGTCGGCGGTGACCCCGCAGCTCGTGTTGCAGCAGTCCCGGTGCCAGTTCGCCATGGGGGTCTCGCCCTGGAGATCGAGTGCTCCCCGCCCGGAACGAAGCGCCGCCGATCAACTCCTTCGCGTGGCGAAGACAGCCCTGGGGAGCGCACCGCGTGATCACCCCGGAGGCGCGCCGGCGAGGGCGATACGGACAGCCGCGAGAAGTTGGTCATCGCCCGCCCCCAGGCGGCGGCCGGTGGTGACGTATGCGCCGGCGGCCTCGGCGAGCTGTGACTCCGGGGTGGGTGCGGCGCCTGGAGCGACGCGGGTGCCTGCTCCACGTCGGCTGATGACCAGGCCGGCGGATTCCAGTTCCCGGTAGGCCCGGGCGACGGTTCCGGTCGCCAGCCCGAGGTCCGCAGCGAGCTGCCGCACGGCCGGAAGCCGGTCGTTCTCGACCAGATGGCCGCCGAGAATGAGGTCGGCCACCTGGATACGCACCTGCTCGTAAGGAGGAACGGGACTGGCGGTGTCCACACGCACGGTCAGCGGCTTCACGCGGCAGCCCCCCGCGGCCCGGACAGGCGCGTCAGGCGGACGAGGAGATGGATGAGCGCGGCCGCGGAACCGGCAACCAGCAGATACGCGACGACCCTGAAAGGCATCAGCCCCGGGTCGTTGCACGGGGCAGTGGCCAACATGTCGAAGTGTGCGCCGGCGAGCAGGGCAGAGGCGAGCAGCGATGCCGCCACCAGGCTTCCCCAGGCCAAGGTCACCGCTTCGGCCGAGGCCGCGCGCAGAGCGTCGTCCACCGTGCCCGAAGCCGCATCGGCAGGGAGCGCGGGTCGGACCACGATCTTCCGCACGACAAGCAGGCACACGCCGGCTCCGCCCACGACCGAGACCAGCACGCCCAGAACCAGGGACAGGACCGACCATTGAGAGACGATGAAGACGATGCCGTTCGAGCAGGCGAAACGGATAAGCCCGCCCGGGCCGACCATACGGCTGGTCGCGGCGGTGATCACGGCGAGCAGCGCCGCCAGGGCCAGGAGGAGCACGCCGAGCAGGGGACCGTATCCGCGAGGAAGGTAGTCCCGCATGCGACGAGGCGTCAGCACGGCCGTGCGCACCGTCCCATCGGGGCGTGAAACGAGGAACTCGCCAACCAGGACGCCGGCAAGGACGCACGCGCCGAAGACCGGGCCCGCCAGCCAGAAGTTCCCCGCGGGGAGGAGGCCGCCGTACGTGAGCAGGACAGCGGCGATCAGGCCCACTGCCAGGCCACCCCGACGCCATCTCCCCGCACGTCGGCGGTATTGCCCGACCACGCCCGCGAGTTGGCCCTCTCCCCGGCGCCCGAGGCGCAAGAGCACCAGCAACCCGACGACGAACGGAGCCGCCAGGGTGACGTTGAAAGGCAGGAACACGAGACCTCCAGCACTTGTATCAAGAGCATGGGACAACTTGTCTTGCCGGAGGTCAATGTGTCAAACGTTCAGCACAAGTGCACGGGTGCCTTCGCGCTGCGATTCGGGTACGGGTGCGCCATCTCGGTGGGTCTGATGGCGTGGATGTGGCCTGTGTGCCGCCACGGGGTGACACCTGGGACGCAGCAAGGGTTACCCCTGCCCCATCTCCCGAGACGCCCGTCGCACAGTCCGTGCTTCCGCCGCTTGCGGTGCACTGCTGAGCGCCGGCGGGCCCCAGCGACCTGGACGCCGGAGTGGCCAGGGTGCGGCCGTCGCCTGGATCGACGGGACAGACACTGCGCCCAGCCCCGTGTCGACAAGCGGCATGACCAACCCCACCGCGCGGGGACCGTCCACCCGCGGCGTGCACGTCGGCGAACACCGCGTTCCGCAGGGCGTCTCGGCGGCGTGGAGAGCCTCGTCACCCTGCCGATCACCACCCACCACGGCCCCGATGTGGCCGAGCGCACCGAGCGCGGCATCGCGGACAGCATGATCCGCCTGGCCGTCGGCCTGGAAGAGGCCGACGGCCTCATCGCCGACCTCGCCCAGGCACTCGACGCCATCTGGCAGCCCGCCCCCTTTCCGCCCACCGGCCCCGTACGCGGGGCTGCCGGTGGGCGGTCCCTACGACGAAGGCACCCGGAAGAGACATGACCAGTACCGCACCGGCCGGCACGACCGGCTCCATACCCGACGCCGCCCGAGCACAGCGCCGCATCCTGCGCGTCCTGGTGGCCTCCCAGGTCCTCAGCGGTGCCGGTCTCGCCGCCGGTGTCACCGTAGGCGCCCTGCTCGCCCAGGACATGCTCGGCACGACCAGCCTCGCCGGGCTGCCCAGCGCCCTGTTCACCGCCGGCTCCGCGCTGGCCGCCGTAGCCGTCGGCCGCATCTCCCAGGCCCGCGGCCGCCGCCCAGGACTGGCCGCCGGATACCTCACCGGAGCCATCGGCAGCCTCGGCGTCATCAGCGCCGCCGTCCTGGACAACCCCGTCCTGCTGTTCCTCGCCCTGTTCATCTACGGCGCCGGAACCGCCACCAACCTCCAGGCCCGCTACGCCGGAGCCGATCTCGCCGACCCCCGCCACCGCGCCCGGGCCGTCTCCACCGTCCTGGTCGCCACCACCCTCGGCGGCGTCGCCGGCCCCAACCTCGCCGCCCCCACCGGCACGCTCGCCGAGAACCTCGGCATTCCCAGCCTGGCCGGCCCCTTCCTGCTCTCCGGCGCCGCCTATGCCCTCGCCGCACTCGTCCTGGCCGTCAGGCTGCGACCCGACCCGCTGCTCACGGCCCGCGCCCTCGCCGCCGAGCAGAGCAGCACCGCCGCCGCGGCCGCACCCGCCGCCCCCTCGCACGGGGGCCGCCGAGGCGTGGTCCTGGGCGCGCTCGTCATGGTCCTCACCCAGCTCGTCATGGTCGCGATCATGACGATGACCCCGGTCCACCTGCACGACCACGGCCACGGCACCGCCGCCTCCGGCCTCGTCATCGCCGTCCACATCGGCGCCATGTATCTGCCCTCGCCGCTGACGGGCTGGCTCGTCGACCGCCACGGCCCTTTGAGGATTGCTGCCGCCTCCGGCCTCACCCTGCTCGCCGCCGGCGTCCTCGGCGCCACCGCACCCGGCGACTCCGTCGCACTTCTCGCGCTCGCCCTGGCCCTGCTCGGACTCGGCTGGAACCTCGGCCTCGTCTCGGGCACAGCGATCATCACCGACGCCGTGCCGCTCGCCACCCGCGCCAGGACCCAGGGCATGGTCGACGTCTCCATCGCCATCGCCGGCGCCACCGGCGGCCTGAGCTCCGGCCTCGTCGTGGCCGCCGCCGGTTACCCCGTCCTCGCCCTCACCGGCGGCGCCCTCGCCCTCGCCGTCCTGCCGGCCGTCGCCGCCACCGCCTACCGCCGATGAGCCCCATGCATCCGCAGGTCCCGTTATACGAACCCCACCACAGAGCAGCCCCCTCCCCCGGCAAACCGCCGGGCCGCGTACTTTCCGCAGGAGCCCGGTGCCGACCTACGAGATCTCATGATGCGTTCCGGCGCGGGGCCAGAGAGCCTGAGCACGGTTCACGTCGGACGGGACTGCGGCGGCGGCGTCATCGCCCAGCGGATGGTCCGGGTCAGGGCCTGTCCCGTGGGGCGTACGGCGAGGTCCTCGACGACCGGCACCCGGGGCAGCCACAGCATGCCGCGGGCCCAGGGTGGGAGCAGCGCGACGGCGTTAGCGGCCAGACCGCCGTAGAAGGGCCGTACCGCAAGGGGCAGGGGGGGCTGGAACAGCAGGAAGCGGGCGGCGGACCGGGCCTCGGACGTGGCCCTCAGTTCGTGCCGGTAGGCGGTCAGGCGCTCGGACAGCTCGCGGCGGTCGCGCGGTGGGTCGCTCACCCCCAGCGCCTCGGCGACGCGCGCGGTATCGGCGATGTAGGCGTCGTAGCCGGCGGCGTCCAGCGGGCGGGCTCCGAAGCGTTCGTGGGCGCGCAGGAAGCTGTCCGTCTCGGCGGCGTGCACCCAGCCGAGCAGGTGCGGATCGGCCGCGTGGTAGGGCACGCCCTCGGCCGTCGTCCCGCGGATCCGTTCGTGGATGCCGCGGACGTGGTCGACCGCCCGCTGGGCGTCCGCGGCGGTGCCGTAGGTCGTCACGGCCAGGAAGGTGCTGGTGCGCTGCAGCCGACCCCATGGGTCGCCGCGGTAACCGGAGTGCCCGGCCACCGCCGCCATGGCGAGCGGGTGCAGGGACTGCAACAGCAGTGCGCTCAGCCCACCGATGAACATCGAGGCGTCACCGTGGACAGTGCGGATCGGGCGGTCGGGTCCGAACCAGCGCGGGCCGGGGGTGTGGTGGATGCGGGCACGTGTCGCCGGTCCGTCGGGGCCGGCGACGCGGCGGAACAGGGCCTGCCCCAGCTGTTCACGGACTACGGTCAGCATGGTCGGCCTCCCCTCTCCTGCTGCCCAGTGTCCGCCATGCCCGCCCGAACCCGGGAACCCACGTCCTGTTCCGGTTCCAGCGCCCCCGATCCACCGGCAACGGCACCGGACAGCGCCTCATCCGGCTGGACGAACCCATGCGGCACCTCGAGGACCGGCTGCTCAACCGCACGGATACCTCCCGCCGTCCCCAGGCCCTCTACCGGCCCGTAGGCCAATGACCACAAATCCGACCCCTGTTGGCGATTCGCCCTCTCGCGCAACAGACCTCCCTGACGCCATGATGAACTCGGGCGACACTTCAGGGGGAAGAACGACATGGGCGAGAAACGCAGACCCGGCCAGGTCCCGGGTCAGGACACTCCTGTGCCTCGCCACGCCGCCGGCCGGGCCGTCCCGCCGTCGCCGCTGCTGCGGCCCTCGACCCAGCTGAAGTAGGGCGCGGCATGTCCGGGGAGCGGCAGCGCCGGCCGTATACGGCCATGCGGAGCCGGAGTGCACGGCTCCGGCGCTCGCCCCGGGCGGGGGCGGCAGGCGAGGCGGGGGCGCGGTCGTCGGCCCGGGACGACTCGTCCCGCTGATGCCGCCCCGACAGCGATACGACAAACCCGAAGCGGTGTGCCGACGATCCACCGCGCCGACAAACGGAGACTGGTATGTCACTTGAAGAGCGCGCTCCTGTCAACAGACGTCAGTTCATGTCCCGGTTGGGAGCCGGGACCGTGGCGCTCGTGGCCGGCTTCGACCTGGTCGCGCGGCAGTGGGTGACCGAAGCCGAGGCCGCGGACTGTCCGTCGTTCTCCACAGCGCCGCCTCTTGACGGCACCCTCACGTTCGACGCGGAGTCCATCGCGGCGAATTCGCACGACCAGGGCAACATCGTCTTCAACACACCGTGCGCGGTGCTCCGACCCGGTTCGGTCAAGGACATCCGGAGGATGATCGGCTACTGCGACAGGAACGGCATCAAGGTCGCTCCGGCCGGCGCACACCACGCGATGTTCGGTCAACCGCTCGTGAGCGGTGGCCTGATCATCGAAATGGAGTCGCTGAACACGATCCACGCGATCGGCGCCAACGGCGCCGACGTCGATGCCGGCGTGCTGTGGAAGGACCTGATCGAGGCCGCGTACCAGCAGGGTCTCAGGCCGGCCTCGATCACCAGCTACACCAAGACGACCGTCGGCGGAACCCTTTCCATGGGCGGCATCGGGATGATGTCGGCCTATCGGGCGGGCGCGCAGGTCGATCACGCCCGGCAGCTCCAGGTGGTCACGGGCGACGGTCTGCTGGTGCAGTGCTCCAGCACGCAGAACAGCGAGCTGTTCGAGGCGGCGCTCGCCGGACTCGGTCAGTGCGGCGTGATCACACGAGCCACCGTCGACCTGGTGCCGGCCAAGCAGCTGGCCCGAACGTACCGGATCGTGTACGCGGACATACCGACCTTCTTCGCGGACATCCGGATCCTGGCGAACCGCGGCGAGTTCGACTCGCTCGGCAGCATTCCCCAGCCCGGCACGGCACAGCCACTGACGCTGTGGGCCACCGTCTTCCACAACCCGGGCGATGTGCCCGACGCGTCCCATCTGCTCCGCGGACTCAGCCCTGCCGCGGACAGCGCGCTCTTCGAGGACTACGACTTCCTGGAGTACATCTCCTTGGTCACCGACATGTACGACGCCTTCTCGGCGACCCTGGACTGGGACGCGAAAGTCAAGCCCTGGCTGGACCTGTTCCTGCCGGACGCCGCCGTCGAGAGTTACGTCGAGTCGCTGTTTCCGTCGCTGGCCCCCGAGGACCTGGGCCCGACAGGTTTCGGGCTGGTCTTCCCGATGCTGCGTTCGACCTACGGCCGACCGCTGCTGCGGCTCCCGAGCGGGGCGAGCGGCCCCTGGGTCTGGCTGGTCAGCGTGCTGACGGATTCGGCCGAGTCCGGTCCCGACCCCGAGTTCGCGTCGCGGATGATGGACCGCAACTACCGTCTCTACCAGGAGGCGGCCGCCGTCGGCGGCGTGCGCTACCCCCACGGCGCGTGCGCGTTCACCGAGGCCGACTGGCAAGGGCACTACGGCTCGATGTGGACGCAGTTCGTCTCGTGGAAGAACCGCTACGACCCGAACTGCATCCTGACACCCGGCCCGGGCATCTTCTGACCAGCCGGGCTCAGGGCACGGGGCCGTCGGAGAGCCGGACGGTACCGCGCGGAGGGCCGTACGGGCGCGTCGAACAGGCCACGGCCCGGCGGACGGTGGTGCCTTGCTCGTCGAGCCGGCGAAAGCGCGGTCCGGCTGCCGGCCGGGGAGCCGTGCGTCGAGGCCTCGGCGTCTACCTCATGGTCGGCGCCGCGGAGTTGGTCGATGGCCATGCCGAGGCACCCACGGCACTGATTCCTGATGCGTGGGTCAGCTCGCGGTGTTCTGTTCCACCCGGGCCCTGGTGGTGACGGGCCGGTACCCGCTCGCCTTGTCGTAGCGTGGTCCCGAAAGGCATCGGGACAGCCGCCTGCGGAGCTGTAGTTCCCTGTGGCGTGAGTGTTGCCCAAGAGGGCGGTCCGTCGGTGTGTGGCCGGCCCGCGCGTCCTGCGTAGTCTTCTCTCCAGACCAGCAGCAACCGGTCCCGGACAAGGCGTTTCTGACTCTCCCGAAGGGGCCGGCCCCCGACGGGAGACGGGAGCGGGCACTGCACTCTCCCGAGGAAGGATGGTCATGGCCAAGCGTCTGATCGTCTGCTGCGACGGAACCTGGAACCTCGCCGACCAGACGAGCAAGACCAACGTCACCAAGGTGGCCCTGTCCGTGCTCCCGCGGTCCGCCGCCGGGACGGAACAGCGCGTCTACTACCGCAACGGGGTGGGCACGCGTCGTTGGGAACGGCTGCTGGGAGGCGGCTTCGGGATGGGCCTGTCGCGGAACGTCATCGACGCCTACCGCTTCCTCGTCCACAACTACGAGCCCGGCGACAAGCTGTACCTGTTCGGGTTCAGCCGGGGGGCGTACACCGCGCGCAGCCTGGCGGGGCTGGTGCGCAACTCCGGGATCCTGCGCCGCGAGAACGCCGACCGGGTCAAGGAGGCGTGGGCGCTCTATCGCGACCGGGTCGAGCAGCCGAGCGGCGCGGCGTCCACCCTGTTCCGCCGCGCGTTCGCATACGAGCCGGAGATCCACTTCATCGGCGTGTGGGACACGGTCGGGGCCCTGGGCATCCCGGTTCCGGGGCCGCGGTGGCTCAAGCCGGTCGTGAACGTGGTCAACCGCCGCTGGGCGTTCCACGACACCGAACTGAGCAGCCGGGTGAAGGGAGCCTTCCACGCACTGGCCATCGACGAGCAGCGGACGGCGTTCCGGCCGACGGTCTGGAGCCGACCGCCCGGTGCCGCCGACAGCAAGCAGGAGCTGCGGCAGGTGTGGTTCGCCGGCGTGCACAGCGACATCGGCGGTGGCTATCCGGAGACGTCGCTGTCCGACATCGCCCTGCTGTGGATGGTCCATCATGCCCGCAGGTACGGGCTGGAGTTCGACACGGAAGCGCTGAGCCCGACCGGACCGCGTGAGATGAGCCCGGACCGGAGCATCGAGTTCAGGGTGCGGCCCCTCGTCATGGGCGAGCTGCACGACTCGCGCACGGGTCTGTACCGACTGGCCGGGCCGCTGCACCGGCCCATCGGGCGGACGGCGGACGGCGGCGGCCCCGACAGGAGCCAGTACCTGGCCGTCACCGCCAGGGAACGCCACGACGGGGAAGTGGCCTACCGGCCGCCGGAGCTCGACCGGTATCTCGACGACGAGGCGAACGTACGCGTCGAAACGGTGTCCCTGGACGTCCACGGCGCGGACCTGTCGAGTGGGAGATCCGTCCCGCCGTCACCGCCGACTGCGGAGGTGGCCGAACCTCATTAGCCTCGTGGGGCAGCGCGGTTCGTCCGAGGCGACAGCCCGCGCGGCCAGGCCTCAATCCGGCCGTCTTTCCCTCGCCGCCGCTCCGAGCCTCCGGGGGCTCAGCGCCGTCGACCGGTCGCGCTCTGCAGGCGCCGCCTGCGCCGGTCTGACCATGCTGCCCGGCGCCCTTCTCCTCGGGCTCGTCGCCAACGCCTGCCAGGACTCGCTCTGCCGCCTCCTGGCAGGTCACCTGGTGACCGGCCCGTGCCCAGGGCACCGGCTGCCGCCGTGGTCGCCGGACCAGATGCCGGCCCTGCCCGCCGGCTGACGGTCCCATGTCTGGAGCGCCGCCACCTCGAAGAGGGCGCCTTGCGCAGAGGATCTCCCCGATGTCCAACCTCCGGACCCGGGCGCTTGCCCGGCGTGCGACAGCCGTGGGCGAGCAGCCGTCGGCCGGGCACGTGCGGAGGTCCTCCCGTGGCGCGCAGGGCTGGACGTACGCCGATGCCGGGCGTGTCCTGTCGTGGACGGCGTCCGTGTGCCGTGGCTTTGGCGAGCGCCGCGGTGTCCCCACCGTGCAGGAGCTTCTTCCCGCGCCGTGCCGTCTCTGGGATGATCAATGGTTATGAACGGGGCGAATGAACTTCATCGGTTGTTCGAGGCATGGGCGCGGGAGACTCCGGACCGGCCCGCGGTGGTCACCAGACGAGCACAGCTCACCTACGAGGTACTGGATGTCCGGGCCAACCGGCTGGCGCGGCATCTGCTGAACACCGGGTTCGACGCCGGTGAGACCGTGGCCGTGTGCATCTCGCGGCTGCCGGATCTGCTGGTCGCCGTGGTCGGCGTACTCAAGGCGGGCGGGGCCTACACCGTGATCGGTCCGCAGCAGCCGACCGGGGACATCGGGCGGTTGCTGGAGCGGGCAGGGGCGAACACCGTCCTGACGTACGAGCAGTTCCGGCCGAGCGTCGACGACGGCACCGGCCGTCTCGTCGTCTGTCTGGACACCGACGCCGGCCTCATCGACGCCCACTCCCCCGAGCCCCCTTCCGCGCCCTGCGGGGCCACCGCCGCGGTTCTCTTCACCGCGGGTACCACGGGCGAAGCGCGGCCCTTCGCCGCGGGACACCAGCGGCTGCGTGCCGCGTACGGGTCCTGGGCCGAGGTGTTCGGCCTGAGCCCCTCCGACGTCCATCTGGTGACCGCGCCGACGGACACAGCCGCCTTCACCTACGGCTGGATACGGGCACTGTGCTCCGGGGGCACTCTGGTGCTGCCGGAGGGCGAGGCCCGGCCGGCGCTGCGGGGCCTGCCCTTCGCGGGGGACGTCACGGTGCTCGACACCGACCCGGTGACGGCCGGTTCCCTGCTCGAGGGCTCCGTGCCCGTGGGGCTGCGGCTGGTGGCGGTCGGCGGGGAACGGCTCGCGCTCGACGAGCAGGTACGGCTCCAGGGGCGGCTGGCACCGGGGGCGCGGCTGCTCAATGTCTACGGGCCCGTGGAGGTCGCCGGCTGCGGCACCTGGTTCGAGACGCACCAGCTCTCCGGTCCGGTGCACGAACCCGGACGGTTCTGCCTGCTCGGCCGCCCGTTTCCCGGGTCCCGGGCCGAGGTCCGCAAGGGCGAGATCTGGCTGACGCCCCCCGGCGGCCTCGATGGCGGTGAAGCCCTGCCCACCGGTGACGCGGGAACGCTGCGGGAGGACGGGCTGCTGGAGTTCGGCGGCCGGCTGGCTCACCGGGTCACCGTCCGCGGCCGTACGGTCGATCCGCACCGGGCCGAGGCCGCGCTGGCCACCCACCCCCAGATCCGGGAGTCCGTGATCACCGCGGTGGACGAGAATCGGCTGGTCGCCTACGTCGTACCGAAGGCCCTCAGCGCCCGCCCGGGCGCCGACACGATACGTACCCATCTGACGGGTGTCGTGCCGGACCAGGAGATCCCGGCATCCGTGGTGACCGTCAGGGCCCTGCCTCGTAACCGGGCCGGGAAGATCGACCGGGCTGTGCTGCCGCTGCCCGCGCAGCGCGCGGCGTCCGGCGGGGTGAGCGGCAAGGGCGGTGGGGCGGAGCCGGGTCCGGAAGGGCTCCTCTACGGAACGGGGTGCGCGATGCTGGTCGTGGCCCTGCCGTTGGCCGCGTTCCTCACCGATGTGTTCTGGCCGGGCTCCACCGACCTGACCTACGTTCCCGCGCCGTGGTCGTGGCTCTTCGGCGGTCTGTACGCCGCCGAGTTGCTGGCCTTCAGCGTGGGTCTCGCCTTCCTGTTCGCCGGGCGTCCGCTGATGCGCCGTCAGGGTCGTTCGAGCGGTCTGACGACGGCGGCCCATCTGGCCGTCGTCTGGCTGCTGGTCTCCTGGTGGCCGCAGGACAACTTCTACCGGCTCGCCGCGAAGACCGACTGGGAACGGCAGGCGGCGCTGGTGTACGTCTTCAATGTGCCGTTGATGATCGCGGCGGTGGTGGTGGCGGTGTACGTGACGCGGCGTCCGGACCCCTCGGCTACGGAGTGAACATCCGCCCGGTGTCCTGGGCGGCGGCACGCACCAGCGCCTCGGCGGCGTCCAGGCGTTCACGGGTGTGCGCGGCCAGGACGACGCCGAGACGCGGGGCGGGTTCGAAGGAGGCGGTGGGGATCGAGGGCACCAGGACGGCGTCGATCCCGCCGCACCGCTTCGCCGTCTCCCGCAGCAGGGCGGACAGTTCGGGGCCGGGCAGCCGGGCGCCGAGCGGGACGTGGTCGACGGTGCGGACGAGGTGGTCGCCCCCTCGGGTCTCGTCGAGCCGTGCCTTGACCATGAAGGCGACGGAAGGACCCGTCATCCGGAGGTTGATCTCGGTGGGTGCCGGGCGGCCGTCCGGGCCGGTCACGAAGTCGACGTCGAACCACCCCCGGTAACCGCTCGCGGCGATCCGCTCCCCCACTGCTCTGCCGAAGCGCGCCAGGGTCTCGGTGAGCGGTTGCGGCACGACACCGGGCCCGACGGTGGCGCCCTGGTAGGCGGTGCCCTCGACGTCCATCACGGCGACACCCACCTCGTGCACCCGCCCTGCCGTGTCCACCAGTCCGTCGAAGGTCAGGTCCCTGGGCTCGGTCTCCCCGGCGACGAACTCCTCCAGAAGCAGGGGCCCGCGGGGCAGCGGGGGCCGGAATCCGTAGTCCCGGATCACCCAGGTTCCCGATCCTCCGGCGCCGTGCTCGGTCTTCACGACGGTGGCCCGACCCTCGCGGCTCCGTGCCCTGAGCAGTCGCGCCGCCGCACGCCGGGTGGCCGCCTGCCACTGCTCCGGCACCCTGATTCCCGGGTGGGCGGGCGAGAGCCGTGTGAACAGCTCGTGCGCGGCCCGCTTGGACTCGTACCGCAGAGCGTCCGGGCCCAGTGGCTCGCCGGCGAGTTCGGCGAAGGCGGGAGTACGGCCCCACGGTACGAGGGGCAGGCCGAGGGACTTCAGGCGCTCGGCGAGTGCGGGGCGGGACAGGACGGCCCGGCTGAGGCCACTCGCCTGCTCGTCCGGCGGCACCGGGAGGGCGGGGTCCGCGGCGGGGAACAGCCGGCGGACCGGGCCGGTACGGCTCCGATCCATGCCCGACGCCGCGCCGGGCTCCGTCAGGCCGTCGTACACCTCCACGGGTCCCCAGCCCAGGGCGCCGCCGACCAGGTCGATCCAGTCGGGCGGAACCGCCCGGGGCAGGATCAGCACGGCCGGGTGCGGGGAGATGAGGGCGGCCAGACAGGAATAGTGCGCGGCCTGGGAGGAGGCGGGGCCGAACTGGGACTGGAACTCGGCGACGTTGCCGAGGTGGACCGCCCGACGGCCTCCCGTCCAGGCGTGGGTCCAGCCGTCGCGCGGGGTCGCGAAGACCACTTCGAGGAGGGGCAGTTCACGTCCCGCGATGGAGCCGGAGGGCGTACGTCCGACGGGGCGGGCGCCCATCCGGCGGTAGAACGGTTCCGCGTTCGGATCCGATTCGATGGTGATCCGGGTGAACCCGAGGTCGCGGGCGGCTCCCATCACATGGGAGTACAGGGCTCGGCCCACGCCGCGGCCGATGGCGCGGGGCTCGACGAAGCACAGGCCCACACGGCCCTGGGGAGCCGTGCCCTCCAGGGAGGCGACGCCGAGCATCCCCAGGTCCGCGTCCTCGGCGACGACGATCCGGCGGTCGGCGATCTCGCCCGGCCGGACGGTGAGTTCCTCACGGCACGCTTCCAGGAACTCCGCGTCGTACCCCCAGTGCGCCTTCGAGCGCAGGACGAGCTCGGTCAGTGCCGTCGCTTCCTCGGCTCGCGCGGGTCGGATCCGCACCCCCACCCCGTACCTCCTGGACGCCGGATCGTGTGGTCAGACTAGACCTTGCCCGCCGGCGTCAGCCTCCCGGCGCCTTCCCCGCCGGCGGCAGCTAGTGCTGTGACCGGAAAGGTTCACCGGCTCGCGACGCCCGGCACGGCACCTCGCCGCGTTGTCGCATCACCCGAGTACATCCAGTACGCGGGCGATGCTCCGCCTTGCGATGCTCCCCCACTGCCTGAACGGCGTGGGAGGTGCCCCCAGCACCGGACGCCGCGAGCTTTCCGGCAAACCTTTCCGGCCACAGCACTAGGCCGCCGTGCGGGTCGCGCAGTCCCTGACGACTGCGGCGAGTTCGCCGGTTCGTTCGAAGATCTGTCGCTGGCGGCGTGCCCCGTTTCCCCGTTCCAGGAGGCTCGCGAGGCGCTCCTCCGCGGAGGGCAGGTCGCCCGCGTCGTCCAGTGCCTCCCGTACGTGGTCGAGCAGGGACCGTACGACCGTCTGTGCGGGTGCCGGGGTCCAGGTCAGGGGCTGGACCAGGCGGTCGTCCAGGCCGGAGCGGCCCGCTCGCCAGCCGGCGAGGCGCAGGAGGCCGATTCCGGCGGGTTCCGGGGGGTCTCCGGCTCGCCACTCGCGGGCGGCGGTCTCCACAAGGGCTCGTATGAGAGTGGCGAGCAGGACGGTGTCCTCGGCCTCCATGCACACGTCCGCGACGCGTACCTCGACGGTCGGGTAGTTGCGGGACAGACGGGCGTCGAAGTAGATCATGCCCTCGTCGAGCAGGGCGCCCGTGTCGAGCATGGCGCGCACCTGCCGGCGGTAGCGCTCGGCGGAGCCGAAGATCTCCACCGGGCCCGCGGAGGGCCAGCGGCCCCAGACCCGGCTGCGGTAGCTGCTGTACCCGGTGTCGCGGCCCTGCCAGAACGGCGAGTTGCCGCTCAGCGCCACCAGGGGCGCGAGCCAGGGCCGTATGCGGTCGAGCACGGCGACGCCTTCCTCGTCGGACAGGACGCCCACATGGATGTGGCAGCCGCAGGTGAGCTGTTCCTGCGCGGTGAGCGCGAACTCCTCCCGCATCCAGCGGTAGCGCTCGCTGGAGGTGAGCGAGGGGTGCACCGGCAGCGGGGAGGTGGCGAGGGCCACCGGGACGGCGCCGACGCGCGCCGCGCGCCGGGCGGCCTCGGCCCGCCAGCGCCTGATCTCCTGGGACAGTCCGCCCGTCGCGGACATGGGCCGGGTCGCGACCTCGAGCTGTTCGAGTTGGAGTTCCTGTTCCAGCCCGCTGTCGGGTGCGAGGGCGAGCACCGCGCCGGAGACCGCTCGGGGCTCTCCCGTGTCCGCGTCCACGAGTATGAGCTCCTCCTCGACTCCTACGGTTCGCATGCGGGCCCTTCCCGGTGACGAGCCGACGCCGTACTCCTCCGTCGCTTGGCGGCGTTCCTGTTCGTGCCTGTCCTGTCGAGTAGCCCGTTGCGTCGACCGCATGTGCGGGTGCACCGGTGAAGGCCGGAAACCGACCCGACGCCCGTGCCTTCGGCGGGCGCGTCGACGCGTGGGTCGGGGCGCGGCGGGCCGAGGGCGCGGGCGGCGGGTGGCCGACGCGAGTGCCTCAGGGGGTGAGGACGACCTTCTCGCAGTTGTCCTCCTTGTTCTTGAAGAGGTCGTAGGCGCGCGGGGCGTCCGTCAGGGGCAGGGTGTGGGTGATCACCCGGGTGGGGTCCAACTCGCCTTGTTCGATGCGGCCCAGCAGCGGCCCCAGGTAGCGCTGGACGTGGCACTGCCCGGCCCGCAGGGTCAGGGACCTGTTCATCCAGGCGCCGGCCGGGAACTTGTCGATGAGTCCTCCGTAGGCGCCGATGACGGAGACCACTCCCCCGCTGCGGCAGGACAGGATCGCCTGGCGCAGCGCGTGCGGCCGGTCGCTCTCCGCGCGGACCGTCTGCTTGACCTTGTCGTAGAGCCGTATGTGCGGTGCGCCGTGGGTGGCTTCCAGACCGACGGCGTCGATGCACTTGTCGGGGCCGCGGCCTCCGGTGAGTTCGAGCAGGGCCGAACGGACGTCCTCCTCTTCGAGGTTGACCGTGATGTAGCCCTGCTCGGCGGCCATGTCGAGCCGGTAGGTCTCCTTGTCGATCGCGATGACCGTGTCGGCCCCCAGCACGCGCGCGCTGTCCATCGCGAACTGGCCCACCGCCCCGGCGCCCCAGACGGCGACGACATCGCCGTCCCGGATGTCGCACATCTCGGCGCCCATGTACCCGGTGGGCAGGATGTCCGACAGGAACAGCACCTGCTCGTCGGTGAGACCGGAGTCGACCTTCACCGGGTTGACGTCGGCGAACGGTACGCGGGCGTACTCCGCCTGGCCGCCGGCGAAGCCCCCGGTGAGATGGGAGTAGCCGTAGATCCCGGCGACGGGGTGCCCGAACACCTTCTCGGCGATACCGGCGTTGGGGTTGGTGTTCTCGCAGCACGAGTACAACTCGGACTGGCAGGCGAGGCAGGAGCCACAGGCGATCGGGAACGGTACGACGACCCGGTCGCCGGCCCTGAGCGTGTCGCTGTCGACTCCAGGGCCCACCTCGACGACCTCCCCCATGAACTCGTGTCCCAGGACGTCGCCCTTCTGCATGGTGGGGACGTAGCCCTGGAGCAGGTGGAGGTCCGATCCGCAGATCGCCGTCGAGGTGACCCTCACGATGGCGTCGCGGTCGTTGAGGATCGACGGGTCGGGAACGTCCTGCACCTCGACGGTGTCCGGGCCCATCCAGCAGGCGGCCTTCATGACAGTGCCTCCCTGAGCTCGTCCTCGGTCAGTGGTCGTGCGGGGCGCTGCGGGAACTCCCCGCGGGCGCGCTTTCCGGTGGGGGCGCCCTCCGAGCGGACCACCTCACCGGTCTCGATCACCTGCTTGAACCGGCGCAGGTCGTCGTCCAGTTGCTGGGACGGCTCCTCGCCGAAGTAGCGTGCCACCACCTTGCCGAGCGGACCGGCGGGAAGGCCGTAGCGGAGCGTCACATGGATCTCGGTGCCGCGGCCGCCCGGCGCCCGTACGAACCGGACCTCGCCGGAGTTGTCGATGTCGGCGCCTTCGCGGGAACGCCAGGCGATGCGCTCTCCGGACACGTCCTCGGTGGTCTCGGCGTCCCACTCGACGGTGGTGCCGAACGGCGCGGTCGCCTTCCAGTGGCTCGTGCGCGGCCCGGTGACCCGCACCTCGTCCAGGTGCGCCATGAACGTCGGCAGCCGGTCCAGCTGGCGCCACAGCCCGTAGACCTCGCCCGGGGGCTTGGCCACGGTCGTGGACGAGGTCAGTTCCAGCGTGGTGATCCCGCGGGTTCGCGTCACGGCCGCGTAGACATCCGTGGCCGTGATGGCGGCGGTGGCCGCCGTGGCCAGCGCCGTACGGCGGGTACGCCCGCCGTCCTGGGTCCTCAGTGCCCTGGCCAGCATCGTCAGATCCATGACGTCACCGCCGACCCGGCACCACAGCCAGGCGGGGTGGGGGCGGCCCAGCAGACCCGCTGCCGCCACGAGGTCACGGACACCCACCGCGGTGGTCGCCAGCCGGTTCCGGGGCTCGTCCTCCACGCCGACGCCGCGGGCGAACTCCCCCGGCCTGGTCACCTGGGGCACGCCCAGTACGGCACTGGCCACTCCGAGGCCGCGTACCAGCGGGTCGCGCTTGAGGGACGTGAGGGACGTCCTGTCCTTCCGGAGGGCCCTGGCGGGGCCTGCGGGCCGCCGGTGGGTTCGGGTGTCGCTGTCTGTCTGCATCGCATACTCCTGCCGGACGTCGGGCGTGGGACGTAGGACGTGGACGTAAGGCGTCAGATGGTCGCCCCCGGAAATTCACATAGCAGGTGTTACGGGCATATCGCACGAGTCCCCGGTCGGGTCGGCCGCAAACGGGCGCCCGCGGCGGGAGGCGGACGGGGACCGATCGATCATCCCGTCCGTCGGCTGATGGCGGAGGACGCGCCTTGGGGGGCGTCGCCCCAGCCTGCGGGTGAGCCCGGTAGCCGGGTGGCCCGGTGGGCGCGGGCCCGCTGTCAGTGGCGGTCAGTACAGTCGGCCTCCTGTGAAGGAACGGTCGATTGCGGGGCGGCAGTGGTGGATTTCGCGGGGGAGTTCGAGACGCACCTCACGGTGGTGCCCGCTCCCACGGCCGGTGGAGAGGACCGGATACGGCTGTGGGCGGAGCGCAACCACGTGAAGTACACACGGATCGTGCTCGACCGGGGCGCCACCCCCGACCAGCCGATGGTGACGCTGCGCGGCCACGGTGTGCTCGCCGCGCAACGAGAGACGGCGCGGGTGTGGGTCGAGCGGCTGCGCGCCGAGGGGTTCGGCGTGACACGCGTGAAGATCGAGGCGTCGCCGTGGAACGCGGACGTGCCGCGGACGGCCGTCGAGGCCCAGGCGCTGTCTCCCGGCTGCTACTTCGAACACCACGTCAAGCTCGTCCTCGCCGGCGAGGACGAGGTGGCGACGGTGCGCGCGCTCGCCGGGCGGCACACCGCGCATGTGTCGCGCAACGCCCGCCGCGATCTGGGCGAGCGCGGTCACGAACGCTTCGTCACCCAGCGATGTCGTGGCGTCGGCCGGCCCGAGGCGCGCCGGCGCCTCGACGCCCTCCTCACCGCTTTCGCGGCAGCGGACTTCAAGGCCGTCGAAGTCGAGGAGGAGTTCGTCGTGCACGACGACCGTCCGGCCCTGGACCGCGGGTGGATCGACGAGAGCGGAGACGTCCGGTGACCCGGCCCACGGACGGCGAGCGAGAAGGCACGGCGCACCGGACCGCGCGTCGCGCCGTGCTCGATCATCTGCTCCGTCTCGTCGCCCGGTCTCCTCTGGGCGACCTCCTCGTCCTGCGGGGAAGCATGGTCATGCCGGCGTGGGTGGGGGCCGAGGCGCGGGAGCCGGCGGACCTCGACTGGATCGTTCCCCGCCCCCTGCTGGTCCCGGTCGCCCCCGAGCACCCGTATCCCTACGTCGAGGCACTGGAGGTCGTACAGCAGTGGCCGGAGGCGGCCGACGGCGCCGACCGGTACGAGATCTGGAAGCACGAGGAGTTCGACACCAGAGGTCTGCGCCCCGTCGTCCCGCCCGAGGGGCTGCACTGGATCACCGAACCGGAGCCGGAGTCCTGCCCGCCGCACGACGAGCTGCTCGGCCTCGTACGGGAGAGACCGGTTGCCGCGCCAGGCGTGGTGCTCGACGCGGAAGCGGCCCGGGAGGACGGCACCTGGACCTATTCCGAGTACGACACCCCAGGTGTGCGCCTGGTCATCCCCTGGCAGGCGGACAAGCTTCCGCCCGGCGAGGTGCGGCTTGACTTCGCTCGCGACGAGTGGCTCCCGGAGCCACCCGTACTGACGGCGGTGCCCCGCGGTGACGGAACCGAGCCGGCCGCCGTACGGACCGCCAGCCGTGAACTGTCGCTCGCCTGGAAGCTGCTGTGGCTGCACGCCGACTGTGCGGCGGATGGCCGCGCCCAGGGCAAGGACCTGTACGACGCCGTGCTGCTCGCGGAGGCGGAGGCCACGAGACTGTCTCCGCGGCTGCTGCGCCAGGTGTTCCGCCGTGAGCCGGGCCGCCCGAAGGACGTCGATCCCCTGCGCCTGGACGTGGTGACGCCACGGTCCGTGGACTGGGCGGCCTTCCGCGCGGACCATCCCCAAGTACGGGGTACGGCCGAGGAGTGGCTCGAGCGTCTGAGCCGGGCGCTCGAACCGGTGTTCGTCGACGCGCCCTGAGGCTTGATCCGTGCGATCAGCGGACCGGCCTGCGGCTCGCGTACGGCGTGTGCCCGGCTCCGGCAGGCGTGCCGGGCCCTTGCCGATAGGCTCCTTCCCTTCCGGGTGCGGCGGCGCTCGTGGTGGGTGGGACCGACCGGCCACTAGAGTGAGCCGTCCATGTCAAAAGTCCAGTCCGGGCCCGGAGCCGTCCAGGCCGGAACCGGTGAAGGAGATGCGGTGACGCTGCGCGAGGACGATCCGCGGTCTGTCGGGGGCTACCGGATCGAATCGCGGATCGGGACCGGCGGCATGGGCGTCGTCTACCTCGCCAGATCGGTCTCGGGGCGAGCCGTCGCCGTCAAGGTCGTGCATACGAAGTACGCGGACAACGCCGAGTTCCGGGCCAGGTTCAGGCAGGAGATCGCGGCAGCGCGCAGGGTCAGCGGCGCGTTCACGGCGCCGGTCGTGGACGCCGACCCGGACGCGGAACGGCCCTGGATGGCCACGGCGTTCGTCCCGGGCCGTACGCTCGCCGAGCGGGTCGACGAGTCGGGTCCGCTGGACTGGCCCGCGCTGCGTCGCCTCGGTACCGAACTCGCCGAGGCGCTGCGGGAGATCCACCGCGCGGAGGTCGTGCACCGGGATCTCAAGCCCAGCAATGTGCTGCTGGAGGGCGCCGACGACGAGGACGGGACGGTACGTGTCATCGACTTCGGGATCTCGCGGGCGGCCAGCAGCGAGGTCCGTACCCAGACCGGCATGGTGATGGGCTCGCCGCCGTTCATGGCACCGGAGCAGTTCGTCAGCCCGCGCGAGGTCGGCCCCGCCGTGGACGTCTTCTCGCTGGGCGCCGTACTGGTGTACGCCGCCACCGGGCACAGCCCCTTCGAGGCGGACAACGCCTATCTCGCGGCGTACAACACCGTGCACAACCGGCCCGAGATGGGTGAACTGCCCGAGCCGCTGCGCCCGTTGGTGTCGGCCTGTCTGGCGAAAGAGCCCGCGGACCGGCCGACGTCCGGTGAGGTGCTGGAGACACTGGCCGGACTGCCGGAGAAACTGCCCGACGGGCTCCCGGACGAGACGCCCGGTGGTGTCCTGGCCGAGACGCCCGACGGTGTCCCGGATGAGGCCCCTGATGAAGTGCCCGCCGAGGAGCCGTCGCGGGAGCCGGTGACCGTACTGTCGGGGACGGCGACGCCGCCCGCGAAGACCGGGCAGGACGGGTCCGCCGGACAGACCGGGCCGGAGCGGCGCGGGAAGAGGCTGTGGGCCCTCCTGGCGGCCGCGGCCCTCCTCGGCGTCACGGGTACGGCTACGGCGGCCCTGCTGGGCGAAGGTGGTCCCGCGAGCACGAGTGACGGGGCGGGCCAGGCCGCACCGGGGGCGTCGGTACCGGCGGGCTGGAAGCCGTGGCACAACACACTGGAGCCGGACCCCGACGAGGACGAGCCCTTTCCCTTCGGCCCGGCGTGCACACCGGACGCGCTCGGCGTCTTCTGCTCCTCCCCACAGGTCGCGTTGATGCGGCTGAGCCCCGCGACGGGCCGTGTGGACTGGACGAAACCCATGAGCGAGAAGAAGGTCACCGGCTTCACGCTGAGCGATCCGGTCGTCCACGACGGTGTCGTGTACGTCAACAGTGCCGACCGGTCTGAGGGAGTGGACGCCTTCGACGGCGGAACCGGAAAGCGGCTGTGGCATCTGGACGGCCCGGTGGGCGAGTTCCAGTATCTGAGCGGCGTACTGCTCGTGCGGCTGGACAAGCTCGGGCCCTCCGACACGGCGCGCTATGCCGCGTACGAACCGCGCACGGGCGAGGAGTTGTGGCGGCGTGAGCTGACCTCCGCCTCAGCGAGCCCCTTCCACGCGGGACCGAAGGGGACGCTCTACGCCGATCTGCGCGGGGGCTCCGGCGGGATCGCGCACCTCGACGGACGCACCGGCAGAACGCTGGGCACCGTCAAGGCGCCCAAGGGCGATCTGTGGCTGGCCACGGTGCACGACGGCACGGCGTACTACGCGCGCTGGGACGACGACACCGGGGTCTCCGCCGCCTTCTTCATCCAGGATCTCGGCAGCGGGAAGACCCGCCGCATCGACTTCCCCTGGAGCGTGGAGCCGGAGGCGCCGCCGCTGGTGCACGGCGACACCATGTACATCTTCGACTACGGCAACGAGACGCTGCTCGCCCTCGACCTGAAGCGCGGGAAGCCGCTGTGGACCAGTTCGCGGGAGCTGCGCGTCTTCAGTGAGCCGGCCATCCACGACGGCCGGTTGTACGTCATCATGCCGGACACCAGCGTCCTGGCTCTCGATCCGCGCACCGGCAAGGAGATCGGGCGCACCCAGCCGTCCATCGACACGGCGGGCCGTTCCTTCGAGGAGCTGTCGCCCAGTTCCATGCCGCCGCTCCTGGTGGGCGGGGTGCTGTACGGGGTGAGCGGGCCGGGGGTCTTCTCGGTGGCCGACGTGCCCTGAGGGGGCCGGCCGTCGGCAAGCCACGGTGCGCAGGGCGCGCGAGCCGCGGGGGCCGGGAGGAAAATGGGAGTGGCCAGGACACGACGGGTGCCCAGGAGGTGCGTCATGGGGCAGGCTCGTGAGGTCATGGACCGGCTCACCGAGGCGGTGACCACGGCCCGTGATCCCAAGGCCATCGCGGAGTGCTTCGCGCAGGACGCGGTCGCCGTCACACCAGACGCGGGGGAACTGCGGGGCCGTGACCACATCGTCGAGTACTTCGAGCAGGTCGCGGAGATGTTTCCGCAGCCGACGTACACGTCGCTGCGCAAGTACGAGACCGGTGACACCGCGATCGACGAGGGATTTCTCGGCGGTCGCAACACGGGTCCCATCGCGCTCCCCGACGGTGAGACCATCCCCGCGACCCAGAGGGAGGTCCGGATCCGCGGCTGCGACCTGGCCACCGTGGAGGACGGGGTCATCGTCAGCTACCGCCTGTACTTCGACCAGGCGGAGCTCTTCACACAGTTGGGCCTCGTCCCCGAAGCTCCCTGACGGGTCCGCCAGTCGGGCCGCCCCACTCAGTGGTCGGTCTCCAGCCCGGTGAGAGCGGACGGCGGACGGTCCCGGGGGCCGGGGGGCCGGGGGCTGGGCCTCAGGCGAACGCGTCCCGCAGGGCGGGCAGCAGTGTCTTCGCGGACCACTCCAGGAAGGCGTGCTGGCTGTCGCCGCCGATCTGTACGAGGGCGACATCCGTGAATCCGGCCTCCGCGTAGGGCCGCACCGCGGACACGAACGCGTCGGGGTCGTCGCCGCAGGGGATGGACTCGGCGACGTCGTCCCGCGTCACGAACTGCGTGGCTGCGGCGAACGAGTCGGGGTGCGGCAGTTCGGAGTTGACCTTCCAGCCGCCGCCGAACCAGCGGAACTGGTCATGGGCCCGGTCGATCGCCGCATCGCGGTCGGGGTCGAAGCAGACCGGCAGCTGCCCGATCCGGGGCTTGCCCGTCCCGCCGTGCCGGTCGAACGCCGTGAGCAGTTCCTGCTCGGGCTCGGTGGCGATGACCAGATCGCCCAGCCGGCCGGCCAGGGCGCAGGACCGCTCGCCGGAGACGGCGATGCCGATCGGTGGCGGGGCGTCCGGCAGGTCCCACAGGCGTGCCGAGTCGACGTCGTAGTGCTTGCCGTGGTGAGTGACGTGTCCGCCCTCGAAGAGCGCGCGGATGATCTCGACGGCCTCCTCGAACATCTCGTGCCGTACGTCGACGGACGGCCAGCCACGGCCGACGACATGCTCGTTGAGGTTCTCGCCGGAGCCGAGGCCAAGGCGGAACCTGCCCTCGGACAGCAGTTGCAGCGTCGCGGCCTTCTGGGCAACGACGGCCGGGTGGTAGCGGAACGTCGGGCACGTCACGTACGTCATCAGCGGGATGCGCGAGGTCGCGTGCGCGGCGGCGCCCAGCACGCTCCACGCGTACGGCGAGTGTCCCTGGGAGCGCAGCCAGGGGAAGTAGTGGTCACTGGTCACCGAGAAGTCGAAACCGGCTTCCTCGGCGCCGACCACATGGTCGACGAGGTCCCGCGGACCGGCCTGCTCCGTCATCATCGTGTATCCGAGGTTCACCATAAGGACCGCGTCCCCGCCTGCCGCTGGTGGAAACAGGACCGTTCGGTCGACCGGCGCGAGAACGGCCCGAGCTGCTGAGGCACGCCGCCCCGTCACTGTCCGTCTCGCTTGCCGCGTTCGGCACTGTGCCGACATATCGCGATGTCCCGAGAGGCTGACGGGCCGAGAGGTCGGCGTCCCGAGAGGCTGACGGGCCGAGAGGTCGGCGTCCCGAGAGGCTGACGGGCCGAGAGGTCGGCGTCCCGAGAGGCTGACGGGCCGAGAGGTCGGCGTCCCGAGAGGCTGCTGTGGCATGATCGGCCACATGAGCGAATCCTCTGCGCGGAAGGGCGGCCCCCGCCCCGGCCGATGAAGTGGGTGGACGACGCCGTGGCCACCGGCGCCGCCACCACGCC